>NZ_JBIBBM010000004.1:422170-518844 GCF_042900645.1 Streptomyces sp. NPDC012888 | reverse complement strand
ACGCGACGAAGGAGCGCCCTTGACAGGGCGGACGGCCCCGGAAGGACGATGGGACGGACGGGCAACCACCCCGACGCAACCAACGCCCCCGGTCCAGTGGGCCCAGCCGCCCCCACCCCCGCCCCGCGTTCACGCTCCGGTCCGGTGGGCCCGGCCACCCCACCTCCGCCCGTATGCGCGGTCCGGTCGCGTGGCCCCACCCGCCCTTGTCCCGCTCGCGGTCCGCGCCCCGCCCGGGTGGACCCCGCCGCCCCCGCCCCGCTTTACGCGCACCGGTCCAGGAAGACCAGGGGGATCTCGCGGGTGGTGGCCGACTGGTAGTCGTCGTACGCGGGCCAGAGGCCGGTCATCAGGCCCCAGAACGCTTCCCGCTCCTCCGGGAGCGCCGTGCGGGCCTTGGCATGGGAGACGGCCGGGCCCACCTGGACGCGGACCTCCGGGTCGGCGTCCAGGTTGCGGTACCAGGAGGGGTGCTCGGGCGCGCCGCCGGCGGAGGCGACGACCACGAGGCGGTCGGTGTCGGGGTCCACGCCGTAGATCAGCGGGGTGCGGTGGGTGCGGCCGGTGGTGCGGCCGATGGTGGTGAGGAGCAGGGTGGGTACGCCGCGCCAGATGTGGCCGCCCGCTCCGGCGGTGTCCACGTACTCGCGTACGTGGTCCAGCGTCCAGCCGGGTTTGGGGTCGGTCGGGTGGTCCCAGTCGACGTCGACCTCGGGCATGTGCGGCCTGCCTCTCCGTGCTTGAGCGGGTTGCGCGGTTAACGAGAGGGGTCGTCCGGAGTAACGCCAATGCTCCCCATATGCGGCGGTTATCGGTTTGTATGTCCGAACGGTCAGGCGTGGTGGAGCAGGACCGCCAGCAGTTCCTCGGGGGCGTCCCGCATCACGTTGTGGCCGGAGTCCACGGCGTGGGTGCGCCAGCCCGGGGTGCGGGCGAGCCGCTCGTACAGCTCCGTGAACGGTGACGGGGTCGGCCAGCCGGTGGCGTACACGTACGACTTGTGGGGGAAGCGGCTCAGGTCACCCTCCAGGCGCACCGCCTGGAGCAGCGTGGCCAGCGGGTGCGGTGTGGCGCGCGGGTCGAAGAAGGGCAGCGGGGCGCTGGTGAAACCCGTGTCCCCGGTGCCGTTCAGGTACCAGGCGCGTTCGTTGTCGGTGACCAGGGACCAGACGGAGTCGCCGTCGTCCGGGACCATCGCGTCGACGTACACCAGACCCCGGACGCGCTCGGGGAGGCGGTCTGCCACGGCGGTGACGACCATGCCGCCGTAGCTGTGGCCGACGAGTACCGCGTCGCCGATCTGCTCGTCGGTGATCAGGTTGACCACGTCGGCTATGTGGGTGTCGAGGTTGACGGAGGGGGTGAGCAGGTGGCGGCGGTCGCCCACGCCGGTGAGGGTGACCGCGTGGACCTCGTGGCCGGCGGTGCGCAGCTCGCGGGCGAGCCGCTGGTAGACCCAGGCGCCGTGCCAGGCGCCGGGGACGAGTACGTACGTGGTCATGCGCGCGGGCTCCTGTGGTCGGCGGCATCCGCGTCGGTGGTCAGGACGATCTTTCCGGAGGTCCGGCCGGACGCCGACAGCTCGTGGGCCTCGGCGACCCGGGACAGCGGCAGCACGGTCGCGACGTGCGGCCGCAGGGCGCCGGAGGCGGCGAGTTCCGCGACGGCCAGCATGCCGGCGCGGTCGGCCTCGACGGCCATGAACGCGGCACGGACGCCGAGCGCGCGTGCCTCCTCGGCGAGGGCCGCCTCGGCCGGGGAGGCGAGGGAGACCACGATGCCGCCGGGGCGCAGGGTGCGCAGGGAGCGCGGCCCGTACTCCCCGCCGATGGTGTCGAGGACGATGTCGATGCCGGTGGCGGCCGTCTCGAAGTCGGTCGTGCGGTAGTCGACGACCTCGTGGGCGCCGAGGTCGCGCAGGAAGCCGTGCTTGGCGGCGCTCGCCGTGCCGGTCACGTGCGCGCCCCGGGCCTTGGCGATCTGGACGGCCAGGTGTCCGACCCCGCCGGCCGCCGCGTGGACCAGCACCCGCATGCCGGGCCGGATCCCGGCGGTGTCCACGAGGGCCTGCCAGGCGGTCAGGGCCGCCAGCGGGAGCGCCGCGGCCTCGGTGTGCGTGAGGCCGGCCGGCTTGTGGACCAGGTGGCGGGCGGGGGAGGTGGCGTACTCGGCGTGGGTGCCGGCCGGGGCGGGGTGGCGGGGCATGCCGAACACCTCGTCGCCCGGCTCGAACAGCGTGACGCCGATCCCGACGGCCTCGACGGTGCCGGAGAGGTCCCAGCCGAGCGGTACGGGCGGGGCGTCGGCGCCGGCCAGGCCGCCGGTGGCGCGGTGCCAGACGTCGGTGGGGTTGACCGAGGCGGCGTGGATGCGTACCAGGACCTCGGCGGGGCCGGGCTCGGGTCGGGCGGTGGTGCTCAGCTCCAGCACGTCCGGGCCGCCGAGGGTCCGCTGGGTGACCGCGAGCATGGTCTGCGTCTGCGTCTGCGACTTCGTTGCCGTCTTCATGTGATCAAGGGTGCTGGCGGTGAACTCGCTTCACGAGTGGCCGGACTGACACGATGTGAAAAGATCTGGCCATGGGTGGGAGTGGAGCGCACCGGGTCGTGGTGCTCGCGCTGGAGGGCGTGTACCCGTTCGAGATGAGCATTCCGGTGCGGATCTTCGGCACGGCCGAGGGGGCGGGCGGCGAGCCCCTGTACGAGGTGGTCACGTGCAGTCTCGACGGGCGTCCGGTGCGTACCAGTGCCGACTTCGGCGTGAGCGTCGAGCACGGCGCGGAGGCCGTGGCCGGCGCCGACACGCTCGTCATCCCGCCGTTCACGTGCGGGCCGTCCGCCGACTCCGGGGAGCGGGACTGGCTGCCGGCCGACCTGGCGGCCGCGCTGCGCCGGCTGCCGGCCGGGGCGCGGATCGTGTCGATGTGCACGGCCTCGTACGTACTGGCCGCGGCCGGGCTCCTCGACGGCCGCCGGGCCACCACCCACTGGAACGAGGCCGAGCACTTCCAGCGCGCCTTCCCGCAGGTGCGGGTCGACGCGGACGTGCTGTTCACGGACGGCGGGCAGGTGCTGACGGCGGCCGGGGTGGCGGCGGGCGTCGACCTCTGCCTGCACCTGGTCCGGCGCGACCACGGCAGCGAGGTCGCCAACCGGGTGGCCCGGCTGTGCGTGGTGCCGCCGTGGCGGGAGGGCGGGCAGGCGCAGTTCGTCGAGCGGCCGGTGCCGGAAGCGTCGCGGGCCGGTACGGCGGCGACGCGCGAGTGGGCGCTGGGCCGGCTCGGCGGGCCCATCGCGCTGGCCGAGCTCGCGCGGCACGCGGGGATGAGCGTACGCACGTTCTCGCGGCGGTTCCGCGACGAGGTGGGGATGACCCCGGGGCAGTGGCTGACCCGGCAGCGGATCGAGCACGCGCGGCGGCTGCTGGAGGTAACCGACCTGCCCGTGGACCGCGTCGCGGCGGAGGCGGGGCTCGGGACGGGGGCGTCGCTGCGCAGGCACCTCGCGGCGGCGATCGGGGTGTCGCCCCTGGCCTACCGGCGGACGTTCCGCGCGAGGCCCGACTAGGCCGGTGATCCTCGGCCTTTGGTCTGGACCTATGTCTTGTCGTGGCGGCCGTCGCGTCCGAAGCTCGGCTCATGGACTTGGAGTTGAGGCACCTCAAGACGGTCAGGGCCATCGCCGAGGCCGGCAGCCTGACGCGCGCGGCCACCGCGCTCGGGCTCGCCCAGCCCGCGCTCAGCGCGCAGCTCAAGCGGATCGAACGGGCGCTGGGCGGCGAGCTGTTCCGGCGCGGCCGGGACGGGGTGCGGGCGACGGCGCTGGGGGAACTGGTCCTGGACCGGGCGCGGGTGGTGCTGCCCGCCCTCTGCGAACTGCAGGAGGAGGCGGTGCGGTTCGCCCGCGCGGGCGCCGGCGGCTACCGGCTCGGCGGGACCCACGGGCCGCTGCTCGGCGGGCTGGTCGACCGGATCGCCCGGGCCGAGCCGGGGGTGCCGGTCACGACGCACACGTCGTGGTCGGAGCGGGAGATCGCCGGCGGCGTGGCCGAGGGGCGGCTCGACTTCGCGCTGATCGGGGTGTGCGGCGAGAGCGCACCGCCGGAGCCGGGGCGGCTGGCCTGGCTGGAGGTGGCCCGGGACCCGGTGTACGTGATGCTCGCGGCGGACCACCCGCTCGCCGGGCGGCGGGAGGTCGGGCTCGCGGAGCTCGCGGCGGAGGCCTGGACGGACGTGCCGGGCGACGGCTGCTTCGGGGACTGCTTCGCGGCGGCGTGCGTGCGGGCCGGGTTCGCGCCGCTGTGCGTGTACGAGACGGACACCGCGTCCTGCGTGCACCTGGTGCAGGTGGGGCGGGCGGTGGGGCTGTGCCGGGCCACGTTCCCGGCCACCCCGGGGCTGGTCACCCGGCCGCTGGCCGGGACCCCGCTGGTGTGGCGGCACCTGCTGGGCTGGCACCCGGCCGCGGGGGCCGCGGGGCGGGCGGCGGCGGTCCTGGAACACGCGCGCGCGGCCCACACCGAAGCGCTGGCCCGCGCGGCGAGCCCGGCGACCTGACCGCCGCCGGGGCGGCGCCTCCGGCCCCCGCCAGGGCTTGGCGGCACCTCCAGCCGCGCCGGCGTCGAGCCGCGGGGGGGGGGGGTGGCGCTGGCTGCGCGGCCTCGGCTCCGCCGGTGCCCGCTCAATCGCCGCTCGGGCTTGGAATGCCGCTGCGCGGCGATTCCGCCGGGCGGGCGGTCCGGTCTGCGGCTCGGTGCGGGGGCGACATCTTCAGCCCCTCCGGCGTTTGAGGAGCGGGGTTCGGGGCGGAGCCCCCGTGTGGTGGGGCGGAGCGTTGGTTGTGGGGCTTGGCTCTGCCGGGGCCCGCTCAATCGCCGCTCGGGCTTGGAATACCGCTGCGCGGCGATTCCGCCGGGCGGGCGGGGCCCGGTGCCGGGGCGGCATTTTCAGCCTGCCGGCGTTTGGGGCGTGGGGCCCCGGACGGAGTCTGGGGGAGGGTGCGGGGCGGAGTCCCGCGTGCCTGGGCGCCGCTCAGCCGGGGTGGGGCCCGGATCCCGGGGCGACCGTCCCGTCCCGGGGTCCGGGGGACCAGTGGTGCCGGCCGTCAGGGAAGGAACCGCTCGATTACGTTCGGCCCCTCCTTCTCGATCAGCTTCCGGGCCTTCTCCACCCGCTCCGGAGTCGGGTCGGCGCCCGTCGCCATCACCAGGTCCTCGGGGTCGTACGGCCGCTCGCCGCCCGTGTACAGGCGCTGCGGGCGGCGGATCTCCTCGGGCTGCTGATCCGATTCACCGGTCATCTCGTACCTCCCTCGAATACCCCCCGGACCCCCATCCTCCGGCCCCGCGCGCATGAACGCACCTCGGCGCCGCCCCCGCGCCGTCCCCGCCCCGCCCATAACGCCGGGGGAGGGGCCAACTGGCAGCTCCCGCGCACCTCTTGGGCTCCCTACGGTTTCCGCAGACCCCCACCGCAGCCTCCTGGAACCGAGGAGATCCCCCATGCCCAAGCGACACGTCCGCGCGGCGTGTACCGCCCTGGCCGCCGCCGGCCTGCTGATCGCCGGCGCCCCGGCCACCTCCGCCACCTCCGCCGCCTCCGCCACCGCCGATTCCGCGGCCCCCGCCGCGCGGGCCCTCCGCACCGCCGAGGCGCAGCCCGAGCTGCTCGCCGCCCTCCAGCGCGACCTGGGCCTGACCGCCGCCCAGGCCCGGACCCGCCTCGCCAACGAGGCCGGGGCGGGGGCCACCGCCGGCCGGCTCCGCCTCGACCTCGGCGCCGGTTTCGCCGGGGCCTGGGTGGACGGGCCCGACTCCGCCACCCTGACCGTCGCCACCACCCGCCCCGCGGACACCGCCGCGATACGGGCCGCCGGGGCCCGGCCCCGGCTGGTCGCGCACTCCCTGGCCGGGCTGGACGCCGTACGGGCCGTACTCGACCGGGCCGCCACCGCCGCCACCCCGGTCCGCTACACGGATCCCCGCAGCAACGCGGTCGTCGTCGAGGAGACCGTCCCCGGCGCCGGGCGGGCCCTGGTCGAGGCCACCGGCACCGACCCGGCCCGGGTCCGCGTCGTCCCGGCCGCACAGGCCCCGCGCCCGCTCTACGACCTGCGCGGCGGCGACGCGTACTACATGAACGGCAGCGGCCGCTGCTCCGTCGGCTTCCCCGTGACCAAAGGCACCACCCACGGCTTCGCCACCGCCGGGCACTGCGGCCGCACCGGCACCACCACCAGCGGCTTCAACCGGGTGGCCCAGGGCACCTTCCAGGGGTCCGTCTTCCCGGGCAGCGACATGGCCTGGGTCGCGGCGAACGCCCAGTGGACGGCCACCCCCTACGTCAAGGGCGCCGGGGGTGCGAACGTCCAGGTCACCGGCTCCGTGCTGCAGCCCGTCGGGTCCTCGGTGTGCCGGTCCGGCTCCACCACCGGCTGGCACTGCGGGACCGTCCAGCAGCACAACACCAGCGTCACCTACCCCGAGGGCACCATCTCCGGCGTGACCCGTACGACGGTCTGCGCCGAGCCGGGGGACTCCGGCGGCTCCTACATCTCCGGCACCCAGGCCCAGGGAGTGACCTCCGGCGGCTCCGGCAACTGCTCCAGCGGCGGCACCACCTTCTTCCAGCCGCTCAACCCGATCCTCCAGACGTACGGGCTGACGCTGAAGACCACCGGCGGTGGGGGCGACCCCGACCCCGAGCCGGAGCCGGAGCCCGGTGGCACCTGGAAGGCCGGTGCCGTCTACCAGGCCGGTGACACCGTCACCCACGGCGGTGCGAGCTACCGCTGCATCCAGGGCCACCAGGCCCAGACCGGCTGGGAGCCGCCGAACGTCCCGGCCCTCTGGCAGCGCCTGTAGCGGAGGGAACGGACCGGGGCGGGCGCCGCGGAGGGGCGCCCGCCCCGGCGCACCGCGCAGCCCCACCCCCGGCGCGCGCCCCGCTCAGAGCCCCAGCCCCGCGGCCGCCCCCAGCGCGGCCAGCACCGCGCAGATCGTCAGGTTGGTCCCCCGGTACTCCCAGAACACCGCGACGAACTCGCGGATCAGCGCGCTCGGCAGGAAGTAGCGGGCCGTCGGCGAACCCAGCACCTGCCCGTTCACCCCGGCCCGCCGCGCGGTCATCGCCGCGCGGAACGCGTGGAAGTCGTTGGTGACCACCACGCACCGGTAGTCCGGCCGCTCCGCAGCCATCACCTCCCGGCTGAACTCCATGTTCTCCGTGGTCGTGCGCGAGCGGTCCTCCAGCCGGACCTGCCCCGCCGGCACCCCCCGCCCGATCAGCCAGTCCGCCATCGCCCGCGCCTCCGGGACCCGCTCGTCCGGCCCCTGCCCGCCGGACACCAGCAGCGCCGGCGCCGGACCGCCGCGCGCCAGCTGCGCCGCGTGGATCCGCCGCGCCTTCTCCAGCCGGGACGCCAGCAGCGGGGGCACCCGCTCCCCGCCGATCAGCCCCGAGCCGAGCACCACCACGAAGTCCACGTCCCCGCGGACCCGGCTCCGGCCGTACAGGAAGCCGTAGCCGAGGAAGCACAGGAACACGAAGGACACGTACAGCGAGAGCAGCAGCAGGGCCAGCACCCCCGCGTCGAACCACGGCGAGTTGCCCTCGTAGGGCACCATCAGCAGCAGCGCCACCATGACGTAGACGGCCAGGCCGGCCATCCCCGACAGCAGGTTCGCGGGCCGCCGGCCCTCCTTGCGCATCATCGTCACGCCGTTGGCCATCAGCAGCCCGCCCAGCACCAGCAGCCCCACCGCGGGCCCCACGAACAGCAGCACGGCCACCGTCAGCGCCAGCCAGTCCGGCGCGTGCCGCAGCTGCCCCAGCAGCGCCGGCACCACGCTGACGCAGGTCAGACCCAGCAGCACCGCGTTGCGGAACCGGCGCCGGTCCTCCCGCACGCTCACGCAGAAACACAGGAAGAACAGGGCAGCCGGGGCGAATGCGAGCATGCGGATCATCGTATGCGCGGCCGGATGATCACACGGGCGAACGGCGGACCGAGCACCCCGCCAGGACGTCGGTCCTGCGCCCGTCCCGCATGACGAAACGACCGTCCACCAGCACGTGCGGGATACCGGCCGGCGGCCGCCGCGGCTCCGCGTACGTCGCACCCGCCGCCACCGTCTCCGGGTCGAACAGCACCAGGTCCGCCCGGAAGCCCTCGCGGACCAGCCCCCGGTCCGGCAGCCGCAGCCGCTTCGCCGGCCGGCCCGCCAGGTGCGCCACGCACTCCTCCAGGCCCAGCACCCCCGCCTCCCGTACGTAGTGCCCCAGGTAGTGGGGGAACGTGCCGTACGCCCGCGGGTGCGGTTTGGCGCCCTGCAGGATGCCGTCCGAACCGCCGGTGTGCACCGGGTGCCGCATGATCGCGCGGACGTTCTCCTCGTGGCCGACGTGCTGGAGGACCGCCGTGCCCAGCCGGTCCGCCAGCAGCAGCCGCCGGGCCGAGTCCCAGCCGTCCAGCCGCCGCCCCACCCAGAGCCCGGCCAGCGAGGGGTCGCGCGTCCCGGACACCTCGACGGCCGACCAGTCCACGGGCACGCCGTGGCAGCCGTCCGACCCCGTCACCTCCATCGCGTGGCGGATCCGCTCCGCCGCGACGGGGTCGGCCAGCCGCTGCAGGACCGCCGCCGGGCCGCCCTCGTTGGCCCAACCCGGCAGCAGCGCCACCAGCGTGGTGCAGCCCGCCGTGTACGGGTACGTGTCGAGGCTGATGTCGGCGCCGGCGGCCAGGGCCGCGTCCAGCAGGTCCAGCAGCTCGCCGGCCCGTCCGCGGTTCTCGGGGAAGTTCATGGTGGCGTGCGCCAGGTGCAGCGCGCAGCCGGCCGTGCCCGCCAGCTCGACCATCTCGGCGTACGCCTCCAGCGCGGCTCGCCCGTACGAGCGGTGGTGCGGGCAGTAGTAGCCGCCGTACGAGGCCACCACGCGGCACAGCTCGGTCAGTTCGGTGCCGTCGGCGTACATGCCCGCGGTGTAGGTGAGCCCGGAGGACATCCCGACCGCCCCCTGCGCCAGGCCCTCCGCGACCTGGGCCCGCATCCGGTCCAGCTCGGCCGGGGTCGCCGGGCGGTCCGTCCAGCCGACGACGGCGGCGCGGACGGTGCCCTGGGGCACCAGGTAGGCGGCGTTGACGGCGATGCCGCGGTCGAGCCGGTCCAGGTACGCGCCGACGGTCCGCCAGCCCAGGTCCGGGACGTCGTCGCCGTCGCCGTTCCAGCCGGCGATGGCCGCCCGCACCTGGTCGAGGGTCCGTCCGCCGGCCGGCGCGTACGACAGCCCGTCCTGGCCGAGGACCTCCAGGGTGATCCCCTGCCCGGCCTTGGCGCTGTGGTCCGGATCGCGGAGCAGTGCGAGGTCGCTGTGCGCGTGCATGTCCACGAAGCCGGGGGCGAGGGCCAGGCCGTGGGCGTCGACGGTCTCGCGCCCGCCGGAGCGGAGGCGGCCGATCGCCACGATCCGGCCCTCGTGGACGCCGACGTCGGCGGTGTACGAGGGCCCGCCGCCGCCGTCGACGACCCGGGCCCCGCGGATGACCAGGTCCACGACCGGCCGCTAGAAGAAGGTGCGGACGAGCCCGCCGACGGTGCCGTCCGCCTCGACGAGCGGGATCATCGGCCACTTCTCGAAGATCGTGCAGGGGTGGGCCATGCCCAGGGCCACCCAGTCGCCGACCTCGACCCGGGCCTGCGGGGCCGTCTCCAGCCAGGCGTGCTGGTCGGACAGCTTGGTGACGCGGATCCCGTCGCCCGGCCGCTCGGTCCCGTCGGCGCCGCGCACCGCGAGCACCTCGGGCAGGCCCAGGTCGTACGCGATGTCCCGCTTGCCGGCGTTGACGAAGGCCTGGCCGGGGTGCGGGCGGGAGACCACCTGGGTCCACAGCCGGAAGGCGGGCCGCAGGCCGCCCTCCTCGGGGATGCGGTTGAACGGGGTCAGGCCGGAGTACCAGCCGTGGTCGTGGGACACGTACG
The DNA here is from genome assembly GCF_042900645.1 of Streptomyces sp. NPDC012888. Lineage (NCBI taxonomy): Bacteria > Bacillati > Actinomycetota > Actinomycetes > Kitasatosporales > Streptomycetaceae > Streptomyces > Streptomyces sp. NPDC012888. Next base: position 508,869 of record NZ_JBIBBM010000004.1, on the reverse strand, counting down.
CGCCGGAGCGCAGCAGCCGCAGCACCGGGCGGGAGAGCACGGGCACCTCGGCGAACACCTCGGCGACCGCGTCGAACCACTCGCTCCCGCCGGCGCTGACGACGATCTCCTCGTCCGGGCCCAGCCCGGCGAACAGGCCGTCCTTGTCGAGGTCGGCGGCGAGGGAGACGAGCCGGCGCAGCCAGGCGCGGACCGTGCCGGCGTCGGCTCCGGGCATGGTGGCCTCGTAACCGGCGACGCCGACCAGGCGCAGGTGGGCGGCGGCGGCCACGGCGCCGGCGAGGGTCCGGCACTCCTCCTCGGTCCGCACCCCCGTGCGGCCCTCGGCGCCGGCGCCGAGCTCGATCACCACGTCGACGCGCGAGCCGGGGCGTCCGGCGAGGGCGGCGTCCATCAGCTCCACGCCGCGCACGGAGTCCACGTAGCAGACGAACCGGAAGGCGGGGTCGGCGGCGAGCTGGTCGGCGACCCAGTGCAGCGCGGGGGCGTCGACCAGCTCGTTGGCCAGGAAGATCCGGTCCACGCCGAACGCGCGGCAGACGCGCGCCTGGTGGGGCATGGCCACGGTGATCCCCCAGGCACCCAGCTCCAGCTGACGCCGGAACAGCTGGGGGGCCATGCAGGTCTTGCCGTGCGGCGCGAAGGCCAGGTCGTGGCGCTCGCAGAACGCGGCGAGGGCGCGGAGGTTGTGGTCGAGGGCGTCGGCGTCCAGGGTCAGCACGGGGGTGGTGAAACCGCCGGTGTAGAGGTCGCGGCGCTGCGCGGCGAGTTGGCCGGCGGTGAGGCCGGCGGTCTCGGCGTCCGGGGGCAGGCCCTTGAAACGGTGGTCGAGGGGCTCGTCGGCGAGCCGCCGGATCGCTTCGCTGGCCATGTCCTGTACCTCCGTGTTGCATGATGTGCAACGGTCGTTGCGGATGCCGCCACGTGCTGTCTAACATCCGCCCGGACACCGGTCAACGCCCCGCCCCCCCGGGCCGGTTCCGCCGCTGACCCACCGGGGCCGGAGAGGAGCAGGTCGTGAGCCAGAGCGTGGAGCGGGCGCTGGCCGTGCTGCCGCTGCTCGCGGAGGGCGCCAAGGGCCTCGGCGACGTCGCGGAGGCGCTCGGCACCCACAAGAGCACCGCCCTCCGCCTCCTCCGCACGCTCCGTACCCACGGCTACGTCTACCGCCAGCAGGACGGCCGCTACCGCCTCGGAGCCCGCCTCTTCGCGCTCGCCGCGGAAGCCCTGGAGCACCTCGACATCCGCGGCGTCGCCCACCCCCACCTCGCCGCCCTGGGCGCCCTCACGGGCCACACCGTCCACCTGGCCCTGCACCAGGACGACGAGGTCGTCTACGTCGACAAGGTCGACAGCCGCTACCCCGTCCGCATGTACTCCCGCATCGGACGCCCCGTCCCCCTCACGGTCGCCGCCGTCGCCAAGGTGCTCCTCGCCGACCTCGACGAGAGCGAGCGCCGCGCGCTCGCCGGGCGGATCGAGTACCCCCGCTACACCGCCCGCTCCACCCCGGACGCCGCCGCGTTCCTCGCCGAGCTGGCCGCCGTGCGCGAGCAGGGCTGGGCCACGGACTTCGGCGGTCACGAGGAGTCCGTCAACTGCGTCGGCGCGCCGGTGCGCGGGCCCGGCGGCCGGGTGGTGGCGGCCCTGTCGGTGTCGGCGCCCACCGTGGTCGTCGGCGCGGACGGACTGCTCGCCCTGCTCCCGGAGGTCCTCCGTACCGCCGGGGCCATAAGCCAGGACTACTCAGGAGGGACCGTATGACCGCGACGCCGAAGCAGGCCGTCACCCCGGCCGGCCACACCAAAGCGCCGGCCCGTTTCTCGCACGGGGTCCGCAAGGGCAACCTGCTCCAGGTCGCCGGCCAGGTCGGCTTCCTGCCGCACGTCGAAGGGCGGCCGCCGACCCCGGCCGGCCCCACCCTGCGCGAGCAGACCCTCCAGACCCTGGAGAACGTCCGCGGCGTCCTGGAGGCGGGCGGCGCGGGCTGGGACGACGTGATCATGATCCGCGTCTACCTCACCGACACCGCCCACTTCGCCGAGATGAACGAGCTCTACGACGCCTACTTCGACGCCCAGGGCCTGAAGGAGGCGCCGGCCGCCCGCACGACCGTGTACGTCGGCCTCCCCGCCGGCCTCCTCGTCGAGATCGACGCCCTCGCCGTCCTGGACCACTGACGCGCCGAAGGGGGCGCCCCCTGGTGGAGGGGCGCCCCCTGGTGCCGGGCGTCGCCGTGACCGGGCGGGGCCGGGATCGGCCGCGCCCGGCCGGCACCTACGCGGCCGTCAGGCCCCGGTGCAGTACTGCGCCTCCTTGCCGATGGAGCGGTACATGCAGTCCGCGTTCTCCAGCAGCTGGAGCACCGCGTCCCGGTTGCGGCTGGTCTCCCGTTCGATGACCTCGTCGGGCGGGTAGAAGCCGCCGCCGCCCGAGCTCGCCGGGTACATCTCGAACGTGTAGCCGAAGATCTTCTGGCTGCCCCACAGCCAGTCGTCGATCGTCCCGTCCGTGATGTACAGGTCGCTCGACTGCTCGGCGGTGTAGCCGTTGCTGGCGGCCATCTTCTGGCCGACCGCCTTGAACGCGCCGAGGTCGTCGGCGGTCAGGCCGGGAGCGGTGTCGTTGTAGGTGTAGCCGTAGGGCCACAGCACGAGCTCGCTGTAGGTGTGGAAGTCGATCGCGGCCCTGATCTGCTGCTTGCCGCCGACCACCCGGCTGCGGACGAAGTCGGAGACCGCCTTCACCTCGGGCGTGGACTCGGCGGCCGGCCCGCGGTAGGTCTCGGAGCTCCTGCTGCTGCTGGAGCCGCCGCAGCAGCCCCACTTGTAGGCCCAGTTGCGGTTCTCGTCGGTGCCGACGTAGGAGGAGCCCGCGTTGGGCTGGCGGTTCTTGCGCCAGGAGCGGTAGGAGCCGGTGGCGATGTCGTACTCGCCGCCGTCCGGGTTGAGGTCCGGGATGATCCAGATCTCGCGGTTGTTGACCATGTTGGTGATGCGGGAGTCGGTCCCGTAGTCCTCGCCGAACTCGCGCAGGAGGTACAGCGCCATCTCGACGGTCAGGTGCTCGCGGGCGTGCTGGTGGTGGGTGAAGAGGACCTCGGGCTCGGCCTCGTCCGTCCCCACGTTGTCGCTGATCTTGATGGCGACCAGGTCGCGGCCCTGGTAGGACTTTCCGATCACCCGCTTGCTCATGATGTTCGGGTACTGGGCGATCCGCTGGTCGATCTCGGCGCTCATCTCGGCGTAGTTGTGGTACTTCGAGTCGGCCGAGGGGAAGTCCATCGGGGTCGCGGCGATGCCGGGGAGGGACCGGTCGGGCGGGCCGGCGAGCGCCTCCAGCTTGTAGCCGAGCGCCTTCAGCCGTTTGGCCTGCATGGTGTCGGCGCTGACCACCACGGTGTGGTCGTCGACCTCGTCGATCGAGACGCCGGTTCCCAGCAGGGCGGTGCGGTCGGCCGCGGTGGACGGCCCGTGGATCCGGTACTGGGCGACGGCCTCGTCCTGGGTGGCGGTGGACGGCGACGGCGGGGCCGAGGCGGTGGCGCTCATCCCGTAGGCCGGCGCGCCGAGGGCCAGGGCCAGCAGTGCCGCGGTGACGACGGACCGTCGGCGTTTGTGTAGCCGCATGCGATCTCCTGGGTGGGGAGTGTGGGGGTAGCCGTGCGGACGCGCACAGCGTGCGCTCTTGACATGAGCCGGTCAAGCAGGCGAAACCGGCCAACCCCACACATGCCCGATATCCGGCTACGGCAGACCGTGCACCTTCGGACCCACCGCATTGGACCAGGCGTTGCCCGCCTTCGCGTCCCAGTTCGTCGACCAGGTCATCGCCCCGCGGAGGGCCGGATAGGTCTTCGAGGGCTTGAAGGAACCGCAGTTCGTGCCGCGCGCCAGGCAGTCCAGGGCGTTGTTGACCACGGTGGGCGGGACGTACCCGCTGCCGGCGCCGCTGGGGGAGGCGGGCAGGCCCAGGCCCACCTGGGAGGCGTCCAGGCCGCCCTCCAGCTGGATGCAGGCCAGCGCGGTGAGGAAGTCCACCGAGCCCTGGGAGTAGACCTTGCCGTCGCAGCCGAGCATCGATCCGCTGTTGTAGTACTGCATGTTGACGACGGTGAGGATGTCCTTGATGTTCAGCGCCGTCCTGAAGTAGGCGTTCGACGGCGACTGCATGTCGATGGTCTGCGGGGCCATCGTGATGACGAGGGAGGGGCCCGCCTTGGCCGACAGCGATCGCAGCGCCTGGGTCATGTAGGTGGCGTTCAGCCCGTTCTCCAGGTCGATGTCGATCCCGTCGAACCCGTACTCCCGCATCAGCGCGTACGCCGAGGTCGCGAGGTTCTCCGCCGAGGCGGAGTCGTTGACCGTGATGGTCCCCTTCTCCCCGCCGACGGACAGGATGACCGACTTCCCGGCCGCCTTCTTCGCGGCGACGTCCGCCTTGAACTGGGCCACCGAGTAGCCGCCGAGACCGGCCGAGTCCAGGTTGAAGGTGATGGCCCCCGGCGTGGCGGTGGCGTCGGCGAAGGAGACCGCGATGATGTCGTACTGGTCCTGCACGTCCGCGAGCCGCTGGACGGTGGCGCCGTTGTCGAAGTTCTGCCAGTAGCCGGTGACCGCGTGCCGGGGGACGCCGGGGTTCGGGCCCGGGCCGCTGCCGGTGGTGGTGCCGGTGACGGGGGCCGAACGAGGACCCTCACCCGCCTGGTTGTACGCGCTCACCTGGAGGGAGTAGGAGGTGGCGGGGGTGAGCCCGGTGAGCCGGTGGCTGGTCCCGGTGACCGTGGCGACCCGTACGCCGTCCCGGTAGAGGTGGTATCCGGCCGCCGTGCCGGCCGCGTTCCACGAAAGGGTGAGCTCCGTCTGCGACTGGCCGGAAACCGCGAGTCCGGCGGGCGCGCCGGGGACGGACGGGCCGGGGCCGGTGCCGCCGCCGTCCGGGCCGAAGACGCTGAACTCGTCGACGTGGAAGGCGGGCTGGCCGTACCAGCCGTGGGTGTACACCGTGACCTCGGTGGTGTTCGCGCCGGTGCTGAAGGTGGTCGACAGCTTCTGCCAGCCGCCGCCCGAGCCGGGGGTCCAGGTGGACGCGTCCTGGGTGCCGGTGCCCGTCGCGCCCAGGTAGACGTAGCTGCCCTGGACCTGCGCGCTGAGCGTGTACGTGGAGTTCGGCCGGACCTTGACCGTCTGGCTGCAGCGGGCGTTGTCCTGGCCCGCCGGGGCGGCCCGGAGGGCTCCGGCGCCGGCGTACACCGGAGAGGCGACGGCGCTGCCGGTGCCGCCGGTGCAGCTCCAGTCGGCGAGGCCGGATTCGAAGCCGCCGTTGCGGGCGTTGTTCACGTCGGCGGCCTGGGCGGTGCCCGTGGCGAGGGCGGTGAGGCCGGTGGCGGTGAGGGTGGCGGCGCCCAGCAGGGCGAGCGTCCGTATGCGAGGGGTGCGGTTCACGAGGGCTCCGTGGGGGGAGGGGTGGAGGAGTCGCGCGGTGGGAATCGCAGGAGTGTTCAGGTGGTGGGCGGGCAAGTGGGGTCGCCCGCCGCTCGGTTGGTCACAAGCTGGTCCAGACCAATGCGTCTGTCAAGGGTCTTTGCAATCTGGCCGGAAACGATCGGCCCGCGCTTCCCGGTTGTCCGGGTTTCCCGCCACCTGCGACAAGTCCTGCTCGGGCGGGAATCGGCAAGGCCCTGCCCTGTCCGCGGGTACGCGGATAAGGTGCTGAGGCAGGAGGGAAGTGCGCCGATCGTTTGCGGTCGCGCAGCATGCGCGCGCGTGCGCGACGGTCCGGGGGCCGCCGGCGGAAGCCGGCGGAGGACCTCGTGGCGCGCAGGGGAACGGGGGGATTCGCGTGCCGACCGCCATCGCTGTCACCAGCGCCGACCTGGTGCTGCCCGCTCCCGACCGGCACACCCCGGCGGCCGCCGTGCTGCACCCGCCCGACCGGCAGGACCTCGAACAGGCGCTCGCCGAGACCACCGCACTGCTGGAGCGCCACGGCCACCTGCTGGTCCTCGTCCCCTCCTGGCTGCCCGCCCCCGCCGCCCGCCGGCTGCACACCGTGCGCGCCATCCTCGAATCCGACCGGATCGCGCTCCTCCGCACGGACCTGCCGCCGCTCGGCGCCGCCCTGCTGGCCCGTCAGCTCCGCCAGCTCACCGTCTGCGACTTCAGCCCCGGCGTCATCGCCTCGGCCGCCCGTCTGCTCACCCACTACATCTACGCCGGCGCGGTCCTCGGCACCGTCGCCAAGCTCGACCGGGTACCCGTGGACCTGAAGGCCCACGCCCGCTCCTGGGCGCCCAGCGCCCAGTTCGCCGTACTCGCCAACCCGACGCCGCACCTGGTGAAGCTCGGACCCGGAGCGGAACTCCCGCGCGGCCCCGAGTTCGCCACCCACCTCACCTTCGCCCGCGGCCAGCTCGCCGGCGACTGGCCGGCCGACGCGCTGGCGCCGGCCTGGCAGGTCCAGGGCGTGCTGGAGAACCCGCTGCCCGCGGCCTCGCCCGCCTGGTGGGCCACCCCCAAGCTGATCGAGTTCGCCGCCGCCATCCCCGACACCGGCGTCCTCTACCAGCTGGTCGCGTCCGTCCGCCGCGAGGAGTGCCGGTGGTGCGGCCTCGAACTCATCGGCGACCGCTGCGGCTTCTGCGCCACCCCGATCCCGGCTCTCTCCAGATCCTGACCCAGATCCTGACCCACGAACGACGAGGTCCCCGGCCCATGAACTCACGCCAGCGCCGCGGCGTCATCCTCCTGATCCTCTCGGTCCTGTGCGCACTCGGTGCCCTCGGCGGAGTCCTCGCCGTGATCGGCGACGTCAACTCCAAGGTCGGGCCCGAGGTCGTGGCCTACCGGGTCAAGAACGACATAAACCCCTACACGCCCCTCGACGCGGCGAAGTTCGAGGAGGTCAGGATCCCCGAGCGGTGGCGCCCCGCCACCGCCGTCACCGACCTCGGCACCGTCCAGGGCAAGATCGCCGTCACCGCCCTCAGGAAGGGCTCCCTCCTCCAGGCCGGCATGTACGCGGACCGGCCGAAGCTCCAGGCCGGCGAACAGGAGGTCGCCATCATGATCGACGCCTCCACCGGTGTCGCCGGGAAGATCCACTCCGGCGACAAGGTCAACATCATCGCCACCTACAAGGGCAAGCGGGACACCGACCCCGACACCGCCGTCACCCTCGTCTCCAACGCCCGGGTGATCGATGTGGGCCGGCTGACCCCCGTGGAGAAGTCCGGCGACCGCAAGACCACCGGCACCATCGAAGCCGTCCCCATCACCTTCGCCCTGGCCGGCAAGGACGTCCAGCGCGTCGCCCACGCCGAGTCCTTCGCCGAGCACGTCCGCCTCGCCCTCGTACCGCCCGGCACCGACGCGCCCGTGCCCGCCCCCAACGACCGCTGGTACACCCTCAACGGGGACAAGTGAGGCCGGCCATGACCACCCGCATCCTCCCCGCGTCCGGCGAGCCCGAGGCCGCCCGCGCCATCGTCACCCTCGTCGGCCAGCTCCCCGCCGTCGACCCGGCCGCACCCGCGCCCGACTCCACCACCCTCCTCGACACCCTCGCCCGGCACGCCGCCCAGTCGGTCGACGCCCTCCCCGAGGTCGTCCTCGTCCACGAGCGGATCGGCCCGCTGCCCGCCCTCGACCTGATCCGCGAGATCGCCCTCCGCTTCCCCGCGGTGGCCGTGGTCCTGGTCAGCTCCGACGCCGGACCCGCCCTGTTCTCCGCCGCCATGGACGCCGGCGCCCGCGGCCTGGTCGGCCTCCCCGTCTCGTACGAGGAACTCGCCGCCCGCGTCCAGGGCGCCGCCCAGTGGGCCACCGGCGTACGCCGCCACATGGGCGGCGGCGGGGGCGGCGGGGCCGGGTCCGGCACCCCGGACGGCCCGGGCAGCGGCCGCCTGGTCACCGTCACCGGAGCCAAGGGCGGCGTCGGCACCACCCTCTGCGCGGTCCAGTTCGCCCTCGCCGCGACCGCGGCCGGCCGCCGCGTCGCCCTGATCGACATGGACCTCCAGGCCGGCGACGTCGGCTCCTACCTCGACGTGCAGTTCCGCCGCTCCATCGCCGACCTCACCGGCATCCACGACGTCTCGCCCCGGGTCCTCGGCGACGCCATGTACGAACACCCCACCGGCCTCGCCCTGCTCCTCGCCCCCGCCGAGGGCGAACGCGGCGAGGAGGTCGACGAACGCACCGCCCGGCTGGTGATCGCCGCCCTCCGCCACCGGTACGAGCTGATCGTCGCCGACTGCGGCACCCAGCTCTCCGGCGCCGGTGCCGCCACCGTCGAACTCGCCGACACCGCGGTCCTCGTGACCACGCCCGACGTCATCGCCGTGCGGGCCGCCAAGCGCATGGTGGGGATGTGGGAACGCCTCCAGGTCCGCAAGCCCGAGGACACAGAGGTGGTGGTCAACCGCTGGACCAAGCACACCGAGATCCAGCCCTCCCTCATCGAGAAGATCACCAAGGCCCGCCCGACCCGCACCCCGGTCCCGGCGGCCTACAAGGAGCTCCAGCCGGTCGTGGACGCCGGCCGCCTCCAGGACCTCGACAACAAGTCCGCCGTCAAGCAGGCCCTGTGGACCCTCGCCGCCGAACTGGACCTCCTCCGCCCCGCGGCGGCGGACCCCGGCGCCACCACCCCGCCGGGCACCGGCCTGGCCGTCCGCGCCACCGGCCCGGTGGCGGCCTGGCGCCGCCGCGTGTCCCGGGAGGCCTGAACGATGGCCAGGGCGGAGCGCGACCGCGGCCAGGCGAGCTTCGAGTTCCTCGGCGTGCTGCCGTTCATCCTGCTGCTCGTCGCGGCGGTGTGGGAGTGCGCCCTGATCGGGTACGGCTTCGCCCTGGCCGGCAACGCGGCGGACGAGGCGGCCCGCGCGGGCGCCGTCACCCGCAGCGCCGGCGCCTGCGAGGCAGCCGCCCGGGAACACGTCACGGCGGCCTGGAAGCCCAGCCCCAGCTGCCCGGCCCCACCCGCCCGCGGCCTCTACCAGGTCTCGGTGTCCCTCGAGGTCCCCGCGTTCTTCCCCGGCTTCAACACCGCCCTGACCATCTCCGGCGAAGCCGCCGCCCCGATGGAAGAGGAACTCCCGTGACGCCCCCGACCCCACCGCGCCCCACGGCACCCCCTCCAGCCCCGCCGGCGTTCGAGGCGCGGGGTGCGGGGCGGAGCCCTGCGCGCCCGGGCGGAGCCTGCCCGTACGGCGGCGGCACCGCCGGGGCCGCGCGACCCCCCGCCGACCGGGGCCAAGCCGCGCTCGAATACCTCGGCTTCCTCCCCGTACTCCTCCTCATCGCCCTCGCCGGCATCCAACTCGGCTGGATCTCCTACGTGGAGCAGCAGGCCGAGACCGCCGCCCGCACCGCCGCCCGCACCGCCGCCCGCGCCCCCTCCGACCCCGCCGGCCACGGCGCCGAGGCCGGTCAGTCCGCGGTCAAGCCGAGCCTCCGCCCGGCCACCGACGTCCGCGTGAGCGTCGGCGCCGACGCCGTCACCGCCACCGTGACCATCCAGGTCGAGTCGGTCATCCCCGGCATGGCCTGGGACCAACGCGTCCGCACCGCCACCATGCCCCGCGACCCCAACCCCCCGAGGACCTAGGACCTAGACACATGAGCCTGCGCTCCCGGGTCGCCACCCCCGACGACCGCCACAACCCCCGCCCCGGCGAGGACGGCCGCGTCGTCTCCTCCTACCGCGCCAAACTCCTGGAGGAGATCGACCTCGCCGAGATGTCCTCCCTCGCGCCCGCCGAACGCCGCGCCCGCCTGGAGCGCGTACTCGGTCACATCATCAGCCGCGAGGGCCCCGTCCTCTCCACCGCCGAACGCGCCCAGCTGATCCGCCGGGTCGTCGACGAAGCCCTCGGCCTGGGCGTCCTCGAACCGCTCCTCGAAGACCCCTCCATCTCCGAGATCATGGTCAACGGCCCCGACCACATCTACGTCGAGCGCGCCGGCCGCGTCGAACAGCTCCCGCTCCGCTTCGCCAGCCACGAGCAGCTCATGCAGACCATCGAGCGCATCGTCTCCACCGTCAACCGCCGCGTGGACGAGGCCAACCCCATGGTCGACGCCCGCCTCCCCTCCGGGGAACGCGTCAACGTCATCATCCCGCCGCTCTCGCTCACCGGCGCCACCCTCACCATCCGCCGTTTCCCCCGCGCCTTCACCCTCCCCGAGCTGATCGCCCTCGGTTCCCTCGACGAGCAGATGCTCCTGCTGCTCTCGGGCCTCGTCCAGGCCAAGATGAACGTGATCGTCTCCGGCGCCACCGGCACCGGCAAGACGACCCTGCTCAACTCCCTCTCCGGCCTGATCCCGGAGGGCGAACGCATCATCACCATCGAGGACTCCGCCGAGCTCCAGCTCCAGCAGAGCCACGTCATCCGCCTCGAATCCCGCCCCGCCAACGTCGAGGGCAAGGGCCGCATCACCATCCGCGACCTCGTCCGCAACAGCCTCCGCATGCGCCCCGACCGGATCATCGTCGGCGAGGTCCGCGGCGGTGAGACCCTCGACATGCTCCAGGCCATGTCCACCGGCCACGACGGCTCCCTCGCCACCGTCCACGCCAACAGCGCCGAGGACGCCCTGATGCGCCTGCAGACCCTCGCCTCCATGTCGGAGGTCGAGGTCCCCTTCGAGGCCCTCCAGGACCAGATCAACTCCGCCGTCAACGTCGTCGTCCAGCTCACCCGCTTCGGCGACGGCTCCCGCCGCATCACCGAGATCGCCATCCTCGACTCGCACGGCCGCGAACCCTTCCGGATCACCACCGTCTGCCGGTTCGCCGCCCAGCCAATGAGCGGCGACGGCCGCGTCCACGGCCACTTCGAGCACTTCCCCCTGCCCCGCCGCGTCGCCGAACGCCTCTACATGCACAACCAGCCGATCCCACAGGCCTTCGGGGTCGCCGCCACCGAGGACCAACTCACCACCCGGATCGCCCTGTGACCACCCCCGTACTCCTCACCCTCGCCGCCACCCTGCTGGCCTGCGCGCTGCTCGTCCTCGGCCTGCACTCCTACGCCGGCGGCCGCTCCCAGCGCGCCGCGCTGCTGGAACGCCTCTCCGCCTCCGGCGAGCCCGAGCCGGCCGGCCGCCGGCGCCGCTTCCGCACCCTGGACCGCCGGCTGCGCCGTACGGCCCTGGGCCGCCGCATCGAACTCAAGCTGGCCACCACCGGGCTCGACCTCACCCCCGGCGAGTTCTTCGCGTACATGACGGCGGCCGTGGCCGCGCTCTGGCTGGTCGCCGCCGCGCTCCTCGCCCCGTTCTTCGGCCCGGTCGCCGGCCTGACCGGCCTCTGGTCGGCGAACGCCTTCCTCAACTGGCAGCGGGCCCGCCGTACGGAACGTTTCATCAACCAGCTGCCCGACCTCGCCCGCATCCTCGCCAACGCCACCCAGGCCGGACTGGCCCTGCGCACCGCCATCGGGATAGCGGCCGAGGAGCTCGACGCGCCGGCCGGCGAGGAACTCGGCCGGGTCACCCACCGCCTCGCCCTCGGCCACTCCATCGAGGAGTCCCTCGGCGAACTCGCCGACCGCCTGCCCTCCCGCGAGCTCTCCGTCCTCGTCTCCACCCTGGTCCTCTCGGCCCGCGCGGGCGGCGCCATCGTCGGCAGCCTGCGCAACCTGACCGTCACCCTGGAGCAGCGCAAGGAGACCCGGCGCGAGGTCCGCACCCAGCTGTCCCAGGTCACCGTCACCGCCTACCTGATGCCCTTCATAGGCCTCGGCTCGCTGCTCATGGTCGACGCGATGATGCCGGGCGCACTGGCCCGGATGACCGGCGGCTTCATCGGCCAGGTCGCCGTCCTGGTGGCCCTGGGCCTCTTCGCCCTCGGCTTCGTCGCCATCCGCCGCCTGTCGAAGATCGAGGTGTGAGCCGATGACCACTGCGACCGCCGGCCTGCTCCTCGCCCTCGCCCTGGCCCTGTCCGTACTGGGCGTCTTCCACGGCATCCGCCTCTACCGGGCCGACGCCAAGCTCCCGACCGACCTCGCCCTCGCCCTGGAGGTCGGCTCCACCCGTACCACCGCCGTCGGCTCGCTCGTCGACCGCATGGGCATCCGCTGGGCGCCGCTCGTGCTCCGGCTGATGGGCCCCAAGCGGGTCGCGGCCAAACGCCTCCAGATCGACCGGGCCGGCAACCCGGCGGGCCTGACCATCGACCGCTACGCGGCCCGCCGCGCGGTGTACGGCCTGCTCGGCGCGGCGGGCGCCTTCGCCACCCTCCTCAACGGCCAGCTGCTCCTCGCCCTGGTGATGGTCGCGTTCGGCCTGTTCTGGATCGAGGCGGGCCTCTGGTCGGCGGTCCGGATGCGCCGCGACCACATCGAGCGGACCCTGCCCGACTTCCTCGACGTCCTCGCGGTCGTGGTCAGCGCGGGCCTCGGCTTCCGGCAGGCCCTGGAACGGGTCGCCGGCCGCTACGACGGCCCCTGGTCCGACGAGATCCGGATCACCCTCCAGCAGATGGACATGGGCGTCAGCCGCCGCCAGGCCTTCGACGACCTGAGGCGGCGCAACGACAGCGAGCAGGTCGCCCAGTTCGTCACCGCCCTCCAGCAGGGCGAGGAACTCGGGTCGCCGATCGTGGACACCCTCGTCGCGATCGCGGAGGACATGCGCCGCACGGACGCGCAGAACGCGCGGCGGCGCGCCGCCCGCGCCGTCCCGAAGGCGACGTTCGTCGTCACCACCTTCATGCTCCCCGGCACGCTGATCCTCCTCCTCGGCGGATTCGTGTACGGGGCGGACATCGACTTCGGCGCGCTGATCGGAGGCCGCTGATGATCCGGGTGCTCATCGCCGACGACGACCCGGTGGTCCGGGCGGGCCTCACGGCGCTCCTGTCCGCCCACGACGACCTCCAGGTCGTCGGCCAGGCGGAGAACGGCGGCGACGCGCTCTCCCTGACCCGGCGCCACCGGCCGGACGTGGTCCTGCTGGACGCCCGCATGCCGGGGGTGGACGGCATCTCCGCGCTCCCGCACCTGGTGCAGCTGGCGGCGGTCCTGATGCTGACCTCGGACCGCGACCCGGACGTCGTCCGCGAATCGCTGCTCCTGGGCGCGAACGGCTACCTGGTCCACGGCGAGTTCACGCCGTCCGGCCTGGCCCGCGCGATCCGCGACGTCCGCGCCGGCCGCCCCCACTTCACGCCGACGGCGGCGGCGGCCCTGCTGGCGGAGCTGAGGACCTCTTCGCAAGCGCAACGGATTGTGGCACAGTCTACGGAGCGTACTACCAACCACGCGGTGTACGGCCTGAGTTCGCGGGAGGTGGAGGTAATGGATCTGATCGCGTCCGGGATGAGCAACCAGCAGATCGCGGCGACCTGCTTCATCAGCGAGAAGACGGTCAAGAACCACATCAACCGCATCTTCGCCAAGCTCCAGAGCGCGAGCCGCAGCGAGGCGATCGCGAGGTGGCTGGGAACGATCCGCCCGGGGGTACCAGGCCATGGCTGACCCCCACCGCGGCTGGGCCCGCAGTTGGGCCCCAGGACCCTTTGCAGGCGCGGGTGCGGTTACGTACCGTCCGCGAGTCGACACGGAGATCGGACCTGGAGGACACGTCCATGCGGAACCTCAAGTGGCGCCGTCTGAAGCGGGACGAAGGCCAGACGGCCTTCGAGTACCTCGGAATCATCGTCGTGGTGGTCCTGATCATCGCGGCGATCGTGGCGTCGAACGTGGACGATGCCATCGCCAATGCGATCAGTCAGGCGGTAACGGACATCACCTCCTGAGGTCGGCAGGGGCAGTCGGGCGGGATGAGGGCCAGACCTTTCCGCTGTACATCGGCCTGATCGGAATCCTGCTCTTTGCCGCCTTTGCCTTTTTCGTCGTCGGGTTCGCCGGAGCTGCACGCAGTGAAGGTCAAGGCGCCGCCGATTCCGCCGCGCTCGGCGCGGCGCGGGAGGTTCGGGACGAACTCTTCACCGGGCTCCTGCTGGCCAGCCTTAAGCCGGACGACTGGCGGGACATCATGGACGGTGACCGATTCGTCACGGGTGCGGCCTGTGGGAAGGCGAGCAGCTTCGCCGCGCACAACGAAGCCACCGTTACTGGGTGCGAGGTTGCCCTTCCACGATTCACGGTGTCCGTGCAGACGGACGACGCGGTGGGGGACTCGGTTGTCCAGGGCACCGAAACTCAGCGGGCCGTTGGCAGGGCCACGGCTGTGATCGAGCCCCGCTGCTCTTTGGTCAGCGTGCCCACCCCTACGCCCCCTCCGACCCCCACCCCTACACCGAACCCGACGACTCCTCCGGGTTCCAATTCGATCAACTTCCTGTGCGTGGGCGGTAAGGACTTCAAGCTGGACCCGTCGAACCCGGGGAACCTGGTCAACCTTGCCCGGGCCTTGTTCGAGGTTCGACTGGAAAGCTGATGGCTGAACTAGAGACAAGGAAGCGGCGTACATGAGCACTCGGCAGTCGGCAAAAATCCGTGGAGGTTCTGCCGCAGCAGTATCGGCCGTCATGGCCTTCGTGCTGGCTGGGTGCGGCCTCGGGGACGACGGGAAGCAGGACGAGTCCCAAGGCGCGTCATCGCCTCAAACCCAGCGCTCGGCGTCCCAGGTTCCTGGACCCGCCGGCACCCCAGGCGCTCCCGCTAAGGAAGTGCTCACCACCATGACCGGACCATCCGGCATCATGCTGGAGATCAACTCCGTGGAGCGGGACCAGGGTGGTTTCATCACGGTGTCCGGGCAGCTGAAGAACACCGGACCCAAGGGGTTCGCTCAGATGGCTGCGTGGCGGGGCGACGAGAAGAACGCGAGCGCGGGTTCGATCGCCGGCGCCACCATCGTGGACAAGGCGGGCAAGAAGCGTTACTACGTACTGCGCGACACCGAGGGCCGCTGCCTCTGCACGATGGGCCTGACTTCCATCCCTGCAGGGGGCACCGTACCGGTCTTCGCGCAGTTCCCTGCGACGCCTGCCACCACCAGCGAGGTCGAGTTCGCTATCCCCACTTTCGCTGCCGTCACAGTCAAGATCTCCGGGTGATCCCATGACTACAAGCCAACGCGCAACCGCCGCCATGGCCATAGCGGGACTGGTCATCGCGGGGCTACAGATCATCGGCGCGACCAGCGCCCTCGCCGACGACCCCGCACCCTCCGTGCCACCCGGCACAGAGGCGTCCAGCGCCGCGCCGGTACAGATCGACTCGAACTCCCCGGGCCTCAAGATGCCCCAGGGCGGCATCCTCGCCGCACCCAAGGTCCTCGACATCGCCGAAGTCGTCGAGGACCTCGGCGGCGAGGAGCGCCGCCAGGAGACCAACCAGAACGTGATGATGGCGCTGCAAGCCGAGGTGCTGTTCCCCGAGGACAGCGACGTCCTCAACGCCCAGGCCGCGGCCCGCATCCAGGCCATCGGCCAGGAGATCAACCAGTCCAAGGCCACCCAGGTCCGCGTGTTCGGTTTCACCGACGACCAGGGCAGCTACGAGCACGGCAAGGTGCTCTCCAAGAAGCGCGCCGACGCGGTCCAGCGTGAGCTCGCCAAGACCGTCACCAACCCCGCCGTCACCTTCGACATCCGCGGCTACAGCGAGGACTACCCCATCGCGGACAACAAGACGGAGGAGGGGCGCAAGAAGAACCGCCGGGTCGAGATCACCTTCCCGCGCGGCGCGACCGGCGGCGGCTAGAGCAGTCGGTCGGTCTTCCCGGCCTCGATGTCACGGGCCAGGGCCCGGAGGCCCCACGCCGTGACGGCGGTACTCGGCCTGGGGGGACGTTCAGCAGTCCGACCGGGACGCTCAGCCGAGACCGCGCGACTCCGCGCCAAGCCGGACCCGACGGTACGGCGGCAGCGCGCCCGGAAGCACAGGGGCAGCCTGCCCGCGGCCGGGCGTGCAGGGCGAGGTGTCGCCCGGCAGGCGCCGCGGGCCCGCCCCGCACGCGTTCGCGTGGCCGCCTAGCCGCGGCGCACGAGTTCGCAGTCGGCGGCCACGCCGTCCGCGACGTCCGCCGTCACGACGTCGAAGCCGCCGCCGCAGTTGATGTCGTCGACCGCCCCGTCCCGGGCGCTGATGGTGTCCCCGCGGGGCCCGGCGAACACCAGGTCGGCGCCCGGACCGGGGTCCACGGTGGCCGGGAACGTGACGGCGGTGTCCTGGAAGTACCTGTCGTCCCGGTCTCCCAGCCGGACCGTGACCCGGGAGATGGTGCTGATCGGCCCGCACAGCACGGCACCGTTGAACGGCGAGCAGCCGGGGCCGGGGATGACTGGGCCGGCGAAGTCGAACATCACCAGGTCGGTGCCGTGGCTGAACAGGTTGATTCTGTTGTTCTGGCCCGGGAGGGCGGTGACGAGCACCTGGCCGGCGATCCGCGTGGCGAACGCGGACTGGGCGGACGCGGGGGTCGCCAGGATCAGCGGCAGTGCGAGGGCCGCCACGAGGGCGGGTACCAGCAGGCGGGGGCGCGGGAAGAGCTTCATGCTCCCAGGGGAGCAATTCGGGCACTGGCCCCGCACGCCGCCATGCCGTTCCGATCAGGTGACAGCTCCCGGGGGCTCAGCTCCGGCGCACGAGTTCGCAGTCGGCGGCCACGACGTCCGCGACGTCCGCGGTGACCACGTCGAAGCCCGCGCCGCACCCGATCTGGTCGACGGCCCCGTCGCGGGCGGTGACCGTGTCGGCGCGGGGGCCGGTGAGGACCTCGTCATTGCCGGGCCCGGGGTCCACGGTGGCCGGGAACGTGGCGATGGGGTCGTGGAAGTACTCGTCGTTCTGGTCCCCCAGCCGGACGGTCAGCCGGGAGATGGAGGAGATGCGGCCGCAGCGTGCCGCGGTCAGGAACTGGGTGCAGCCGGGACCGGCGATGACGGCGTCGTTGAAGTCGGCGATCAGCAGGTCGATCGCGCCCGCCGGGCCGATGCCGAGCAGCCCGATGTCGTTCGCCTTGCCGGGGAGGGCGGTCAGCAGCACCTGGCCGCCGATCCGCGTCGCGAACGCGGACTGCGCGGAGGCGGGGGAGGCCACGGCCACCGGGAGGGCCAGCCCGGCGACGAGGGCCGGGATCAGGAGGCGGGGACGGAGGCGCAAGCAGGGGAGCGGCTTCATGACCCCCAGGGGACCAATACGGGCACTCCGCCCGCATGCCGCCATGCCGATCCGATCGGGTGAAAGCCGCGAATCCATTGACGTACGACCGTGCCGTTTCGGACCGTTACCGAATCCGAACACTAACAGCGTCTTTACGCACCTCCGTTGTCGGCGCCCTGTCATACGATCTTCCAGTCGCACACGCCGGGGGACCGCGCGGGCAACACCAGCCACGCGTGCTGCTGTGCAGCAACTGTTTCCGCGCAATTCCGCGTTCACACAGCTACCCCTGCGCCGGCGACTCGACTGTTCACGGGGAGAGTGAATGTTCCTTTCGAAGTCCTCGCGTCGTCGCTCCGGCCTTGCCGCCGCCGCGACCGCGATCGCCGCCGCGCTCATGGTGACCCTGGCCGGTCCGGCCAGCGCGTCGACGCCCGAGCCGAGCGTGCCCACCCAGGCCGAGATGCTGGACGTCATCAAGAAGTACTCCGACGCCCACCCGGTCGCGGACGAGGGTCCGCAGAAGGACACCCAGATCATCGGCGGCGGCTACGCCAGCGTCTCCAACTACCCGTACATGGCGCAGATCTTCGCCGAGGACTGGCAGGGTCGCGGCTCCTTCTGCAGCGGTGCCGTCGTCGGCCCGCGCAAGATCATGACGGCTGCCCACTGCGTCGTCGGCAAGAACTGGAAGCGCGGCGTCGTCGTCACCGGCGCGTCCCACATCGCCGACTCCAACAGCCTGTACGGCGGCAAGCTGTTCGCCGTCAGCAAGTCCTGGGCGCACCCGTACTACAACGCCTCCAAGATCGACAACGACGTGGCGGTGCTGACCCTCGCCACCTCCACCACCGCCAAGCCGCTGCCGGTGACCACCGCCAACGACTGGTGGTCGTACCGTGCCGGCACCTGGGGCACCGCGCTCGGCTGGGGCCGCACCAGCTCCACCAACCAGAACGTCTCGCCGTGGCTGAAGAAGGTGAACCTGCCCATCCAGTCCGACGCGACCTGCAGCTCGTACTGGGGCGGCTTCTACATCAAGGGCCACATGTTCTGCGCCGGCAAGCCGGCCTCCGGGTACGACTCCGGCACCAACAACATCTGCAACGGTGACTCCGGCGGTCCCGTCGTCGTCAACGGCCGCCTCGTGGGCATCAACTCCTGGGTCGCCAAGGACTGCGTCGCCAAGGGTTCCTACGCGGGCTTCGTGAAGTACTCCCGGTACGCGAACTGGGTCGCCCCGCAGCTGAAGAACTGAGCGGGCAACACGATCAGCGGGCCCTGCCCGCCCCGGCCTTCCGGCCAGGGCGGGCAGGGCCTTCGCGTTCCCTCAGCCGGTGATCGCACCCAGCGCGTCCCGCAACACCGCACCCCCGTCCGGGCAGTCGTCCCACCGCGCACCGATGTGACCGTCCGGCCGTACCAGCAGCGCCCCGCGCGTGCCGAGTCCGTACGGTCCCGCCTGCCCGGCGGGCAGTGGCCCGACGCGCACCGGCCAGGGCGAGGCGGCGGACGTCTGCCGCTCCCACGGCTCCGGATCCGGGGTGAGCACCGTGAACCATTCGCCGAGCGCGTCGAGGCTGGACCGGCCGTCCGCGAGCCGGAGGTGCGGCATCCGGTGCCCGGGCAGGGCGGTGGGCACGTACTCCGTACCCGGTTCGCCCGCACCGGCCGGGTCCGCCCCGGCGCCGTACCCGTCGAGGACGGCGGCGGAACGGTAGGCCACCCCGAGGACCAGGCCCAGCTGGGCGAAGTACGCCTCCGACCAGGGCGGCTCCGTACCCGCGGTCTCAGCCTCCCCGCTCCGCAGCCGCTCACGGCGCCGCGACTGCACCTCGATCGCCAACCGGCTGTTGGCCACCGCCTGCCGGAGGGTCCGGTGCGCCACGGGCAGACGCTCCGTCTCGTACGTGCCGGGCAGACCGGGACCGGCCCACCCCCGCAGGACGCCCGCCAGCTTCCAGCAGAGGTTGTGCACGTCGGCGACCCCGGCGTTCATGCCCAGGCCGCCCATGATGGGGACGGCGTGCGCCGCGTCCCCGGCGAGCAGGACCCGGCCGTGCCGGAACCGGTCGGCGACGAACGCGTTCATCACCCAGTGCTGCACCCGGCGCACCTCGGCCCGCACCCCGGCCTCCGGACCCAGGGCGCGCGCGACCAGCCCGGCCCAGTCGGCGCCCGCCACGTCCTCGGGCGTCGGCCCGAACCAGGCCCAGCCGCCCTCCGGATACAGCGGGGCGAACGACCCGTGCGCCGTGAAGTACACCCCGGCGGGCTGCCGCGCACACCAGCGGTCGAGGTCGGCGTCGAACACCACGGTGGTGAAGTCCGCCAGCGCCCCCGGCCCGCCGGTGCCGACGCCCAACAGCCGCCGGACGGTGGAGTTCGCCCCGTCGGCCCCCACCACGAACCGGGCCCGCACCCGGCTCTCCGCCCCCCGCTCGTCGACGACCGTGGCCACGACCCCGGCCCCGTCCCCCTCGGCCAGACCCGTCAGCTCCGCCCCGAACCGCACCTCCGAGTCGGCGGCGCCCAGCAACACCGGTTCCAGGCGGTCCTGCGAGGTGACCACCCCGACCTCCGGGCTCTCCGGCACGGGCTCGTGCACGCCGACCATCGCGGCCGAGGCGAAGTCCGGCCCGTGCAGGGTGTCCCGGAAACGGACCCGCCCGTACTCCGGCGCGAACGCCCGGGCCGCGATCCGGTCCGCCAGCCCCAGCTGCCGGTAGATCTCCATCGAGCGCACGTTCACCAGCCGGGACCGCGGGAACGGCGACAGCTCCCGATGCCTCTCCACCAGCAGACTGGGCACCCCCCACCGCTCCAGCAGCACCCGAGCGGTAAGCCCCACCGGCCCACCCCCGACCACCAGCACCGCCACTTCAGCGTCCACCGCGCCACCCATGCCCGCTCCTCCGCCCTTACGACAACCCCGGCCCCGAGACCCAACGGGGTTCGAACGCAGACGTCACGCCGCCCGACGGCAAAGGGGGTTGACCGTTGTGCGGCTCTAGTCCCGGGCGGTGAGGAGGAGGGCTGCTGCCTCGCGGGCTCGGTGGGCCGGTTCGGGGCCGGGGTCGAGGGCTGCCAGTACCGTCGCGCCCTCGACGAGCAGCAGCAGGTGGTCGGTCAGCGCCGGGTCGTCCTCGGTGAGTTCGGCCAGGAGGGCCCGGAGTCCGGCCTTGTGGGTGTGGACGACCTGCGGTGCGGCGGGGCCCAGCTCGCCGTACGCGTTGAGGAAGGCGCAGCCCCGGAAGTGCGGCTCGCTGAACCACCCGGCCAGCCAGTCGAAGACCGCCAGGATCCGCTCCCGTGGATCGGCCGGCCGGAACGCCGCCTCCTTGAGGGAGGCCAGCCAGCGTCGGTCGCGGCGCTCCAGGTAAGCCGTGACCAGGGACTCCTTCGCGGGGAAGAGCCGGTAGAGGCGTTTGAGGGGTACGCCCGAGCCGGTGCGGATGCGGTCCATGCCCACGGCCTGGATGCCGTGTGCGTAGAACAGCTCTTCCGCAGTGTCCAGCAGCCGGGTCCTGGCCTCTTCGTCGTCCATGTCCGCAGAGTAACCCGCTCCGGGTTGCTGGGAGAACGGGCGTTCTCGTAGGGTGAGAACGATCGTTCTCTCTGGAAGGACCGCCATGACCCGTCCGCCCCTGCCGCCCTTCACCGAGGAGACCGCCCGCGCCAAGGTGCAGGCCGCCGAGGACGCCTGGAACTCCCGCGACCCCGAACGCGTGGCGCTGGCGTACACCGCGGACTCCGAGTGGCGCAACCGCGACCGGTTCCTGCGGGGCCGGGACGAGATCCGCGCCTTCCTCGCGGACAAGTGGGAGCGAGAGCTGGAATACCGGCTCCGCAAGGAGCTGTGGGCCTACACCGGCAACCGGATCTCGGTGCGGTTCGAGTACGAGTGGCACGATGCCGGGGGCCAGTGGTGGCGCAGTCATGGCAACGAGCAGTGGGAGTTCGCCGACGACGGCCTGATGCGCCGCCGCGAGGCCAGCATCAACGACATCCCGATCACCGCTGCCGAACGTCGCCTGGCCGGCTGAGCCCGCCCGCCGCCAGGCCGGACAGCGCCCTGCTCACGGCCTCGGCCTGGCCGCGGGCGCCGTCGGCGTTCGGATGGACGAAGGTGCAGGCCTCGCCGTCGGCCGGGATGAGGCTGCACAGCGATGACGGCGTGTCCTTCTGTGAGCCCTCGCCGGTGAGGTCGTCCTTGATGCCGTACATCCATCTCTGCCCGGCCGGCGCACACACCCCTCGGCCGACGCTCGGGGTGTAGGTGTCGACGTAGGTGTCGCCGGCCCGGACGGCGTGGTCGCGGATCAGGTCGTTGAGCCGCCGCTCGACGGAGTCCAGCCACGGCATGTCGGCCCTGGCGACCGTGCCGAACTGCTTCCACCTGCCGAAGGAGCAGCCCGCGTTGGTGTCCACCACGGAGGGGTATCCGACGAGGGCCACCTTGGCCGCGGGCGCGCGCCGGTGGACCTCGCCCAGCATGGTCCGGTAGTCGGCGTCGAGGTCGGCGAACTTCTGGGAGAGCCAGGCCGCGCCGTCCCCGGACGTGTAGTAGGTCGTGCAGGGTGTGCCCAGGCCGAGCCGGGCCAGGCCGCGAGCCAGGCACTCCCGCAGGATGTCCTCGAAGCCGAGGGAGTTGCCGCCGACGCCGATCGTGACCAGGTCCGTGTCCGGGCGGAGCGCGTCGAGCTGGGCCGGGCGCGGGCCGTACCGCTCGCCGGCCGGCTGCGGTTCGAGGATGCCCGCTCTGACCTCGGCGTCGCCGCAGGTCACGTCCGTCAGTGCGAGGTCGAGGCGTTTCGCCGACAGGGAAGGGTAGTTGACCAGGGAGCGGCCGCACTTGTCGGTCGCCACCGGGGTCCACGGCTTCACGAGGACGTTGGCGCTGTACGAGTCGCCCAGCGCGACGTACCGCACGGGCTCGGGCACCGGCGCCGCGGCCGCCCACGCCGGAACGGCGGCGGTCGCGAGGGTGAGGGCCGCCGCGGTCAGGGAACTGCGGATCCTGCTGGGGGTTTTGGGGCGCATGGCGGGTTCCTGGGGTCGAAGTGCCGACCGCCTGTCCGGTCGGTGCACTTCACCTAAAGTAGCCAGCTCGATTACGCAGTGTAATCACCCGCAGGTGTGGTTTCCCGGGCGCCGGGCTGCCGCAGCCGGCTGCCGTGCCCCGGGTCAGGCCTGGTGGTGCGCCTGCGTGATGAGGTCCACGGCGACTTCCAGGGTCGCCCGCCGCTTCTCCTCCGGATCGCCCTCCACGTGCTGGAGGAACATCATCCCCGCGTGCATGGTGAACAGCGCGCTCACGCACCGGACCTGATCGGTCATCGGCGCGTCGGCGGCCCGGAGCAGGTCCACCATCGCGAACATCCGCTGCTTGAAGGTCTCGCCGATGCTCAGTTCGCGCATCGTCGCCTGGTTCTCCTGCATGAAGCGGTACAGCGGGGCGGCGAACGCCAGGGCCTCGCTGTAGCGGTGCAGGATCTCCTTCTTGGTCTCCAGGGTGCGCGGCTGCTCCTCCGCCCAGGCGATCAGCTCGTCGATCGGCCGCGTCAGGTCCTGGAAGAGGCTGATGATGATCTCTTCCTTGGTCTTGAAGTGGTAGTACAGCGCGGCCTTCGTGACCTCCAGTCGCTCCGCGATCTCGCGGAGCGAGGTCTTCTCGTACCCCTGCTCGGCGAAGAGCTCCAGTGCGACGTCCTGGATGCGCTGGCGCGTGTTCCCGCGACGCTGCTGCGGACTGCTGGACATGGCTCTCCCCAATGAACTTACTTGACGCCCGGCTAGTAGGGGTCTACCTTCCCAGTGTAGTGAACTAGCCGGGCGGCAAGTAAGCCCCCGGGACGTGGGGAGTGGGCTGATGGGCGTGAAGACCGAGAAGGCGGGCACGGCGGAGGGGGTGAAGCCGCGCAGCGTCAGGGTCGTCCTGATGGCGCTCATGATCGCGATGCTGCTGGCGATGCTCGACAACATGATCATCGGCACCGCGATGCCGACGATCGTCGGCGAGCTCGGCGGCCTGGAGCACCTCTCCTGGGTGGTGACGGCCTACACCCTGGCCACCGCCGCCTCCACGCCCATCTGGGGCAAGCTCGGCGACATGTACGGACGGAAGGGCTCCTTCCTCACGTCCATCGTCATCTTCCTGATCGGCTCCGCGCTCAGCGGCATGGCCCAGGACATGGGCCAGCTGATCGGCTTCCGCGCCGTCCAGGGCCTCGGCGCCGGCGGCCTGATGGTCGGCGTGATGGCGATCATCGGCGACCTCGTCCCGCCGCGCGAACGCGGCAAGTACCAGGGCATGATGGCCGGCGTGATGGCCCTGGCCATGATCGGCGGGCCGTTGGTCGGCGGCACCATCACCGACCACATGGGCTGGCGCTGGTCCTTCTACATCAACCTGCCGCTCGGCGCCGTCGCCCTGGCCATGGTCACCGCGGTCCTGCACCTCCCGCCGAAGGAGAAGGTCAGGGCCAGGATCGACTACCTCGGTGCGGCGCTGCTGACCGTCGCGATCACCTCCACCGTGCTCCTCACCACCTGGGGCGGAACGGAGTACGCCTGGGGCTCCGCGGAGATCCTCACCCTGACCGCGGTCGGCGTGCTCTCCACCGCCGCCTTCCTCTTCGCCGAGACCCGCGCGGCCGAGCCGATCATGCCGCTGCACATCTTCCGCAGCCGCAACTTCACCCTGATGTCCGTGATCGGGTTCCTCACCGGCTTCGCCATGTTCGGCGGCGTGCTCTACCTGCCGCTGTTCCAGCAGTCGGTGCAGGGCGCCTCGGCCACCAACTCCGGTCTGCTGCTCCTGCCGCTGCTGCTCTCCATGATGGCCGTCTCGCTGGTCGCGGGCCGGGTCACCACCAACAGCGGCAAGTACAAGGTCTTCCCGATCGCCGGCGGCGCGCTGATGGTCATCGGCCTCTACCTGCTCGCCACCATGGACACCGGTACCACCCGCCTGGTCTCCGGGCTCTACATGGCCGTGCTCGGCGCCGGACTCGGCTTCCTGATGCAGATCACCATGCTCGTCGCGCAGAACAGCGTCGAGATGAAGGACATGGGCGTCGCCTCGTCCTCCGCCACCCTGTTCCGCACCCTCGGCGGCTCCTTCGGCGTGGCCCTGATGGGCTCGCTGTTCACCACCCGGGTGCAGGACACCATGACCGACCGGCTCGGCGAGGCCGGCGCCCACGCCGCCGGCGGCTCGGCCCAGCTCGACGCGGCCAGCCTGGCGAAGCTGCCCGAGGCGGTCCGCGAGGCGTACCAGCACGCGGTGGCCGCCGGCACCCACTCGGCCTTCCTCCTCGGCGCGGCCGTGGCGGTGCTCGGCTTCGCAGCCGCCTGGTTCGTCAAGGAGGTGCCGCTGCGCGGCGCCGGACCGACCCCGGCCGAGGGCTCGGGCGACGACGCCCCGGCCGCCCCGGCACCCCGTCAGGAAGCCGTGGCGCACTGACCCCCGGCGCCCCGGTACGGGCGCGAACGGCCCCCGGTGGACGAGCGGACCCGCCGGGGGCCGACCCGTGTCCCCGCACCGTCCGGCCATGGCCCGGCCATTTCCCGGCCATGACCCGCTGTCACATTACGTGGAATTCATGACCTAATGGCTGGGAACTCCTGATCATCTCCGCACGTCCTGTCCCACGGAACGCCTTTCGAGGCCGACGCGGACGACGGAGGGGGAGTGGAGGGATCATGACGAGCGCGATCAGGCCGCCGGAGCGGAACACCCGGGCGCGAACGGCCCTCGTGGCATCGGTCGTGGCGGTGGCGGCGGCGGTGATCGCGGCGGTGTGGGGAGTGGCGGCGCTCGCCGCCGACCCGGCACCGGCGGACCACCGGCCGGACACCGCCGCCCGCGACGACCGGGACGCCGCGCCCGGGGCCCCGCCCGCCGTGCCGCCGCAGCGCGTGCCCGAGGACATAGCCCACGCCTCCGAGAGCGGGGGGAACGCCGTCAACATCACCATCGACGACGGCCCCGACCCCACCTGGACCCCCAAGGTCCTCGACGTACTGAGGCGGCACCGGGTCAAGGCGGTCTTCTGCATGATCGGGCCGCAGGCCAAGGCCCACCCCGACCTGGTCAGGAAGGTGGTCGCGGACGGCCACCGGCTGTGCGACCACACCATCGACCACGACACCACGATGGACCGCAAGCCCGTCGCCTACCAGGAGCAGCAGATCCTGGAGGCGAAGAAGATGATCGAGGAAGCGGCGGGCGGCGCGAAGGTCGAGTACTACCGGGCGCCCGGCGGCGCGTTCACCCCCGACAGCCGCCGAACAGCCGCCTCGCTGGGGATGCGGCCGCTCGGCTGGAACGTCGACTCCAAGGACTACACCACCCCGGGCACCGGCCGGATAGTGGACACCGTGGAACGCGAACTGCGCGGCGGCCCCACCGTCCTCTTCCACGACGGCGGCGGCGACCGGGCGCAGACCGTGGAGGCCCTCGACCGGGTCCTCACCCGGCTCGGTGAGCAGGGCCGCCCCACCGGCTTCCCGGTCCGCACGGCCCCTGACACGCCGTCGGGCGGGTGAGGATCACCGCTCCGGCCCGCCCCCGGGTGTTCCCTGGACGGGCCCGCGCCCGTACACCGGACGCCGGCCCCACGCCCCGACCCCGATCAGGAGCGCCCCGTGGCCATCGCCCCCGCCAAGCTGTCCGACCCGACCGTCTCCGCCTTCGTCAGCGCCGTCAACGCCCACGACAAGGAGGCCTTCCTCGCCCTCCTGACCGCCGACGCCACCATGTCCGACGACGGCTCCGACCGGGACCTCCAGGAGTGGATCGACAAGGAGATCTTCGACTCCTCCGGGCACATGGACGTCCAGACGGAATCCGACGGCGGGCGCGCCCTCGTCGTCAACTACCGCAACGACACCTGGGGCGAGATGCGCACCGCCTGGCGGTTCACCATCGCGCCCGGCGGGGGGAAGATCAGCCGATTCGAGACGGGCCAGGCCTGACTACCGACTGACCATTGACAGACTGACCGGCCGCCGGAAAGACCGGAATCCGGCCGGTCCGCTCATATGCCCGGCCGCGTTGCGTCCCGTCCCGGGTCGCTCCCGTACGGGTGAATGCGCGTCCGGCGTCGTTCCGGCCCGCCGGAGGGGCCCGTTGGTCCGGGCATGAAGCGCATCCGCCGCACCCGGACCACCGCCCTCGTCCTCGCATCGGCCGCCGCCGCCCTGGCCCCCGCGCTGGTGGGGCCGGCCTCCGCCGCCGAGGGGACCTCCTACCTCCAGGACCCGGCCGGCGGCGAGAAGGACATGAAGGCGTTCCGGACCGCGGACAAGCAGCACAAGGTCGAGGGGCAGCTCCGGTTCCACCCCGGGGTGGTGTACTCCATGGTGCCCAGGAACTCCGCCAAGGGGGACCCGGACTGGGGCGCCCAGGCCCCCGACCCCAAGACGCTGGCCTGGCAGCCGAAGTTCGAGTTCGCGTGGGCGGTCTCCGACCTTGACCCGGTCAAGAAGATCCTCACGCTCAAGAAGGGGAAGCACCCGGTCACCCTGCACGCCACCCTGTGGAAGGCGGACCGCACCAAGGCCGCCGAGGTGCACAGCACCGTCCAGGACCGGCCGGCCACCGGCAGTGTCGTCCTCCCCGGCAGCAAGCGGATCGCCTGCGACACCGGCGAGTACACGGTGGAGTGGCAGCTCACCCGCACGGGCTACGGCTCGGTCGGCGGCACCCTGAAGTGGGACGCGGACTGCGCCCAGTACCGCAGGGCCTTCGCCGAGGGCACCGGCGGCCGCTGATCCCGTGGGGCCCGCGCACCTTGTGGGTGGTCGGCGGGCGGTCGGGAGGCCGCGGGACTCCGGGTGGGGGCCGCGGCGGGAGGCAAGGGGAAGACGCGAAGGGCCGGTCAGCCGGCCGAGGCCTGCTGGCGGGACTTGTTCGCGATGTCCTCCAGGACGGCCTTCGGGTCGGACCCGGGTTCCACGGCGCGACCGATGTTGCGCTTGATGGTGTCGCTGACGGTGACCCAGTTCGGGTTGTTCACCGGGTAGAGCTGGGCCACGCGCAGCGCGTCCAGGAACTCCTGGTCGGTGTCGTCCAGGCCGCCTCCGGCCGGGCTGTTCGCCGCGGTGCCCGTGGACGGCAGCAGGTGGTAGCGGCCGGCGAAATCGGAGAGCACCCGGTCCTGGTACAGGAATTCCAGGAACTTGCCGATCGGCTTCCGGTTGCCGTTCTGGTTGAACGCGACCATCCAGTCGGCGACGCCGACCGCCGGCGGGGCCGCGGCCGCGCCGAGGTCCTCGTTGACCGGCATCGACAGGGTGCGCACCTTCATGCCCTTGGCCTGGGCCGCGTGGTGCAGCGAGGGGTAGCCGTTGAGCATGCCCACCTCGCCGCGCAGGAAGGCGTTGAAGGCGTCCTGGCGGTTGAGCTTGCCGGGGGCGACCGGGCCGGTCAGCCCTTGGGCGACCAGGTTCTCCTTCAGCCACTTGAACGTCTCGACGTTCTGCTCGGAGGCCAGGTTGTAGCTGCCGCTGCTGTCGACGTAACCGCCGCCGTTGCTCAGCTCCCAGATCATCGCCTCGGCGTGGGCCTCCTCGGGCCCGAGCGGCAGCGCGTACGGGATCTTCACGCCCTTGTCCTTGAGGGCCTGGGCGGCTACCCGCAGGTCCTTCCAGGTCTTCGGCGGCTCCACCTTGGCCTTGGTGAAGAGGTCCTCGTTGTAGAAGAAGAGCCGGCTGCTCGCGACCCAGGGCAGGCCGTAGAGCGTGTTGCCGATCGAGCCCGCCTCGGCCAGCGGCTGGAGGAAGTTCGCCTCCGCCTGGACCGACAGCAGGTCCTCCGCCGGGTAGAGCTTGCCCTGGGCCGCGAAGTCCGAGTACGAACCCATGAGGGCCATGTCGGGGGCGTTGCCGGCCTTGACCATCCTGCTGACCTCGCGGTCGATGTCCGCCCACGGCAGCAGTCTGACCTCGATCTCGATGCCGGGGTTGGCAGCGCCGAACTCGGCCGTGGCCTTGTCCCAGAAGGCCTTGGAACTCGTGGAGGTCCCGTCGCCGTACTCGGCGGCGATCAGCGTGAGGGTGGCTTCGTCGCCGTCTCCGGCGGCGGCGCCGCAGCCGGAGACCGTGATGAGGAGTCCGAACGCGGCCGCGCTCGCGGCCGCCCCGAAGAGTCTTCTTCGCACGGGTGAAATCCCCTGGTTTTCTTTTGGTTACTTATGGGTTGCTCCGGGTCGGGTGTCCCGTGGTGACCGAGGTGAACCGAGGTGACCGACGTGGCCCGATGGCCGGAATTCTCTCCTGCCAAAGGCCGGGTTGCTTCCCTCGGGGTGCCAGTTATGGGCAATGCTCCAACCGGATGATTTCCGTATGGTGCTTTCGGATATGCGAATTCAATTCGGACGCGCGTAGACATGCCGAATGCCCGGTTTCCGGCGTTGCCGGACCGGTCTCGGAATGCGAGAAGGAGCGTGCGGCGCTACGCCGGGAACTCGCCCGCGTACGGGTCCGGATCGCCCGTCTCCGGGTTCCGGCCCTCCTGCCAGCGCCGCTGGGCCTTGCGCCAGTGCACGAAGCCGAGCGGCCCGCCGTCCCAGAAGGTGATGCCCACCGGGCTCACGTCGAACTCGTCCGAGAACAACCGCAGCAGGAACTCGGCCATGCCGTACGGATACACCGCGAAGGTGTCCGCGGTGTGCCGGCCGCACACCAGGACCGGCCACCTGTCCGGGTCCTCGTCTCCGGTCAGCCAGCACAGGATGTCCGAGGCGCCGGTGACCCCCCACGCGAGGATCGTCTCCGGATCGGCGTCGAACGCCGCACGGCCGCCCTCCGCCTCCCACAGCCGGCGTGCGTTCGCGGTCTCCTCCGCCATCGCCGCCGGATCCCACTGGAGGCCCGGCTTCGGCAGCGGCAGCAGGACGGTGGCCTCGCCGTTGATGGTGCCCGCCCCGTACCGGCCCATGAAGGCCACGAAGTCGGAGGGGAACCGGGTGCCCCAGGCCGCCTCCACGGCGGGCCAGTCGATGTCCTCGTCAGCACCGTGGGTGGCGGGCATCAGCTGTTCCAGCGCCTTCAGCTGCGCGTTCTCCGTCATCCCCGCTCCCGACCCGCCCCGGACGCCAACCGTCCCAACTTACCGTGCCGGTGCCGGCGGCACCCCGGGGCCCCGCGGCGCGGCCCGCACCCCCGGTACGAGCCCCCAGGCGGCCATCGCACCCGCCTCCGCCTCCAGTACGTGGCGGGCCCGCGGCCGGGGCAGGCCCAGCCGGTTCGGGCGCATGGTCCGCACGGCCAGCACCCGGAAGTCCCGGTCCAGGTAGGCCACGTCGATGGCGAACCGCATCCGGAAGGTGTGCACGCTCGCGGCCGGGGTGAGCAGCATGGCCCCCTCGATCCCGTCCCGGCCGAGCAGCCCGCGGGTACGCGCCCGGTAGGAGGCCGCGACCTCCAGGGGAACCCCGCCGGCCGGTGCGGCCAGCACCGCCCGCCCGTCCCGCAGCCCGCTCCGCGCCATCACGTACCCCCCGTCAGGACCCCGCCCCCGGCGGCGCCCAGGGTAGACCGCACCGGCCCGCCACCCTAGGGTCGCGGCATGCGGGTGCTCGTGATCATCCTGGCCGGCGGGTACGGCGTGGCCGCCGGGCTGCTGCTGCCGCGCGTCGCCTACCGGCTCTCCGTGCCGCCGGACGAGGGCCGGCGCGACCGCTGCCCGGACGGCCACCCCCTGGCCGGATGGCTCGGCCGGGCGCGCTGCCGGGCCTGCGGTCCGCCGCCCCGGGCGTACGGGCCGCGCCCTGCGCCCGTCGTGGCGGTCACCGGCGCCGTCTGCGCCGGGCTCGCGGCCGCCGCCGGGCCGCGCCCCGAGGCGGTGGTGTTCGCCGGGCTGGCCCCCGTACTCGTCCTCCTCGCGCTCGTCGACCTCGCCGTGCACCGGCTGCCGGACGTGCTCACCCTGCCCCTGGCCGCCGCGACGGCCGCCGGGCTCGGCGCGGCCGCGACCCTGCCCGCGGCGGGCGGCACCTGGACCGGCGCCCTGCTCGGCGGCGCCGGCCTGGGGGCCGGGTACCTGCTGCTGCACCTGATCAACCCGGCCGGCCTCGGACTGGGGGACGTCAAGCTGGCGCTCGCGCTGGGCGTCGCTCTTGGGTGGTACGGGTGGGGGGTATGGGTCGCGGGCGCGTTCCTCGGGTTCCTCTACGGCGCCCTGTACGGCCTCGGACTGGTCCTCACCGGCCGCGCCGGGCGTCGCAGCGCCTTCCCCTTCGGCCCGTTCATGGCGGGCGGCGCACTCACCGGAGTGCTGCTGGCCGGATTCGGAGCGTAATCGTCGCGCGCCGATGCACGCAGCACGCTTTACGAAGGGTTATGGTGGAACCCCCCCCTCGGGCCGGTCCGTATCCCCCCCACGGACCGGCCCGTTTTCCTTTCCCGGACGCCCCGCGCAAAAGCGCAGGTCAGCCTCGCTGGGCCCAGATGTTGGTGCCGGGAGTGGAGACCGCGAAGGAGTCGATCTCCTTCAGCTCCTCCTCCGTCAGCGGCGCACCGGCCAGGGCGGCCACGTTCTCCTCCAGCTGCGCCACGCTCGACGCGCCGATCAGCGCGGAGGTCATCCGGTCGTCGCGCAGCACCCAGTTCAGGGCGAGCTGCGCCAGCGACTGCCCGCGCCGGGCGGCGATCCCGTTCAGCCCGTTCAGCCGGCCGAGCACCTCCTGGGACACCAGGCTCGGGTTCAGCGACTTGCCCTGGGTGGCCCGGGAGCCCGCCGGCAGCTCGCCCCCGAGGTACTTGCCGGTCAGCAGGCCCTGCGCGAGCGGCGCGAAGGAGATGCAGCCCATGCCGGCCTCCTCCAGGGTGTCCAGCAGGCCGTCCTCCTCCGTCCACCGGTTGATCATGGAGTAGGAGGGCTGGTGGATCAGCGGCCGGACGCCCATGTCCTTCAGGATCCGCACCGCCTCCGCCGTCTGCTCCGCGGTGTACGAGGAGACGCCGACGTACAGCGCCTTGCCCTGCTGGACCGCGGACGCCAGGGCGCCCATGGTCTCCTCCAGCGGGGTCTCCGGGTCGAACCGGTGGGAGTAGAAGATGTCGACGTAGTCCAGGCCCATCCGCTTCAGCGAGCTGTCCAGCGAGCCCAGCAGGTACTTGCGGCTGCCCCATTCGCCGTAGGGGCCGGGGTGCATCAGGTAGCCGGCCTTGGTGGAGACCACCAGCTCCTCGCGGTACGCGGCGAAGTCCTGCGCGAAGACCTTGCCGAAGTTGAGCTCGGCCGAGCCGGGCGGCGGCCCATAGTTGTTCGCCAGGTCGAAGTGGGTCACGCCGAGGTCGAAGGCGCGCCGAAGGATGGAGCGCTGGGACTCCAGGGACCTGTCGTCCCCGAAGTTGTGCCAGAGACCCAGGGAGATCGCGGGGAGCTTGAGGCCGCTGTGCCCCGTGCGCCGGTACTCCATGGAGCCGTAGCGGTCGGAGTCCGCCCGATAGAGATTGGTATCAGTCACGTTGTCCTCCCTATCACGGACCTGTGACAGACCGAGTTGGGTGACCCCTCCCCGTGCGCAGTAATGTGGCGCCCTCGGGGGCCGCAATTCGCACGGGGGCATGCACGGAGGGGCTGGAAGATCGTGAAGCTGCGCGACCTGGTGTACAGGCTGTACGCACGCCGGGTGGAAGGCCGCCTGGACCACGACGCGGTGCCCAAGCACATCGGCGTCATCCTGGACGGCAACCGGCGGTGGGCCAAGGCGTCCGGCGGGACCACCGAGCAGGGCCACCGGGCCGGCGCCGAGAAGATCTCCGAGCTGCTGGGCTGGTGCAACGAGACCGACGTCGAGGTCGTCACCCTGTGGATGCTCTCCACGGACAACCTGGACCGGCCGGAGAACGAGCTGCGCCCGCTGCTCAACATCATCGAGAACACCGTCCGGGGCCTGGCGGCGGACGGCCGCTGGCGCGTCCACCACGTGGGGAACCTGGACATCCTGCCCGCCCGGACCCAGACCGTGCTCAAGGAGGCCGAACAGGCCACCGACGGGGTCGAGGGAATACTCGTCAACGTCGCGGTCGGCTACGGCGGCCGCCAGGAGATCGCCGACGCGGTCCGCTCGCTGCTCCTGGAGCACGCCGAGAAGGGGACCTCGTTCGAGGAGCTCGCCGAGATCCTCGACATCGACCACATCGCCGAACACCTCTACACCCGGGGCCAGCCCGACCCGGACCTCGTGATCCGCACCAGCGGCGAACAGCGGCTGTCCGGATTCATGCTGTGGCAGAGCGCCCACTCCGAGTACTACTTCTGCGAGGTCTTCTGGCCGGCCTTCCGCAAGGTCGACTTCCTGCGGGCGCTGCGCGACTACGCCGCCCGTCACCGCCGCTACGGCACCTGAGCGGCATTCACCGAAGGTTCACCGAGCATCCGTCATATGCCATGGCATGGCGGCGCTTGTTGAAGGGAATACCCCCAGCAGGTCGATGCCCGATCCACGGGTGTCGAATCTCAGCGGACGGCACCGGGCCGTCCGCCCGGGAGGCCCTTTGCACCAGGACGCTCGTGCCGTCGCACGGACTTCAGGGGAGGGCCGGAATTCGGCCCTTGCATTGCGGCCGATGACCGGTCCGGTCTTCATGGCCCGACCTCTTCCGAGGGGGTACGTCCTTCCGTGGTGACCAGCACTAAGCGCCGCCTGCCCGACAGGCGGACCTACGTCCTCGACACCAGCGTCCTGCTGGCAGACCCCAACGCCGTACTCCGATTCGAGGAGCACGAGGTCGTGCTCCCGATCGTGGTGATCACCGAGCTGGAGGCCAAGCGCCAACATCCGGAACTCGGCTACTTCGCCCGTCAGGCCCTCCGCCTGCTGGACGACTTCCGGGTCCGGTACGGACGGCTCGACGCCCCCATCCCCCTGGGTGATCTCGGCGGCAGCCTGCGGGTCGAACTCAACCACGCGGATCCGGGGGTCCTCCCGGCCGGCTTCCGCCTGGGCGACAACGACTCCCGGATCCTCGCGGTCGCCCGCAACCTCCAGGCCGAGGGATACGACGTCACCGTCGTGTCGAAGGACCTCCCGCTGCGCATCAAGGCCTCCTCCGTGGGCCTGCTCGCCGAGGAGTACCGCGCCGAGCTCGCCATCACGGACGGCGGCTGGACCGGCATGAGCGAGCTCCCGCTCTCCGGCGAACAGGTCGACCTCCTCTACTCCGAGGAGCGGCTGTACGTGCCGGAGGCCGCCGAGCTCCCCGTCCACACGGGACTGGTGCTCCAGTCGGAGCGCGGCAAGGCCCTGGGCCGGGTCACGGGCGACGGCAACGTCAGGCTCGTCCGGGGCGACCGCGAGGCCTTCGGACTGCACGGCCGCAGCGCCGAACAGCGGATCGCCCTGGACCTGCTGCTCGACCCGGAGGTCGGCATCGTCTCCATGGGCGGCCGGGCCGGCACGGGCAAGTCGGCGTTGGCGCTGTGCGCGGGTCTGGAGGCGGTGTTGGAGCGCCGCCAGCACCAGAAGGTGATGGTCTTCCGTCCGCTGTACGCCGTCGGCGGCCAGGAGCTCGGCTACCTGCCGGGCGACCAGACGGAGAAGATGGGCCCGTGGGCGCAGGCGGTCTTCGACACCCTCTCCTCGGTGGCGGGACGCGAGGTCATCGAAGAGGTGCTGGCGCGGGACATGCTGGAAGTGCTGCCGCTGACCCACATCCGCGGGCGTTCGCTGCACGACGCCTTCGTCATCGTGGACGAGGCCCAGTCCCTGGAACGCAACGTCCTGTTGACCGTTCTGTCCAGGATCGGGGCCAATTCCCGGGTCGTCCTGACGCACGACGTCGCGCAGCGGGACAACCTGCGGGTCGGCCGGTACGACGGAGTGGTCGCCGTGGTCGAGAAGTTGAAGGGCCATCCGCTGTTCGCCCACGTCACGCTGACCCGGTCGGAGCGCTCGCCTATCGCCGCCCTGGTGACCGAGATGCTGGAAACCCTCTGACCGAATCCGCCCCAAACCGCCCATAGGTGGCGGACCAGTTGACGCCGTCCGGCGAAGGCGCAGGAGCCTAGCCGGGCGGCGTCTCCTTGCACAGCAGTTCGCCCGAACCACTCGGGTCGCCCCAGGTGTGACCTTTCCCACGCAACGGAGAATTGCCTTGCGGCATCCGGGTCCGGCAGAGTCTGTTCTCCGTCAGGCCCCGCATACGGCACAGCTGTACCCACAATTGAAGAACCGTCCGCCGTATGCCGCCCGTTCACCGGGCCCGCGCCTCCAGTGACCGCAGAACCGTGGAGGCCTGTGTCAGGGGCACTATCGCGGACGCTGCGGTCACAGCGCGGACGCTGCTGGAAGGACACCGTGTGAGCCGGATCTCGGTCCGGGGAATCGCCGTGGCATCGGCCACCGCGGTCACCACCGTCGGCGCAGTCGTGGGCGTTGCCACCGGCGACCCCTCGAACGATCTCGAGACCACCGCGTCGGGTGCGACGCTCCTCGCGGACATCCCGGTCGGAGAGCAGGCGCAGGTCCAGACCGCTTCCCTGACGCAGCAGGCCGATGCCCTCGCGACCTCCGCCGACGCCTCCGCGAAGAAGTCGACCGAGGAGGCCGCCCGCCTCCAGGCCGCGAAGGACGCCAAGGAGAAGAAGGCGGCCGCCGAAGCCCAGGCGAAGAAGGAGCGCGAGGA
The DNA here is from genome assembly GCF_042900645.1 of Streptomyces sp. NPDC012888. Lineage (NCBI taxonomy): Bacteria > Bacillati > Actinomycetota > Actinomycetes > Kitasatosporales > Streptomycetaceae > Streptomyces > Streptomyces sp. NPDC012888. Next base: position 474,140 of record NZ_JBIBBM010000004.1, on the reverse strand, counting down.
GAAGGAGCAGGCCGCCAGCCGCTCCGCCGCCGCCGTCCGCGACGGCTCCGCCTTCTCCCCGCAGACCTCCTACACGGTCGCCGAGGTCAAGGCCATAGCCCGGCAGATGGTCCCGGCCGGTCAGTTCCAGTGCTTCTCGAACATCGTGAACCACGAGTCGACCTGGAACTACAAGGCCACCAACCCGTCTTCGGGCGCCTACGGCCTGGTCCAGGCCTACCCGGGCTCGAAGATGGCCTCGGCCGGCGCCGACTGGCGCACCAACCCCGCCACCCAGATCGAGTGGGGACTCAACTACATGAACGACCGCTACGGCAGCCCTTGCGGCGCCTGGTCGTTCTGGCAGGCCAACAACTGGTACTAGCCGCCCGCGGCCGGTCCGCCCCCGCCTGCGCAGAGCCCCGCACCGTCCGACGGTGCGGGGCTCGCCGCGTGTACGGTCGACGCGTGCGGGGGGTCTCCCCGGGCGTCGGGGGGAGAAGGGAACGAGATGGCGAAGAGAGCGGGCTGGCTCGGCCGGCTCGGCAACAAGCTGAACCGGATGGAGGAACGCCTCAACGAGCGGCGCGCCGAGGTCGAGGCCGAGGCCAACGGGGTGTCCGAGCCCGGCGCACCCGGCGTCGCGCCCGTACCTCCCGGCCCGGCGCCGTCCGACGCGGCAGCGGGGCCCGTCGCCGCTCACCCCGTCCCGGCGCACCACCCCGCCGTGTTCCAGCCGCGCCCCGATCCGGCGAGCGTGGTCCCGTGGGGGGTGCGGGTGGCCGCCGAGGTCAGCTGGCGGCTGCTGCTGATGGCCGGGATGCTCTGGGTGCTGATGAAGGTGATCAGCGAAGTCCGCCTGGTCGTCCTCGCCTTCGCCGCCGCCCTGCTGGTCACCGCCCTGCTCCAGCCCTTCGTCGTACGGCTGCGCCGGGCCGGGCTGCCGCGCGGGCTGGCCACCGCCGTCACCGCCGTTCTCGGCTTCGTCGTCATCGGCCTGGTCGGCTGGTTCGTGGTCTGGCAGGTCATGGAGAACCTCGACGACCTCTCCGACCGGGTCCGGGACGGCATCAACGAGCTCAAGGCGTGGGCCCTGGACAGCCCCTTCCACGTCACCGAGAAGCAGATCAACGACATCGCCGACAACCTCACCGACACCATCGGCACCAACACCGAGGAGATCACCTCGGCGGGCCTCCAGGGCGTGACGGTCATGGTCGAGGTGCTGACGGGCATCCTCCTCGCCATGTTCTCCACCCTCTTCCTGCTCTACGACGGGAAGCGGATCTGGGGCTGGGTCCTCGGCCTGGTGCCCGCCGTCGCACGGCAGGGCGTCGCCGGCGCCGGCCCGCGAGCCTGGCGGACCCTGACCGCCTACGTGCGCGGCACGGTGATCGTGGCCCTGATCGACGCGGTCTTCATCGGCCTGGGCATCTGGATCCTGGACGTGCCGCTGGCGGTGCCGCTGGCCGTCTTCATCTTCCTGTTCGCGTTCATCCCGCTGGTCGGCGCCGTGGTCTCCGGCGCGCTGGCCGTCGTGGTCGCGCTGGTGACCGAGGGCGTGTTCGCCGCCCTGATGGTGCTGCTGGTCGTACTGGCCGTCCAGCAGATCGAGGGCCACGTGCTCCAGCCGTTCATCCTCGGCCGGGCGGTACGCGTCCACCCGCTCGCCGTGGTGCTGTCGGTGGCGGCCGGCGGCATGGTCGCCGGCATCGGGGGAGCCGTCGTCGCCGTTCCGCTGGTGGCCGTCACCAACACCGTCGTCGGCTACCTGCGGGTGTACTCGGGGGAGCGGGCGGCGCGCACGGGGCCGGGCCCGCACGGGGCCACGGCACTCATCTCCGCTCCGGCGGACCAGGGGGGAGGAACGGCCGGTGATCAGCGAACCTGAGCTCGAAGGCAGTTCGGAGCCGATGCGGGGCGCCGGCGGGACGGTGGAGCCGGCCGGCCCCCGTCCCGCCGTCCGGCGCCCGGCCTGGGCGTGGGCCCTGGCCGGGGCGGCGGTCGCGTCCGCGCTGTGGGCGGGCGGGCTGTACGTCGTCCACGCGCTGGGGGAGAAGGGGCCGCCCCTGCGGTACGCGCACACCGGCGCCCTCTGCGAGAAGTTCGACCCGGCCGCGCTCAGGGCCGTCGTCGGGAACGTCGGCGCCGAACGTGAGGACACCGAGCGGCGGCACGCGGCCCTGGACACGGCGTACTGCACCATGAGCACCGCGGCGACCCCGGAACAGCTGGGCTCCGGACAGCCCTACTACCAGTACCGGGTGGGCGTGCTGGTGGAACGGCACAAGAACACCGACCCGCGGACCGAGTTCGAGGTGGACCCCCGCCGGGACCTGTGGTCGGCCGCCACCCCCGACGAGGTCGAGGGCCTGGGGGAGCGCGCGCTGATGACGAACGACGTCAGGGACGGGCCGCGGCTGCGCGTGCTGGACGGCGGAGTGGTCCTCACCGTGGACGTGAGCTGGTACTGGGTCGCCCCCGACGAGAACACCGGGGAGGAGGGGCCGGAACGGCAGCCGGACTGGGAGGCCGTGAAGACGGCCATGGTGAAGGACACGGCCACACTGCTGGGCGCGCTGCGCACCCGGTGAACGCCCCCGGGTGAACGCGGACGGGCCCCGCGGAGCATGACGCTCCGCGGGGCCCGTGCCGTCCGTCCGCCCGGTCACTCGGCGGCGAGCGCCGCCTCCGCGTCCAGGGTGACGGCCACGGCCTGGATCACCGAGGCGATCTTGAAGGCCTCCTGGACCGTGTCCCGGTCCACGCCGGCCTTGCGCAGCACCTGCTCGTGGGAGTCCAGGCACTGCCCGCAGCCGTTGATCGCGGAGACCGCGAGGGACCACAGCTCGAAGTCGACCTTCTCCACGCCCGGGTTGCCGATGACGTTCATCCGCAGACCGGCCCGCAGGGTCCCGTACTCCGGGTCGGAGAGCAGGTGGCGGGTGCGGTAGAAGACGTTGTTCATCGCCATCACCGCGGCCGCGGACTTCGCCGCGGTGTACGCCTCCGGCGAGAGGGCGGCCTTCGCCTCGGGCTCCAGCTCACGCAGGACGCGCGGGGAGCGGGCGGCGATCGCGCAGGACAGGACCGTGCCCCACAGCTGCTGCTGCGTCAGGGTGTCCTGGTTGCCGATGACCGAACCCAGGTTGAGCTTCAGGTCCTTGGCGAAGTCCGGTATGGCCGACTTGAGGGAGTCGAGGGACACGGGTCACTCACCGGCCAGGAGCGCGCCGGCGTCGAGGGTGTCCTCGCCCTTGTTCCAGTTGCAGGGGCACAGCTCGTCGGTCTGCAGGGCGTCGAGGACCCGCAGGACCTCCTTGGGGTTACGGCCCACGGAACCGGCGGTCACCATCGAGAACTGGATCTCGTTGTTCTGGTCGACGATGAACACGGCGCGCTGCGCGAAGCCGTCCTCGCCCTGCACGCCACAGGCCTGCATCAGCTCGTGCTTGGAGTCGGCCAGCATCGGGAAGGGCAGGTCACGCAGGTCGGCGTGGTCCTTGCGCCAGGCGTGGTGGACGAACTCGGAGTCGCCGGAGACGCCCAGGACCTGCGCGTCGCGGTCGGCGAACTCCTCGTTCAGCTTGCCGAACGCGGCGATCTCGGTCGGGCAGACGAAGGTGAAGTCCTTCGGCCAGAAGAAGACCACGCGCCACTTGCCCTCGTAGGTCTTGTGGTCGATCTGCGCGAACTCCTTGCCGGCCTCCAGCGAGACGCAGGCGGTCAGATCGTAGCTCGGGAACTTGTCACCGACAGTGAGCACGTTCTCTCCTCGTGGACGTGGAAAGGAACCTTTTTGAGGGCTTTCCGAGGGGGTTGGACGGATCTCACATGCTGGCACAGCTGCATTGATTACAGAAATCGCTAGAGTGGAACGACGTGATCGGAGGTGCCTATCAGTGGCTGTCGGTAATAGGGGAGCGAAGCAACCCACGCTCGCACAGCTGCGTGCCTTCGCGGCCGTGGCGGAACACCTGCACTTCAGGGACGCGGCCGCGGCGATAGGAATGAGCCAGCCCGCCCTCTCCGGAGCGGTCTCCGCCCTGGAGGAGTCCCTCGGCGTGCAGCTGCTGGAGCGCACCACCCGCAAGGTGCTGCTCTCCCCGGCGGGCGAGCGGATCGCCGCCCGCGCCCGGGTGGTCCTCGACGCCACGGCCGGGCTGCTGGAGGAGGCCGAGGCGGTCCGCGCGCCCTTCACCGGGGTGCTGCGCCTCGGCGTGATCCCCACCGTGGCCCCGTACCTCCTGCCCACCGTCCTCGGGCTGTTCCGCCGCCGGTACCCGCTGATGGACCTCCAGGTGCACGAGGAGCAGACCGGCTCCCTGCTGGACGGGCTGTCCGGCGGACGGCTGGACCTGCTGCTGCTCGCGGTGCCGCTCGGCGCCCCCGGCATCACCGAACTTCCGCTGTTCGACGAGGACTTCGTCCTGCTCGCCCCCCGCGCGCACCCGCTGGCCGGCCGCCGGGACATCCCCCGGGAGGAACTGCGCGGACTGCCCCTGCTGCTGCTCGACGAGGGCCACTGCCTGCGCGACCAGGCCCTGGACATCTGCCGCGAGGCCGGCCGGACCGACGGCGCGGACGTCACCACCACGGCCGCCGGGCTGTCCACCCTGGTCCAGCTGGTCGCCGGCGGGCTGGGCGTGACCCTGCTGCCGCGGACCGCGCTGCGCCTGGAGACCACCCGCAACGAGCACCTGGCCACCGGCTACTTCGCCGAACCGGCCCCGTCCCGGCGGATCGGTCTGGCCATGCGTACGGGCACGGCCCGCGCGGCCGAGTTCCGGCAAGTGGCGGCCGCGTTGCGGGAAGCCGTCCGCCCGCTCCCCGTGTGGCCGACGGACTGAAGCCGGGGCGCGGGGCGCGGGGCGGGCGGGCGGACGGCGCGCCGGGCGGGCCCGGCGTACGGCGCTACTCGGTGCGCAGGCCGTCCGGGCGCATCATCCGGACCAGCGGCGGCAGGCTGAGCGCGGTCACCAGGAGGGCCACTCCGGCGCCGGTGCCGGCCATCGCGGAGACCGACAGCCAGTCGACGCGCACCGGTACGTCGGTCACCCGCATCAGGACCGCGCCCAGGGTGACGCCCACCGTGATGGCCAGGCCCACGCCCAGCGCGATCGGCAGGGCGGTCTGCCAGAGCACCGACAGGCTCAGCGTGGACCGCTTGGTGCCGAAGGCGACCAGCGCGGACAGCAGCTTCCTCCGTTCGCGCAGCTGTTCCAGCTGCAGTACCAGCAGGCTCGCCCCGATCAGCACCAGTACGGCGGTCGCGCCGATGTACAGCCCGGTCCGGATGGACGTGAACTGCGGTGTCGTCGCCCGCTGCTGGAGCGTCATGGCGACGGCCAGGGGGTCCGCCCGGAAGGCGGCGTTGCGGGCGCGGTCCAGCGAGTCCGGCACCCGCGGGTCCGTCTTCACGTAGACGACCCCGTACTCGAGGCTGCCGGGGCCCTGGGGTGCGGCGGAGGGGGTGACCAGCAGGCCCGAACTCGGGTTGCCGTTCGGGTCCGGACGGGCCGTCACGGACCGGGCGCCGGCCGGGACCGTCCAGGGGATCGGGGCGGGGCCGCCCTCGTGTCCGTAGACGTTCCCGGTGAACAGCCGGTCGCCGGCCTTCGCGGTCCCCTCGGAGGAGTCGGCGGGCAGGACGAACACGTCCCCGTCCCGGCAGGAGGGCAGGGTGGCGAGCTCGGCGAGGGCCGCGCAGCTGCCCACGGTCACGGGGATGGTGCCGCCCTCGGTCACCGGCCGGTGGGCCGCGGAGGTGCTGGCCAGCGGGACGGACCGGATGACGCCCTTCCCCTTCGCGACGGCGTCGCCGAGGGCCTGGACACCGTCGGCGGAACCGCGGCTCAGGACGGACAGCGAGGCCCGCGACGGGTCGTGTCCGGTCTCCTCGGAGTAGTCGTGCTCGACTCCCGCGAACAGCATGTGCAGGGCGATGGCACCGGCGACCGCCACCGCGATGCCGTTGACCAGACGCGCGGCGGTGCCGCTGGTCAGCTGGAGCCGGCGCACGGCGAGCTGCCAGGAGACTCCGCCCCCGCCGCCGAGCCGGCCGACGATCCGCTCCAGCAGCCAGGGCAGCAGGGCGGTGATACCGACGAGCAGCAGCACCACGCCGGCCGACACCTGCCACTCGTTGAAGTAGCCCGAGTCGTTCCCGCGTCCCATGAGCGGCAGCAGCAGCCCGAGTCCGGCCAGCGGCATCAGCAGCCGCCACCACATCCGGCGCCTGCGCGGCACGGCCGTACGGACGACGCCCAGCGGCTCGATGACGACGCGGCGCAGCGCGAACAGGGTCACCCCGACGGCCGCGGCGGGCACCACGGCCGCGACCAGGGCGGCCAGCCAGGGTGCGGGGTCCAGGTCGGAGGCGAACACCCCGCGCTGGGAGACGCCGATCCCCTCGGCGGACGCGCGGGCGAGGAGGAACAGGCCGGCGCCCAGGACCAGGCCCACCACCGACCCGGCCAGCGCCTCGCCGGCGGCGATCCGGCGGACCGTCCGGCCGTCGGCGCCGACCAGCCGGAGCGCGGCCAGCCTGCGGTCGCGCCGGTCGCCGCCGAACCGGACGGCGGTCGCGACGAACACGGCGACGGGCACCAGCAGTGCCACGAGCACCAGCAGCACCAGCAGTGTGAGGACCGGGTCCAGCGGCGCGGCCTCCTCGGTGGCCCCGAACGAGTCGACGCGCCGGACGGGCGACTGGTCGCCGGCCTCCAGCCGGTCCGAGCCGAGGTAGAAGTACAGGTCGCCGGGGCCCACGAGGCCCGCCTTGCCGATGGTCCCGACGATCGGCCCGTCGAGGCGTTCGCGCAGCAGCCTGCCCTCGTCGGTCTTCATCAGCCGGTCCAGGGCGGGGGAGACCACCAGCTCGCCGGGGCCGGGGAAGGCCGTGAGGCCCGGGGGCAGCGGCGCTTCGGGGCCTTCGGGCCGGACCAGCCGGCCGTCCACCCCGTAGGACCGGTAGGTCTGGTCGACCTGCGCGACGAGCAGGGTGCCGGGACCGCGCTCCGGCATGCCCTCGGCCTGCCCGGTGGCCGTGTCGCGGGCGTCGGCGCGGGCGTCGCGGTGCGCGAGGAGGCTGGGCAGCGCGGTGGTGAGCAGCAGCAGCGCCACGCCGAGGCCGACGCCGACACCGGTCAGGGCCGTGCGCATCCAGCCCTCCCGGCCGCCGCCGAAGGCGAACCGGACGCCCATGGCGAGATCGCGGCCCCAGGTGCCGAACGCGCTCATACGACGCGCTCCATGTCCCGGGAGCGGCCGTCCCGTACGACGATCTCCCGGTCGGAGTAGGCGGCGACCCGGGTCTCGTGGGTGACCAGGACGACGGCGGCGTTGGCGGACCGGGCCGCCTCGGTGAGCAGCTGCATCACCAGCTCGCCGTTGAGGGAGTCCAGGGCGCCGGTCGGCTCGTCCGCGAAGAGGACGCGGGGGCCGGTCACCAGGGCGCGGGCCACGGCCACCCGCTGGCCCTGCCCGCCGGACACCTCGCCGGGGCGCTTGCCGCCGAGTTCGGCGACCTGGAGCCGGTCCATCCACTCCCGTGCGGCCGCCTCGGCGGGCCTGCGCTTGACGCCGTTCAGGCGCAGCGGCAGCGCGACGTTCTCCACGCAGGTCAGCTCGGGGACGAGCTGGCCGAACTGGAAGACGAAGCCGAAGTCGGTACGGCGCAGGGCGCTGCGCTCGGCGTCGCTCATGGCGGTGAGCTCGCGCCCGGCGTAGCCGATGCTGCCGGAGTCGGGCGTGACGATGCCGGCCAGGCAGTGCAGCAGCGTGGACTTCCCGGAGCCGGAGGGTCCCATGACGGCGACGACCTCGCCGGGGTGGATGGAGAACTCGGCGCCGTCCAGGGCGCGGGTTGCCCCGTACGCCTTGTGCAGGCCGGTGGCGGTGAGCAGGGAACCGGCGGGGTTCATCCGCGGACCTCCTTCGCGAGCCGGTCGAGGCGGGCGGCGGCGAGCTCCAGCCAGCGCAGGTCGGCCTCCAGGTGGAACAGGGCGTGGTCGCAGACGAGCTGGTCGGCGAGGTCGCCCTTGCGCTTGCGGGTGGTCAGGATGCGCATCAGGCGCAGGTGTTCGGCCCGCTGGGTGTCGAGGAGGTCCTGGGCGCTGCGGCCGGTGAGCAGCGCGAGGACCACCTTGGTGTACAGGACGGACTGCAGGTACGGCTCGGGCTTCTCGGGCTGGGCGAGCCAGTCCGCGACGTCGGTGACGCCGGCGTCGGTGATGGCGTACCGCTTGCGGTCGGGGCCGTCGCCGGCCTCGATGCCGTCGACCTCCACGAGGCCGTTCTTCAGCAGCCGGGACATGGTCGCGTAGACCTGGCCGTAGGCGAGGGGTCTGTCGTGGCCGAACTTCTCGTCGAAGGCGCGCTTGAGGTCGTATCCGTGGCGGGGACCGGCCTCCAGGAGGCCGAGGAGCGTGTGACCGATGGACATGGCGGCGACTGTACACCCGGTGTATACCTCGTGTGTATACGCGCAGCGAATAGGCCTGCGGAACGCCGGAAACGGGAACGGCACGGGAATGGCACGGGAACGGCCCCGCCGGTGCACGGGGCGCGGGGCGCCCTGCACCGGCGGGGCCGGAAGGGGTCAGCCGTTCGGCTTGGGGGGCCGGCCGCGCCGGGGGATGGGGGCAGATTCCGAAGGGAGGCGGCCCGCCTCGGCGAGCGCCCGGCGCAGCAGGAACTCGATCTGGGCGTTGGCGCTGCGCAGTTCCTCGCCGGCCCAGCGGGCGAGCGCGTCGTGGACCTGCGGGTCCAGCCGCAGCAGTACCTGCTTGCGGGCCTGCCGGGCCGGCTTGGGCGGCGGCCCGGCGTCGTCCTGCTCCGGCGGGGTCACTGGTACAGCGTGCCCGTGTTCACGACCGGCTGGGCGGCGCGGTCACCGCAGAGGACCACCATCAGGTTCGAGACCATCGCGGCCTTCCGCTCCGGGTCCAGTTCCACGATGTCCTCCTCCGTCAGCCGGTGCAGGGCGAGCTCGACCATGCCCACCGCGCCCTCGACGATCTGCTTGCGGGCCGCCACCACGGCGCCGGCCTGCTGGCGCTGGAGCATCGCCGAGGCGATCTCCGGAGCGTACGCGAGGTGGGTGAAGCGGGACTCGATGATGCGGACACCGGCCGCGTCGACCCGGTCGTGGAGCTCCGCCGCGAGCTTCTCGGTGATCTCCTCGGCGTTCTCGCGCAGCGAGAGCCCGCCCTCGTCGTGGGAGTCGTAGGGGTACTCGATGGCGATGTGCCGGACCGCCGCCTCCGTCTGGGTCTCCACGAACTCGGTGAAGTCCTCCACCTCGAAGACCGCCCGCGCGGTGTCCTCGACCTTCCACACCACGACCGCCGCCAGCTCGATCGGGTTGCCGTAGGCGTCGTTGACCTTCAGCACCGCCGTCTCGTGGTTGCGGACCCGGGTGGAGATCGTCTCGCGGGAGGTCAGCGGGTTGACCCAGCGCAGCCCGTCGGTGCGGATCGTGCCCCGGTAGCGGCCGAACAGCTGGACCACGCGGGCCTGGCCGGGTTCCACCACGTTCAGCCCGCACATCGCGAACAGCGCGCCGAGGGCGAGCAGGACGCCGAGGACGATCAGCGACACCTTGGCGGCCGTCCCCGCCGCGACGGCTCCGGCGACGACCAGGCCCGCTCCGGCCAGCACGCCGGCCAGGCCGAGCAGCAGCGCGGGCCCGCCACCGATGCTGCGGGCCCTGTACTCGCGCACCCGCGGCTCCGCCGGCTCCCCCGGCCCCTGCGCGACCGTCACAACTTCCGTCATGGCTCTCCCCGTTCCGTGCCGAGCTTCTAGCAAAGTGATATCACTTTTTTGCTGCCGTGCAACCCCGTGCCCCGTCAAGACGTCGGTTCCATTGATGTGGGTGCTGATTCTCACGTCCGAATTAGGCGGTATTGGTCGACATTCGCCGACCTTTGTCCACACCTGCGGTGTTAGTTTTCGGAGCTGACGTCGGGGGGTAATCGAGCGGAGCGGGAGCGATGGGCCGAGCAGAATCGCGTAAGGCGCAGAAGCAGCGCGGAGCGCGGCGCGGGGCGAAGGGTGCCGGCGCGGGCCGGAAGAGCGTCATACGCCGCCTCTTCACCTGGAAGAAGATACTCGGCACGTTCCTCGGCCTCGTCCTGCTCGGCATGGCAGGCCTGGTGGTCCTCTACTTCTCGGTCCCGAAGCCCAACCCCAACGAGCAGGCGACGCTGCAGAGCAACGTCTACCGCTACGCCGACGGCACCGTGATGTCCCGCAAGGGCCAGCTCAACCGCGAGATCGTGCCGCTCGACAAGATCCGCCCGGAAATCCGCACCGCGTTCATCGCCATCGAGAACAAGTCCTTCTACAAGGACCGGGGCATCGACCTGATGGGCGTGGCCCGCGGCGCCTTCAACACCGTCACCGGCAAGGGCACCGCCGGCGGGTCCACCATCACCCAGCAGTACGTCAAGAACTACTACCTGAACCAGGAGCAGACGGCCACGCGCAAGCTCAAGGAGCTGGTCATCTCCCTCAAGGTCGACGAGGACATGGAGAAGGACGACATCCTCGCCGGCTACCTCAACACCAGCTACTTCGGCCGCGGCGCCTACGGCATCCAGGCCGCCTCCCAGGCCTACTACGGCGTCGACGTCGGCAAGCTGACCCTGGAACAGGGCGCCTACCTGGCCGCCGTCCTCCAGGCCCCCAGCCAGTACGACTGGGCCACCGCCGGCCCCAACGGCAAGCGGCTCGTCATGATCCGCTTCAACGGCGTGCTCGACAACATGGTCGAGATGGGCGAGCTCGACGCCGCCAAGCGGGCCGGCATGAAGTTCCAGGAGCCGATCAAGCCCAAGCCCACCCCGGGCACCGAGGGCCAGAAGGGCTACCTCATCCAGGCCGCCAACGCCGAGCTGATCCGCCAGGGCGTGACGGAGGACCAGATCAGCGCCGGCGGCTGGAACATCACCCTCAACATCGACCCGAAGAAGCAGAAGGCCCTGGAGAACGCCGTCCAGGAGGAGCTGGAGTCCAAGCTCGACCGCAAGGACAAGGAGAACCGCCCGGTCGACCAGTACGTCCAGGCCGGCGCCACCTCGGTGGACCCGAAGACCGGCGCCGTCGTCGCCATGTACGGCGGCACCGGCCAGCAGGACAAGTGGGACAGCAACGCCCTGCGCACCGACTTCCAGCCCGGCTCCACCTTCAAGCCGGTCATCCTGGCCGCCGCCCTGGAGAACGGCGCGGAGACCCAGGACGGCCAGAAGATCACCCCGAACACCATCTACGACGGCACCAGCCGCCGCCCCGTGGTCGGCGCCTCCACGCGGTTCGCCCCGCAGAACCAGGACGACCGCAGCCACGGCGACGTCACCGTCCAGACGGCCACCAACCGCTCGCTGAACTCCGTCTACGCGCAGATGTTCGTGGACGCCAAGCCCTCCAAGGTCAAGAAGACCGCCCTGGCCATGGGCATGCAGGACCGCCCGGGCTGGGACCCGGACGCCCCGGCCCTCTCGCTCGGCACCATGAGCGCCAACACCGTGGAGATGGCGGGCGTCTACGCCACCCTCGACCGGCACGGCAAGAAGGTCACCCCGACCATCGTGAAGTCCGCCACCCACGCCGAGCGCACCTACCGCCCGCAGCAGGCCATCGGCTCCCAGGTGATCAACAGCAGCACCGCCGACACCGTGACCAAGGTCCTCGTCGGCGTGGTCGAGGACGCCGACGGCTCCGGCAAGCCGGTCCGCAGCAGCGCCTACGAGGCCGCCGCCAAGACCGGTACCACCGAGAACAACCAGTCCGCCTGGTTCGCCGCGTACACCCCGGAGCTGGTCACCGTCGTCGCCATGTTCGGCGAGGACCTGGGCAACGGCGAGCACAAGACCCTGACCGGCACCGCCGGCGGCGGCCGGGCGGGCGGCTCCAGCTTCCCGGCGGACATCTGGCGGGCCTACACCCTGGCCGCCCTCAAGGGCGTGGACACCGACAAGTTCGAGCTGGACGACGCCGACATGGGTGCCCCGGCCGTCACGCCGTCCCGCAGCACCAGCGCCTCCGCCTCGCCCAGCCGGTCACCGGAGAACTCGCCCAGCGGCCGCTCCTCGCAGCCGGTCAGCCCGGGGACGCCGTCGAACCGGCCGGACCCGAGCCGCTCCAACTCCTCCAAGCCGGTCTCGCCCAGCACGTCCCGGTCCAAGCCGGTGAGCCCCTCGCCGGACGACCCGAGCAGCTCCGGCCGGCCCGTCAGGCCGTAGCCGCCCCGCCACCCGGACGAAGACCGCCCGGCAGCGCACGCGCGCTGCCGGGCGGTCGTCCGTCCAGGATCCGTTCAGGAGCGGCCGCCACCCGGCAGCTGCAGCTCGAACCAGACCACCTTCCCGCTGCTCAGCCGGGTCGCGCCCCACCGCCGGGCCATCCGGTTGACCAGGAACAGCCCGCGGCCGCCCTCGTCGGTCTCCCGGGCCCGCCGCTGCCTCGGCAGCTGCGGGGCGTCGTCGCCGACCTCGCAGCGCAACACGTCCGTACGCAGCAGACGCAGCGTCACCGGCCGCTCCGCGTACCGGACGGCGTTCGTCACCACCTCGCTGACCAGCAGCTCCAGCGAGTCGCTGAGCTCCTCCAGGCCCCACCGCTCCAACGCCCGGCGCGCGTAGCGGCGGGCCCGCCCCGGAGCCGTCTCCTCCGGGTCCAGGAACCAGTACGCCACGTCGCTGGGCGCGATCCCGTCGAACCGCGCCGCGAGCAGCGCGATGTCGTCGTCGCGGTCGCCCGGCCCCAGCATGTCCAGGACGTCGTCGCAGAGCGCCTCCAGCGGCGGCGGGTGGTCCAGCCCGGTCAGCTGCGCGGTGGCGGCCAGCCGCTCCCGCAGCTGGTCGATGCCCGTCCACACGTCCCGCAGCCGGCTCTCCACCAGGCCGTCGGTGTACAGCAGCAGGGTCGCTCCCGCAGGCGCGTCCAGCTCCACCGCCTCGAAGTCCACCCCGCCGACGCCGATGGGGGCGCCCGCGGGCACCCGCAGCACCTCGGCCCGGCCGCCCAGGTGGAGCAGCACCGGTGGCGGGTGCCCGGCGTTGGCGATGGTGATCCGGTGCGACACCGGGTCGTAGACGGCGTACAGGCAGGTGGCCATCCGGTCCGAACCGAGCCGCTGCGCCTGCTCGTCCAGGTGGTGCAGCACCTCCGCCGGCGGCAGGTCCAGCTGCGCCAGGGTCTGCGCGGTGGTCCGCAGCTGACCCATGATCGCCGCTGAGGTCATGGAGTGGCCCATGACGTCGCCCACGACCAGCGCCACCCGGCTGCCCGGCAGCGGTATGGCGTCGTACCAGTCACCGCCGACCCGGGCCGTCTCGGCCGCGGGGAGGTAGCGCGAGGCCAGCCGCACGCCGGTGGGCTGCGGCAGGCTGTCGGGCAGCATGGTGCGCTGCAGCTCGTCCGCGATGTACGCCTCGCGGCCGTACAGCACGGCCTTGTCGATGCCCAGCGCGGTGTGCGTGGCCAGCTGCGCGGCGACCAGCAGGTCGTTCGCCTCGAACGCGGGCCGCTCCGGGCTGCGCAGGAACACCGCGGCGCCGATCACCCGCCGGCGGCCGCGCAGCGGCGCCAGCACGGCCCGCTGACCGCGCGGTACCGGATGGCCCTCGCCCAGCAGCTCCGGCAGCGCGGCCCTGGCCGCCGCGGAGGACCCGAACACCGGCCGTACGCCGCGCAGCACCTCGGCGAGCGCTCCGCCGGGCCGGATCTCGCACAGCTCCGCGGCCGGCAGGTCGCCCTGCGGACCGACGAGCGGCAGCTGGCTCAGGTCGAGCTCGCCGGAGCCCCCCGCGGCCCCGGCGGGGTCGAGCCCCGAGCCCAGTTCCTCGATCGGCCGGAGCCGGTCGGTGCGGCGCAGCCTTAAGACGACCGGGCCGACGGGGCGTTCGTCGCCGACCGGCAGCGGGTCACGCAGGTAGACCAGGATGGCGTCGGAGAAGGTCGGCACGGTCGCCCGGCACAGGCCGAGCACGATCTCGTCGAGGTCGAGGCCCCGGGCGATGCGGCGGGTGGCCGCGCCGACGAACCGCAGCCGGTCGCCCTCGCGGCGGGCCGCGGTCGGTTCGGCGGCGAGCATCCCGGCGGCCGCGGCACCGGCGCGGGCGAGCGCCGCCTCCTGCCCGTGCGCGCCGTCCGGGCCCTGGGCCGGGCCGGCGGCACCGGCCGGGAGTCCGGGCGCGGCTGTCGCGCCGGGGGCCGCGTCACGGCCGAGCGGCCGCGGGGGTTCGGCCTCGCCGCGCGGGCCGGGAAGCCCCGGGGAGGTGCCGCCGCTGCCGGCGGTCCGCGCGGCCGAGGTGTCGCGGGCCAGCGCCGAGGCGTCGTGCCCCGTGCGCGCGCGGGCGCCCGCGGAGCCTTCCGCGACCGGCGCCGGGGCCTTCCCATGGCCGCGGTCCTCGGGGCCGGGCACGGGCGCGGCCCGGCCGGCCGCGGCGTGCCGGGACCCGCGCGGTCCGGGAACGTCGGAGCTGCCCGCCGCGGCAGGCTGCGGGCCCTCGTGCGAGGTGGGGTACTCCGTCACGCGTGGCATTCCGTCCGTTTGCGCTCGATGTGCGCTGCACTCAACTCGGTCAGTCGCGGTATACCCGCTCAGCGGCGGGGGCACCGTCACCCCCGGGTACCGCGTCCCGCTCGTTACCAAGTCCCGCGCGCAGCATGTCAATTACGCAGCCTTGCGGAGGACGATCCTACGTTTGAACCCCGGGGGCGCATCAAGGGTCTCATGAGGTCATGTGCGCCGGGGTGCGGTCCCAGTCCTCGGGCAGGACCGGAACGCCCCAGCTCGGATCGGGTCTGAAGTCCTGCCAGCCCGAGGAGAACGGCGCCTCCCAGGCCTTGATCGCCCCGACCGCCTCGCGGCCCGCCGCACGCACCCGTGCGGCGTCCTCCGGGCTGATCAGGCCGGCCCGCCGGGCCTGCGCGAACTCGTCCTCGTCCAGCCACTTCCAGGTCCGGTCGGGGTACACCGCGATGTCGAGGTAGTGGTCCTGGGAGTCCACGCCGCCGGACCACCGGACGCGCGGGGTCTCCAGGTTGACGTACCAGTTCCTGAACTGCCATCCGGGGCCCCAGAACAGCCACACCGACCACGGGTCGGCGGGGCGGGCCAGCTTCAGCACGCCGCCGCCGAACCAGCGGGACCGGACGGTGGTCCGCGGCGCCGTGTAGCGGGTGGCGAGCGGCTCCTCGTGGACCGGGGTCCCGTCGGCCATCACCGGTTTGACGCACTCGGTGCCCGGGGCCATCCACACGGCCAGCAGCTCGGGGGTGTCCTGGACCACCGTCACGGGCCGGCAGATGTGCACCCGGCCGCGCAGGCCGGGGGCGTGGTCGCGGTAGCGCCAGAGGATGTGGTCCCCGGGTGCCCAGTGCGTGCCCTGTGTGCCCGGCGCGTCGGTAGCTGTCATGCGCAGATCTTAGGGCTGGGCTCCGCGGCGCCGCTGCGGTGCAGGTCACGACGGTCAGGGCCGGGTCATGCGCAGCACGTCCAGGGCGGCGTCGAGTTCCTCCAGGGTGAGGTCGCCGCGGTCGACGTAGCCGGACTCCAGGACGACCTCCCGGATCGTCTTCCGCTCCGCGAGCGACTTCTTGGCGACCTTCGCGGCCTCCTCGTAGCCGATGTACCGGTTCAGCGGGGTCACCACGGAGGGGGAGGACTCGGCGTACTCCCTGGCCCGCTCGGTGTTGGCGGTGATGCCGGAGACGGTGCGGTCGGCGAGCAGCCGGCTCGCGGAGGAGAGCAGCCGGACCGATTCGAGCAGGTTGCGGGCCATCACGGGGAGCATCACGTTGAGTTCGAAGTTGCCGGCCGCGCCCGCCACCGCGACGGCGGTGTCGTTCCCGGTCACCTGGGCGGCGACCATCAGGACGGCCTCCGGGACCACCGGGTTGACCTTTCCCGGCATGATCGAGGAACCCGGCTGGAGGTCCGGCAGATTGATTTCGGCCAATCCCGTGCGCGGGCCGGAGGCCATCCACCGGAGGTCGTTCGAGATCTTGGTGAGCGAGACCGCGATGGTGCGGAGCATCCCGGAGGTCTCCACCAGCGCGTCCCGGGCGCCCTGCGCCTCGAAGTGGTCCCGCGCCTCGGTCAGCGGGAGCCCGGTGTCGGCGGCGACCTCGGCGATCACCTCCTCTGAGAAGCCGGCCGGGGTGTTGATGCCGGTGCCCACGGCGGTCCCGCCCAGGGGGAGTTCCGCGAGCCGGGGCAGCGCCGCCTGGAGCCGCTCGATGCCGTAGTGGACCTGGGCGGCGTACCCGCCGAACTCCTGGCCGAGGGTGACCGGGGTGGCGTCCATGAGGTGGGTGCGGCCGGCCTTGACCACCTCGGCGAACTCGGCCGACTTGTGGGTCAGGGCGGTGGCCAGGTGCCGCAGGGCCGGGATCAGCTCCTGCGTGACGGCGGCGGTGGCGGCGATGTGGATGGACGAGGGGAACACGTCGTTGGAGCTCTGCGAGGCGTTGACGTGGTCGTTGGGGTGGACGTCGCGGCCGAGCCGCTCGGAGGCGAGGGTGGCGAGGACCTCGTTCATGTTCATGTTGGACGAGGTGCCGGAGCCGGTCTGGAAGACGTCGACCGGGAAGTGCTCGTCCCAGCGCCCGTCGGCGACCTCGGCCGCCGCCGCCTCGATGGCCCCTCCGATCTCCGGCTCCAGGACCCCGAGCCGTACGTTGACCCGCGCGGCGGCGGCCTTGACGCGCGCCAGCGCGGCGATGTGGGCGCGTTCCAGGCGCTGCCCGGAGACGGGGAAGTTCTCCACCGCGCGCTGGGTCTGGGCACGCCACTTGGCGTGGGCGGGGACCCGCACCTCGCCCATCGAGTCGTGTTCGGTCCGGAACTGGCCTTCGGTCATGTCCACAGCCTCCTCTGAAACTTGAGCAATTGTCTTGTTAGAAGTGTTCCCAACTCCCCTACCCGCCAGTAAATACCGGGGGTAACACCGACACCGGGGAGACCAGGCATGGCCAGAATCCGACCAGGACTCAGATCTACCCTCGCGGCGCTCGCGGCGTTCGCGGCCGCCCTCGGCGGCGTCACCGCCATCACCCCCATGGCGCAGGCGGCCCAGACCTCCGCGCCCGCGGCCACCCCGCTCCCACCCGCCCTGGAGGCCGTCCGGGCCGCCGAAGCCGTCAGGATCTACGGGGACTCCGCGATCCGCCCGATGGCCGAGCGCAAGACCGGCCTCATCTCCCTCGGCGACAGCGAGATCTCCGGCGAGGGCGTGGGCAACTACGACCCCGCCACCAACACCCCCTCCAACCAGTGCCACCGCTCGCCCGACACCGCCATCCACCGCACCGGCATCCCCGCCGACCTCACCTTCAACGTGGCCTGCTCGGGCGCGTACACCGGCAACATCCGGATCGGCGGCGGCAAGCAGTACGCCGACGAGCTCGTGCAGAGCGACAGCCTCGCCATCAAGGCCCGCAACACCCGCATCAAGATGGTCCTGCTCGTCGCCGGAGCCAACGACGACCTGCAGTTCGGCCCCGTCATCACCGACTGCGTGACCCGCTGGGTGCTCAGCCAGGGCGCCTGCGAGCCGAAGTACGCCCCCGGCTGGCAGGCCCGCGTCGACGGACTGCGCCCCAAGGTCGAGGCCACCGTCGCCGACCTGAAGACCGTCATGCGCGACGCCGGCTACGCCGACTCCGACTACAAGCTCGTCGTCATGGGCTACCCCAGCCCCATCGGCCCCGACTTCCAGGACAACCCCGGCTTCCCCGGCAAGCTCCCCGGCGGCTGCGCCGGCTACGACTCGGACGCCACCTGGGGCCGCAACCACGCCGTTCCCGTCTTCGAGCGCGGCATGCGCGAGGCCGCCCGCAACTCCGGGGCGATCTACCTGGACAACTCCCGGCTCTTCCACGGCCACGAGGTGTGCATGGAGGACACCTGGGCCCGCGGCCTCTACCTGGACCTCGGCGACCACTTCCCGTGGGACGAGAACACCGCCCGCCAGTCCTTCCACCCCAACTACCGCGGCCACGGCGCCTTCGCGGCCTGCCTGACCCAGCTCTACTCCTCCGGCCTGCGCGAGGCCTCCTGCGCCGACCCGGCGTCGACCGGACGGCCGGTGCTCACGCCGGGCGCCTGGGACGACATGTACCGGCCGCTGCGCAACGCCGCCACCGGCGACTGCCTCGACGCCAGGGGCAGCGCCAGCGCCAACGGCACCCCGGTCACCGGCTGGGACTGCCACGGCGGCCGCAACCAGGGCTGGTGGTACGACCCGGCCAACCAGTCCGTGCACGTCGAGCTCACGCACGACCGCTGCCTGGACGTCCCCGGCGGCTACGCGGCCGGCACCGCCCTGATCCTCTGGAACTGCCACGGCGGCGCCAACCAGAACTTCGTCCGCGACGGCGCCACCATCCGCCCGGCCGCGGCGACCGGCATGTGCCTGACCACGGCCGCCGCACGCGAGGCCCTCCGCCTCCAGCCCTGTGACGGCTCCGCGAACCAGCGCTTCGCCTAGCCGGCAGCCGCCCCTCCGCATCCGGCCGGCGCACCCCGGCCGGATCAACACCCGCCGTCCCTGCGGCTCAGCGGGCGTCGAGGTACTCCCGCACCTCGCGCGGCCGGTTGGTGATGATCGTCTCCACCCCCAGGCGCAGGCACAGCTCCACGTCCTCGGGCTCGTCCACGGTCCACACCCGCACCCGCAGCCCCTTGGCCCGCAGCCGCCCCACGAGGCCCGGGTCACGGCGTACGAGCTCGATCCCGGGACCCGCGTGCCCGGCGAACGGCGGCCGCGGCGCCCGTACGGCCCGCTCGATCAGGTACACCGAGGGCAGGCCGGGCGCGAGCCGGTTGAGCCGCACCAGCGCGTTGCGCGAGAAGCTCATCACCTCGACCCGCCCCGAGGCCCCGTCGGCCAGACCGTACGCCCTGAGCACGCGCACCAGCTCGGCCTCCAGGCGGCCACCGGACCGGCTCGGGTGCTTGGTCTCCACGGCCAGCCCGACCGGGTACGGCGCCCCGAGCGCCAGCTCCAGCAGCTCCTCGAACCGCAGAACCCGGGCGCCGGTGTGGCCGGGGCCCTTCCAGCCGCCGAAGTCGAGCCCGGCCAGCTCCTCGTAGGTCATCGCGGACACCACCCCGCGCCCGTCGGAGGTCCGCCCGACGCTCCGGTCGTGCACGCACACCAACCGCCCGTCCCGGCTGAGCCGTACGTCGCACTCCAGGGCGTCGGCCCCGTCGGCGATGGCCTGGCGGTAGGCGGCGAGGGTGTGCTCGGGGTGCTCGTGCGAGGCGCCGCGGTGCGCGACGACGCGCACGCCGAGACCGGTGCGGAGGGACTGCTGCGTCATGGGTCAGACGTTATCCGCACCGGGCGGCGCGCCCGGTACCCGACGCCCACGGATGGCCGAACACCGGATGACGCGCCGCCGCGCCGGAGCCCCTCCCGCCCGGCTACGCCAGGCCCGGGCCGCGCACCGGGATGTGGGTGAAGGTGGGTTCCGGCGCCGGGTTCTGGAAGAAGTCGTTGCCCTTGTCGTCCACGACGATGAACGCCGGGAAGTCCTCCACCTCGATCTTCCAGACCGCCTCCATGCCGAGCTCCTCGTACTCGACGACCTCGACCTTCTTGATGCAGTCCTGGGCGAGGCGGGCGGCCGGGCCGCCGATGGAGCCGAGGTAGAAGCCGCCGTGGGTGCCGCAGGCGTCGGTGACCTGCTGCGAGCGGTTGCCCTTGGCCAGCATCACCTTGGAGCCGCCCGCCGCCTGGAACTGCTCGACGTAGCTGTCCATCCGGCCGGCCGTGGTCGGGCCGAAGGAGCCGGAGGCGTAGCCCTCGGGGGTCTTCGCCGGGCCGGCGTAGTACACCGGGTGGTCCTTGAGGTACTGCGGCATCTCCTCGCCCGCGTCCAGCCGCTCCTTGATCTTCGCGTGGGCGATGTCGCGCGCCACGACCAGCGGGCCGGTCAGGGACAGGCGGGTCTTCACCGGGTGCTTGGTGAGGGTGGCCAGGATGTCGTCCATCGGCTGGTTCAGGTCGATCCGGACCACGTCGCCCGAGTCGTCCAGGTGCTCGTCCGTGGTCTCGGGCAGGAACCGGGCCGGGTCCCGCTCCAGCTGCTCCAGGAACACGCCCTCGGCGGTGATCTTCGCGACCGCCTGGCGGTCGGCGGAGCACGACACCGCGATGGCGACCGGCAGGGACGCGCCGTGCCGGGGCAGGCGGACCACGCGGACGTCGTGGCAGAAGTACTTGCCGCCGAACTGCGCGCCGATGCCGATCTTCTGCGTGAGCTCGAAGACCTGTTGCTCCAGGTCGAGGTCGCGGAAGCCGTGGCCGAGCGGGGAGCCCTCGGTGGGGAGCTCGTCGAGGTAGTGCGCGGAGGCGTACTTCGCGGTCTTCAGGGCGTGCTCGGCCGAGGTGCCGCCGACGACGATCGCGAGGTGGTACGGCGGGCAGGCCGCCGTGCCCAGCGAGCGGATCTTCTCCTCCAGGAACTTCATCATGGAGGCCTCGTTGAGGACCGCCTTGGTCTCCTGGTAGAGGAACGACTTGTTGGCGCTGCCGCCGCCCTTGGCCATGAAGAGGAACTTGTACGCGCCGCCGTCGGTGGCGTACAGCTCGATCTGCGCGGGCAGGTTCGAGCCGGTGTTCTTCTCGTCCCACATGGTCAGCGGGGCCATCTGCGAGTAGCGCAGGTTGAGTCGGGTGTACGCGTCGTAGATGCCGCGGGAGAGGGCCTCCTCGTCGCCGCCCTCGGTGAGCACGTTCTGGCCGCGCTTGCCCATGACGATCGCCGTGCCGGTGTCCTGGCACATCGGCAGCACGCCGGCCGCCGCGATGTTGGCGTTCTTGAGCAGGTCCAGGGCGACGAACTTGTCGTTGGAGGAGGCCTCGGGGTCGTCGATGATGCGGCGCAGCTGCGCGAGGTGGGCCGGGCGCAGGAAGTGCTGGATGTCGTGGATGGCCTCCTCGGCCAGCTTGCGCAGCGCCTCCGGCTCCACCTTGAGGAACGTACGGCCGTCCGCCTCGAACGTGGACACGCCCTCGGACGTCACCAGTCGGTAGGGAGTCTTGTCCTCTCCCAGGGGGAGCAGGTCGGTGTACGCGAACTCCGGCATGTGGCCATTCCTCACTCGGCAGACAGCACTGACGACCTATTGGCAGCGCGGTCAACCAGGTTAGGTCCTCCGCCGGTGTCCGTGTTTGTGAGGTAAGGCTCACTGCCGGGCTGGAGGTGTACGGGACGGCCAAGGCGCGGCCGGGGCGATGCCGGGGCGCGGCCAGGACGAAGCAGTATCGCGATCTATCGTGTTTGGCTATGCTGGGTCGCGTGGACCTGGAAAAGCACACCGCTGCCCCTGTCGCCCCCGCCCCCGCCCCCGCATCCGGCCTGCGCGCCGGCGACGCCGACCGCGACCGCATCGCCCGGATCCTGGCCGACGCCCTGGCCGAGGGCCGGCTCACCGCCGAGGAGCACTCCGAGCGGCTGGACGCCCTGTACGCCGTGAAGACCGTCGGTGAGCTGGACGTCCTGGTACGGGACCTGCCCGCCGGCCCGCACCCCGGCCCGCACCCCGGCCCGTCTCCGGCAGCCGCGTCCGCCCCCGGTCCGGCGCTGCCGCCGGGCATCGGCTACACGGACGACGTGATCGCCGTGTGCAGCAGTTCGGCCCGCCGCGGCCGCTGGCGGCCCGGCCCCCGCACCCGTGCGGTGTCGGTCATGGGCGACGTCAACATCGACCTCACCGAGGCCGTGTTCGAGCAGCAGCTGACCGAGATCAACGTGACCGCGGTGCTGGGCAACGTGGAGATCGTGGTTCCGGAGAATGTCACCTTGCGCGGCTTCGGCAGCGGGGTGCTCGGCAACTTCGAGGTGCACGGCGAGAACCGGGGCGAGCCCGACCCCAGGGCGCCCGTCGTGGTGGTCCGCGGCTTCGCCCTGCTGGGCAACATCGAGGCCCGGCCCAAGCTGGGCGCCCGGCTCGTGGACCTCGCCGACCGGATCCGGAAGCGGTTCGACGGCTGAAACGGAGGGGGTGCGCGGGCGGAATCCGGTCGAATTCGCGCCGAGCGGCACGGGGCGCATATGGGCGCGCACAGCGGGTAGGGACAGCTGCATCGTCTCTCGCTCGCGAAGCCGTCGTCAGGAGTAGACCGTGCAGCATGCGCCGCATCAGCCCCTGCAGGTAGCCGCCGTGGCCGTGCCCAAGCCGCGGGTGCCGTCCAGGGAAGAGGACGGCCCATGGCACGCGGAGGCGGTGTGCCGCCGGGACGAGGCGGGGCTCTTCTTCGCCCCCTCCAAGGAACCGACCGCGGCGCGGCTGTCCCGTGAGGAGGCCGCCAAGCGGGTCTGCGCCCGCTGCCCCGTGATGGTCGCCTGCCGCGAGCACGCGCTGCTCCAGCCCGAGCCGTACGGCGTGTGGGGCGGGCTCACCGCCGCCGAACGCAGGGTGGTGCTGGCCCGGATGCGCCGCCGCGCCGCCGAGCTGCGCCAGAGCCCGGGCCCCGACCCGGTCGCGGCCGCCGCCGGCTAGCGGGCCGGACGTACGCGGGGCCGTACGCGGAACCCGTGCGCGGCCGCGTACGCGGAACCCCTGAGCGGAACCCGTACGCACGCCCGCGCGCCGGCCCCGGCCGGCCCCGTACGCCGGCCCCGTACGCGCACGCGGAAGGGCGGTCCCGCCGCACCGGGACCGCCCTTCGCGCGTACCTGCGGCCGGTCCCCTGCCGGACCGGCCGCACCCTGACTTCCGGGACCCGCTACTGCGCCCGGTCGAAGTCGATCGCGCTGTACGCGCGCAGCTTCGACAGGCGGTGGGTGGAGTCGATCTTGCGGATCGTGCCCGACTTGGAGCGCATGACCAGCGACGAGGTGGTCGCGGTCTCCGACCGGTAGTGGACGCCGCGCAGCAGCTCGCCGTCGGTGATGCCGGTGGCGACGAAGAAGACGTTGTCGCCGGAGACCAGGTCGTTGGTGAGCAGCACCCGGTCCAGGTCGTGGCCCGCGTCGACGGCCTTCTGGCGCTCGGCCTCGTCCTTGGGCCACAGCTTGCCCTGGATGACGCCGCCGAGGCACTTGATGGCGCAGGCCGAGATGATGCCCTCCGGGGTGCCGCCGATGCCCATCAGCAGGTCGACGCCGGTGCCCTCGCGGGCGGCCATGATGGAGCCGGCGACGTCGCCGTCGGAGATGAACTTGATGCGGGCGCCGGTCTCGCGGATCTCCCTGACGATGCCCTCGTGGCGGGGGCGGTCCAGGATGACCACGGTGACGTCCTCGGCCGCCATGCCCTTGGCCTTGGCGACGCGGCGGATGTTGACCGAGACGGGGGCGTTGATGTCGACGAAGTCGGCCGCCTCCGGGCCGGTGACCAGCTTGTCCATGTAGAAGACCGCGGACGGGTCGAACATGGTGCCGCGGTCGGCGGCGGCCAGCACGGCGATGGCGTTGGGCATGCCCTTGGCGTTGAGGGTGGTGCCGTCGATGGGGTCCACGGCGATGTCGACCTCGGCGCCGGTGCCGTCGCCGACCCGCTCGCCGTTGAAGAGCATCGGCGCTTCGTCCTTCTCGCCCTCGCCGATGACGACGACGCCGTTCATCGAGACGGTGGAGATCAGGGTCCGCATGGCGTTGACCGCGGCGCCGTCGGCGCCGATCTTGTCGCCGCGGCCGACCCAGCGGCCGGCGGCCATGGCGGCGGCCTCGGTGACGCGGACGAGTTCGAGGGCGAGGTTGCGGTCGGGAGCTTCGGGAGCGACTTCGAGCTGGGGCGGCAGGTTGTGCTCGGTCATCGGAGCGCACCTTTCTGTACGACGACGGCCGGGGTGAAGTGAGGGTGCTGGAACTCTATCGGTAGGTCGACAAATTGAGCAGAGGGGGTCACGTATGAGCGGCGTACCGGTCTTGCGGACGGCGCTCGGCCACCCCCTGGCGATGATCGGTACCGACCATGCGGGACGATGGGTGCGTGGCAGGTATGAAAGGCAAGCAGACGGTCTGGGACATGGTCCGGTCGCTGGCGCTGATCGGCATCGTGGTGGGAGGCATCTACCTCTTCATCCCCCATGACGAGAAGGCCGACCCCACCCGGGTCGTGGACTACCGGGTCGAGACCATCACGGCGCGGCGCGCGGCGCCGTACCCGCTGGCGGCACCGGCCGGGCTCCCGGCGGAGTGGCGGGCGACCTCGGTCTCGTACGAGAAGAAGAACGCCCACGCCTGGCACCTGGGCTTCCTCGACCCGGAGGACCAGTACGTGGCGGTGGAGCAGTCCAGCGACACCTCGGACAAGTACCTGGCGGGGGTCACCCGGTCGGCCGCGGCCACCGGGCAGACCCAGCAGGTGGGCGGCACGGCCTGGGAGCGCTGGGACGGCCCGAAGTACGACGCGCTGGTCCGGCGGGAGCAGGGCCACGTGACGGTGGTGACGGGCACCGCGCCGTACGACCAGCTGGCGAGGATGGCACAGGCGCTGGAGTTCAAGCAGGGATCGGCGCAGGGCGCGGCCCAGGGATCGGCGCAGGGATCGTCCCAGGGCTGAGCGGTCGGAGCCGCGAACGCGCGACGGGAACACGAAGAGGCCGCCCGCCCCCGGGGGAACCGGGGCGGGCGGCCTCTTCGCGTCGTGCGGGCGCGGCGGCTCAGACCGTGGTGACGACCTGGGCGAAGTCCAGGCGCGGCGAGCGGGGGAACGGGGAGGCGTCCTCGCCCGGCTTGCCGATGTTGACCACCATCAGCGGGGTGTGGTCGTCGTCGAGGAACTCCTTCTGCACACCGGCGAAGTCCAGGCCGGTCATCGGGCCGGCGGCCAGGCCGGCGGCACGCACGCCGACGATGAAGTAGGCGGCCTGCAGGGCGGCGTTCAGCAGCGCGGACTGCTCGCGGACCGGGCGCTCGGCGAAGAACATGTCCTTGGCCTGCGGGAAGTGCGGCAGCAGCTGCGGCAGCTCGTCGTGGAACTCGTTGTCCGCGGACAGGATCGCGACCAGCGGGGCGGCGGCGGTCTTGGCCTGGTTGCCCTCGGCCATGTGCTTCACCAGGCGCTCGCGGGCCTCGGCGGAGCGGACCAGCGTGATGCGCAGCGGGGTCTGGTTGAAGGCGGTCGGCCCGTACTTGACCAGGTCGTAGATCGCCTGCACCTGCTCCTCGGTGACCGGCTCGTCGGTGAACGAGTTGGCGGTGCGGGCCTCGCGGAACAGCAGGTCCTGAGCGGCGGCGTCGAGAACGAGGGACATCGGAATGCCTTCTTCCATCACGGAACGGGGTGGAGCTCGCGGAACGGGTCGAGCGACGTCCACGACACTACGGCGAGATAGATGAAATTTCAACTAAAGCTCGTGCCCCTGTGCCGTGCCTCACTCCGCCCCGGAGCCCTCCCCGCCGCCCTCGCGCGCCGCGAGCGCCGAGTCCAGCCGGGCCCGGGCCCCCTCCAGCCAGTGCCGGCAAGCCTTCGCCAGCTCCTCGCCGCGCTCCCACAGCGCCAGCGACTCCTCCAGCGAGGTCCCGCCCGCCTCCAGCCTGCGGACCACCTCGATCAGCTCGTCGCGGGCCTGCTCGTACCCCAGCGTCGTCTCCGCCTCGGCCATTCCCTGCCACCTCGTGTGTCGTAGTGCCACCAAAACCCCCGCGGGTCCCCGCGGGTCCGCGCGGGTCTACGTGCCGGAGACCCGGACGGTGAACTCGCCGCCCGCCACCCTGGCCCGCAGTGCCTCGCCCTCCGCGACCTCCTCCGGCGCCCGCACCACGTGCCCGTCCGCCCGCTGCAGCACCGCGTACCCGCGCTCCAGGGTCGCCGCCGGGGACAGCGCCAGCACCCGCGCCCGCGTGTGCGCGAGCTCCGACTCCGCCCGGTCCAGCAAGTGCCCCAGACAGCGGCGGCTGCGCCCCAGCAGGGACTCCAGCTCGTCCTCGCGGGTCTCCACCATCCGCTGCGGGTGAGTGAACACCGGCCGTGCCAGGGCGTGCGCCAGCCCCCGCTCCTCCCGGTCCAGCAGCCCCCGTACGGCCCGCAGCGCGCGGTCGCCCAGCTGCCGGACCCGCTCCAGCTCCTCGCCGACGTCCGGGACCACCTTCTTCGCCGCGTCGGTCGGCGTGGACGCCCGCAGGTCCGCCACCAGGTCCAGCAGCGGCGAGTCCGGCTCGTGCCCGATGGCCGACACCACCGGGGTCCGGGCCGCCGCGACCGCCCGTACGACCTGCTCGTCGGAGAACGGCAGCAGGTCCTCCACGCTGCCGCCGCCGCGCGCCACGATGATCACCTCGACCCCGTCGTGCGCGTCCAGCTCCTTGACGGCCTGGATCACCTGCGGGACAGCGTTCACCCCCTGCACGGCCACGTTGCGCACCTCGAAGCGGACCGCCGGCCACCGGCGCCTGGCGTTCTCCAGGACGTCCCGCTCGGCCGCCGAGGCCCGCCCCACCACCAGCCCGATCAGCTGGGGCAGGAACGGCAGCGGCTTCTTGCGCTCCGCCGCGAACAACCCCTCCGCCGCCAGCGAGCGCTTGAGCCGCTCCAGCCGCGCCAGCAGCTCGCCGATGCCGACCGGCCGTATCTCGGTGGCCCGCAGCGACAGCTGGCCGCGCGGCGCGTACCACTCCGGCTTGGCCAGCATCACCACCCGGGCGCCCTCCGCCACCGCGTCCGCCACCTCGTCGTACACCTGCCGGAAGCAGGTCACGCTGACCGAGATGTCGTGCGACGGGTCGCGCAGGGTCAGGAAGACCACCCCCGCCCCGGGACGCCGTGACAGCTGGGTGATCTGCCCCTCCACCCACACCTGGCCGAGCCGCTCGATCCAGCCCCCGATGAGCCGGGACACCTGGCCGACGGGCAGCGGCGCCTCCGCCGACGTATTCAGACCCATGACAGGCAGGCTAACCGGCGCCGCCGACACTGCCGCCGGGTTCGCCGGGGGAGGCCCCCGCGCGTCGCCCGCGCTGGGCCAGCAGCACGCCGAGCCCCACCGCCAGCCAGACCGCCCCCACCAGCCGGGCCGTCCAGGACGCCTCCACGATCACCGCCACCGTCACAGCCGCGCCCAGCACCGGCACCAGCAGGTGCTTCCACCAGCTCGGCGGCCCGTCGCCGCGCCGCACCCAGAACCACCCCACCACCGACGCGTGCAGCAGGGTGAACGCCACCAGCGCCCCCACGTCCACCACCGACACCAGGTGGTCCAGCCCGTCGTCCCGCCGGGCCGCCCACACCGCCGCCACCATCGTCACGCCCGCCGCCACCAGCAGCGCCGCCCGCGGTGTCCCGCCCGAGGTACGGGCCAGCACCGCGGGCAGCCGCCGCTCCCGGGCCATCGCGAACAGCAGCCGCCCGGCCGCCGCCTGCCCGGCCAGCGCCGCGAACGCCGCCCCGACCGCCTTGGAGGCCGCCACCAGGTCGTGCAGCCAGCCCCCGACCGAGGCCTCCACCGCGTCGTAGAACGCCGGCCCCTGCCGCGCCGGGTCCGCCGCCAGCTCCGCCGAGGAGACCGGCGTCAGCAGCGCCGCCAGGTACGTCTGCGCGACGAACAGCACCCCGGTCAGCCCCAGGCAGAACAGCAGCGCCCGGGCCACCCGCCGCGAACCCCCCGTCACCTCCTCCGCGAACGAGGCGATGGCGTCGAACCCCAGGTACGACAGCACCGCCACCGAGACTGCCCCCAGGACCGCCGCCGTACTGAAGCCCAGCGACCCGTCCCCGGTCAGCGGCGACAGCCAGCCGCGCCGCGCCCCGTCCCGGACCAGCACAGTCACCGCGGCCACCAGGAACACCAGCAGCACCGCGACCTCGGCCGCCAGCACCGCGAAGCCGACCCGCGCGGCGGCCCGTACGCCCCACAGGTTGAGCAGGGTGGTGACCACCACGGCCAGCGCCGTCCACACCCACCGCGACACCTCCGGCACCAGCGCGTTCATCGCGATCCCGGAGAACAGGTACGCCACGGCCGGGATCAGCAGGTAGTCCAGCATCGCCATCCACCCGGCGATCAGCCCGGCGCCCTCGCCCAGCCCCTTCCGGGCGTACGTGAAGACCGAGCCGGCCTGCGGAGCCACCCGCACCATCTGCGCGTAGCTGAAGGCGGTGAGCGCCATCGCCACGGTCGCGCACACGTAGACCAGGGCGACGGCGCCGTGCGAGCGCGCGTCCAGCGTGCCGAAGATCCCCACCGGGGCCATCGGTGCGATGAACAGCAGCCCGTACACGACCAGATCCCGGAACCCGAGGCTCCGCCGCAGGCCGCCGTCGTCCCGCGCCCGCTCACGGACCTCCGTCATCGCTCCCGCACTGCCTTCCTTGGGGTGACCGGCCGAACACGCTTGTGCCCCAGTCTCTGTCGGCGGACCGATCTTCGGCCCCAGCGACGCGGCCGTACGATGGTCGGTATGACTGCTCCCGCTTCCCGTCGCCGTGTCCTGCTCGCCGCGCCCCGTGGCTACTGCGCCGGCGTGGACCGAGCCGTGATCGCCGTCGAGAAGGCCCTAGAGCAGTACGGCGCCCCGGTCTACGTCCGGCACGAGATCGTCCACAACAAGTACGTCGTCCAGACCCTTCAGAAGAAGGGCGCGATCTTCGTCGAGCGGACCGAGGAGGTGCCGCCCGGCAACATCGTCATGTTCTCGGCGCACGGCGTCGCCCCGGTCGTCCACGAGGAGGCCGCCCGCGGCAGGCTCGCCACCATCGACGCGACCTGCCCCCTGGTCACCAAGGTGCACAAGGAAGCGATCCGGTACGCGAACGAGGACTTCGACATCCTCCTGATCGGCCACGAGGGCCACGAGGAGGTCATCGGCACCTCCGGCGAGGCCCCCGACCACATCACCATCGTCGACGGCCCGCACGACGTCGACAAGGTCACCGTCCGCGACGAGTCCAAGGTCGTCTGGCTCTCCCAGACCACCCTCTCGGTCGACGAGACGATGGAGACCGTCGACGCCCTCAAGACCAAGTTCCCGCTGCTCGTCTCGCCGCCCAGCGACGACATCTGCTACGCCACCTCCAACCGCCAGGCGGCCGTCAAGGCCATGGGCGCCGACTCCGACCTGGTCATCGTCGTCGGCTCGAAGAACTCCTCGAACTCCATCCGGCTGGTCGAGGTCGCCAAGGACGCCGGCGCCAGGGCCGCCCACCTGGTCGACTTCGCGAGCGAGATCGACGAGGCCTGGCTGGAGGGCGTCGAGACCGTCGGCCTGACCTCCGGCGCCTCCGTGCCCGAGGTCCTCGTCGAGGAGGTCCTGGCGTGGCTGGCCGATCGCGGCTACGGGGACGTCGAGATCGTCAAGACGGCGGAGGAGTCCATCACCTTCTCCCTCCCCAAGGAGCTCCGCCGCGACCTGCGCGCCGAAGCCGCCGGACTGGTCGCGGACGAGTAGACCGTTTCGTACGGTATGCCCATGACGGAGACGCAGACGCGGATCATGGGCGTGGACATCGGCGGATCGGGCATCAAGGGAGCCCCGGTCGACCTCGAACGCGGTGAGCTCGCCGCCGAACGCCACAAGGTACTGACCCCGCACCCGGCCACACCCGACGAAGTGGCCGGGTGCGTCGCGGAGGTCGTACGGCACTTCGACTGGACCGGGCCGGTGGGGATCACCTTCCCCGGGGTCGTGACGGACGGCGTCACGCGCTCGGCGGCCAACGTGGACAAGGCCTGGCTGGACCTGGACGCCCGCGGGCTGCTCTCCGCCCGCCTGGGCGGCATGCCGGTGACCCTGCTCAACGACGCGGACGCGGCGGGCATCGCGGAGATGACCCACGGGGCCGGACGCGGACGCTCCGGCACGGTCGTCATGCTCACCCTGGGCACGGGCATCGGCAGCGCCCTCTTCACCGACGGCCGGCTCGTCCCCAACAGCGAGCTGGGCCACCTGGAGCTGAACGGCCACGACGCGGAGACCCGCGCCTCGGTCAGGGCCAAGGAGGACCACGACCTCAGCTGGGAACGCTGGGCCCGCCGCCTCAACAAGTACCTGGCCCACGTGGAGATGCTGTTCTCCCCGGACTGCTTCCTCATCGGCGGCGGCGTCAGCCGCAAGGCCGACAAGTTCCTGCCCCTCATCGAGGGCATCCGGGCCGAGATCGTCCCGGCCGCCCTGCAGAACAACGCCGGGATCGTCGGCGCGGCGATGGCGGCGGCGGGCAAGAAGACGGCCTGACGGCCTGACGACCAGACGACACGACGGCCTGAGGACCTGACCGCCGGACCCCCTAGAGGTGGAGACGGCGGGCGGCCAGCCGCTTCCGGCTGCTGAGCACCGCCCGCCGTCCCAGAGCGATCAGCCCGGCGACCAGCGTCCCGGCGTACAGCCAGCCGGCGTGCAGCGACAGCGCGCTGACCAGGCCCATCAGCTGCCCGCCGAACCCGCCGGACCCGCCCGCGATGGGCCACACCCCCACGGCGAAGGCGATCGGCACCGAGATCGGGGCCGTGACCAGGTCGGCCGGCCGCACCCACAGCGCGGTCGCGGCGGCCACGGGCAGGAACAGCACCCCGTACCCGGTCAGCGAGGCGTCGAAGAGCAGCCACACGATGCCGCCGGCCAGCACCATCGCGGCGCAGGCGAAGAGCCCGCCGCCGAGGCCCGTCAGCCGCGGCCGCGGCATCCGGCGCACCGCACCCGGGCCCGCCCCGGCCCCGGCGCCGGACCGCGGCCGCGGCCGGGGGCGGGCCGACGGGCGCGACGAAGGCTGCGGCACGGCACCGGCCGCCGGCCGCCGGGGCGCCGGCGGACGCCGTACACCCGTCCGCTGCGCGGGGTGATGATCTGACCGCATCCTGTATTGCTCCACGGCACCACGCTAGGTGCCGCACCCCGGATCCGGGCCCCAGGACACGCGTAAACTGTCTGATGGCCCATGCCCGGGCCGTACCCTCCAGCAGCTACGGGAAGTCGCCAACGTGTCGCTCACGATCGGAATCGTCGGCCTGCCGAATGTCGGCAAGTCGACCCTGTTCAACGCCCTGACCAAGAACGACGTGCTGGCGGCCAACTACCCGTTCGCCACCATCGAGCCGAACGTCGGCGTCGTCGGCGTCCCCGACGACCGCCTGACCAAGCTCGCCGAGGTCTTCAACTCGCAGCGGGTCCTCCCGGCGACCGTCGACTTCGTCGACATCGCGGGCATCGTGCGCGGCGCGAGCGAGGGCGAGGGCCTGGGCAACAAGTTCCTCGCGAACATCCGCGAGTCCGACGCGATCTGCCAGGTCATCCGCGCCTTCAAGGACGAGAACGTCGTGCACGTCGACGGCAAGGTCTCGCCGAAGGACGACATCGAGACGATCAACACCGAGCTGATCCTCGCCGACCTCCAGACCATCGAGAAGGTCCTGCCGCGCCTGTCCAAGGAAGCGCGCATCAAGAAGGACGTGGCCCCGAAGGTCGCCGCGGTCGAGGCCGCGAAGGACATCCTGGAGAAGGGCGACACCCTGTTCTCCCAGGGCATCGTCCAGGGCTCCGAGAAGGCCGAGCTCCTCCACGACCTGCACCTCCTCACCACGAAGCCCTTCCTCTACGTCTTCAACGTCGACGAGGACGAGCTGACGGACGACGCCTTCAAGGCGGAGCAGCGCGCCCTGGTCGCCCCCGCCGAGGCGATCTTCCTGAACGCCAAGCTGGAGGCGGACCTCGCCGAGCTCGACGACGCGGACGCCATGGAGCTCCTCCAGTCGGTCGGCGCCGAGGAGCCGGGCCTGGCCACCCTGGCCCGCGTCGGCTTCGACACCCTGGGCCTCCAGACCTACCTGACGGCCGGCCCGAAGGAAGCCCGCGCCTGGACCATCAAGAAGGGCGCCACCGCCCCGGAGGCGGCCGGTGTGATCCACACCGACTTCCAGCGCGGCTTCATCAAGGCCGAGGTCATCTCCTTCGCCGACCTGATCGACTGCGGCTCGGTCACCGAAGCCCGCGCCAAGGGCAAGGCCCGCATGGAGGGCAAGGACTACGTCATGCAGGACGGCGACGTCGTCGAGTTCCGCTTCAACGTGTAGTCGTTAGTTGCCGTACGCGAGGTGATTCATCAAGCGTGCAGGCCAGAAGGGGTCGGCTCCTCCCGGGGTCGGCCCCTTCGTCGTCACCGTGCTGGACGGGTGCTGGATGTTCTGACGCCGGTTCAGCCGGCGTCAGGTGTCGTAAACGGTGGAGCGATGCCCGACGTGCACGACCCACACCACGAGCTCCCCGTTGTCGATCGTGTAGCCGGCGCGGTAGTCGCCGACTCGCAGCCGACGGCGTTCCGGATGCGACACGAGCGCGGTGGTGTTGAAGCCGAGGGGGTCGCTCTCCAGCTCGGTCAGCTTGGCCAGGATGCGCAGCGCCGTGTCGCGTGGGACCTTCCGAAGCTCGGCCTGCGCGTTTCCGGCCCGGTGTACGTGGTCGAGGATCTGTCCGACGGCCGTGCTCGCGGTGCATCACGGGCGGCAGCGCGGCCGCGGGACGACGCGCATTCATCGGCCCATGCAGCGGCTCGGTGGCGGCGGGGCCGATGCGGGTCGGCTCCGCCCGGGCACGGTAGGGCGCACCGGCCTCTCGTTCGGGACTGCCGGGCCGGGGTGGCGTACGAGGCGGACGGCTCGTCCGGACGAAGTGCCGCCGGCCGGTGGCGACCGCCGGGCCGCGCGCCAGGTGTTCCGCTCCTCCGGGATACGGGATGGCCGGTGGTCACGGGTGGGGGGGAGGTTTGCGTGAACCGCCTCGCGGGGCGGGGGTGGACGCATAGCATCCGGTTCGTCGGAGCGTGATCGCGCTGGGAGGGGCTGGTGTGCGCGTAGTTTCTGTCATCAATTACAAGGGCGGCGTGGGCAAGACGACCGTGACGGCCAACATCGGGGCCGAGCTCGCCCACCGGGGCAAGAAGGTGCTCCTGATCGACCTGGATCCGCAGGCGAGCCTCACGTTCTCGCTGATGAAGCCGGAGTACTGGCGCAAGGAGCTGGAGTCGAAGAGGACGATCAAGCGGTGGTACGACTCCCTGAGCGACGGTTCGCCCAAGAGCCTCTCGTCGCTCATCATCGACGCGCCCCGCGTCGGCCGGCTGGCCGGCGCCTTACGGCTCATCCCGTCGCACCTCGGGCTGATCAACGTCGACCTCGAACTGGCCACCGAGTTGGGTGGCGGCACGATGAAACAGGTCGGTAAGAAGTACCTGCAGATCCACCGGCGCCTCGCGGACGGCCTCGCCGAGCCCGAGTTCGCCGACTACGACTTCATCCTCATCGACTGCCCCCCGAACTTCAACATCGTCACCAAGACGGCCATCATCGCCAGTGACCACATCCTCATTCCGGCCCGGGCGGACTACCTCTCCACGCTGGGGATCGACTACCTCCAGCTGAGCCTGCGCGAGCTGGTCAACGACTACAACCGGTTCGCCAAGGAGTTCTCCGACGGCGACGCCGACGGGCAGGTCGACCCACAGGTCCTGGGGGTCGTGTTCACGATGATGCAGTTCTACGGCGGGCAGCCGATCTCCGCCCTGCGTCCCTACATCGCCCAGACCAGGTCTCTCGGCGTGCCGGTCTTCGAAAGCTACGTGCGGGACGGCAAGACGCTCTTCGCCGACGCGCCCGAGATCGGGAAACCCCTGGTACTGCAGGGGGGCGGGCCGGCCGGCCAGCGGCAGGTGGTGGAGGAGCTGGAACGGCTGGTCGACGAGTTCCTGCGGCGGATCGGAGCATGAACGGTATGGAGCCTTCGCTGGAGATCAGTCACGCCGTACTGCAGCAGGTCGCGAACTTCGTGAAGGGCCTCAGCGCCCAGGAGGCCGCCGACCTGGCGGCGGGCCGGGCGCGGATCACGCTCAGCACCCGGGGGCGCCCCGCCAAGAGCGACACCGGTACGGGAGAGATCCCCGATCCGGCCGAGGTGAGGGACGTGCTGGTCGGCAAGGCCTCGCGTGAGGACGGGTACGACTACCTGGAAGGGCTGCACCTCAACCGGGTCGCCTTCCAGCAGCTCGCCAGGGCCATGGACCTGCCCCTGCACCGGACCGACCGCATCGACCGGATCAAGGAACGCATCGTCGAGGCCACCATCGGGTACCGGCTGCGGTCCGACGCCATTCAGGGGGACACCACGGAAGGCGAGGTGCAGAAGTAGCGCACTGACACCGGAGTTGATCGCGGAGCGGGGGATATGATCATCGCGGACGGGGGGCGTCTGCGCTGTGGGGGGAACCCGTGGGTGTGTGCGTCATCGGTGCGGGGCTGTCGGGGCTGGCGGTCGCGCGGGCCCTGTCGGTCGCCGGGGTCGAGTTCGTGTGCCTGGAGAAGGCGGCGGACGTCGGCGGGATCTGGCGGCAGCCCGGGGCCGGGGAGAGCGGGCCGGGGTACCTGTCCCTGCACCTGAACACGGCCAGGCAGCTCACCGCGTACAGCGAGTTCCCGATGAGCGAGGAGCTGCCCCTCTACCCTCGGCACAGTGCGGTCGCCGCGTACCTGAGGGACTTCGCCGAGTGGGCCGGCGTGCGGGACCGGATCGAGTGCCGGACCGAGGTCCTCTCCGTCCGGCAGGGGGACGGCGGGACGTGGACGGTCGTCAGCCGGGGGGCGGACGGCGGGACCGTCGTGAGGTCCTTCGAGCACGTCGTCGTCGCGTCCGGGCACAACTCCGTGCCGGTGGTGCCGCGGGTGGACGGGGCGGAGGGGTTCGGCGGGGAGCTGCTGCACTCCTTCGACTACCGCGACGGCGCCGACTTCGCCGGGCGGCGCGTACTTGTCGTCGGGCTCGGCGCCTCGGCCGTGGACATCGCCGTCGACGTCTCCCGGTACGCCGCGCGGACCCTGCTCTCGGTGCGCCGCGGGGCGCACGTCGTGCCCAAGCAGCTGTACGGCGTGTCCGTCGACCGGCTCGCGGAGGAGGCCTGGTTCGTCGACATGTCGCCGGAAGAGCGGCGCGAGTTCGTCGAGCAGGCCCTGCACGTCGCGCGCGGGAAGCTGTCCGACTACGGCCTTCCCGAGCCCGAGCTGCCGTTCTTCTCCTCGCCGGTGACGATCTCGGACGAGATCCTGAGCCGGATCCGGCACGGGGCCGTCGTCCCACGGCCGGGGATCGGGCGGCTCGACGGCGGGCGGGCCGTGTTCACCGACGGCAGCGCCGAGGAGGTCGACGCGGTGGTGTTCTGCACCGGCTACCGGATGGACTTCCCCTTCCTGCCCGGCGGATGCCCCGTGGGGGAGCGGGGGGCGGTGGAGCTGTACCGGCGGGTCGTCGCACCCGGCCACCCCGGGCTGTACTTCGTCGGGCTGATCCGTCCCTTCGGTGCGGTGACGCGGCTGGTGGAGGCGCAGTCGCGCTGGGTCGCCCGGATCGTCGCGGGCGAGGTCACCCTGCCCGCCGCGGAGGGCATGAGGAAGGAGATCGAGGCGTACCTGGCCGGGGTCGGACAGCGGTACGGCGCGGAGGGGGACGGCCCCGGGCGTGGCCCCGGCGCCGCCCCCGGCCCGGGACCGGGGGCCTCCATACAGGTCGAGGTCGGGGCCTACCTGAGGGAGATGGACCGGGCGTAACGGCGTCAGTGGACCGCTTCCGGGTGGCGGGCCTCCGGGAGCGGGGCCGGGCGCCGAGGGGGCCTGACCGCGTAGGCCTCCGAGGAGACGTACGCGGTCACCCGGGGCGGGTGGCCGTGCTGGTGGACGAGGGCCAGGTACGCGATGAGGCCCACGCCGTCCTCCAGCCGCCGCGCGGTCACCGTGGACAGGGCCCGGGCCAGCGGCTCCGGGTCCATGCCGTAGCGGCGGAGCAGGACCGCCGCCCGGTCCAGGGCCTCACCGTCGTGGCCGGCGTAGTCGCGCACCGGGATGTGGAGGGTGAACCCGCTGGGCCGGCCCGTCGCCGTCTCGGTGAAGGCGTGGCAGGTCAGGGCCGGGCGCCGGTCGAGCGGGTCGTCGGGCCCGGTCCCGGCCGCGGTGTCGAAGAACCCGCGGATCTCGGCGCCGTCCGGTCCGGGGCTCATCCGGGACAGGGCGGCCGCCCCGCCGGCCGCCAGGCCGCGGTGCCGCAGGTAGACCTTCACCCGCGGCTCCTCCCAGTCGCCCAGGTCGAGGGCGAGGAACGGGTAGCCGTCGGCCTCCGGCAGGGAGGCGAGGGCCCGGCGGTGGCCCAGCCGGTGCAGTGCCTCGCGCAGCGTCTCGGCGGAACGTTTCTCCCCTGACGCGGCGGGGTTCAGGTACACCTTCACCCGGGGCACGCCCCCGGGCCGCAATTCCAGGGCCAGCCACAGCGCCAGCGGTCCCCGGGGGACGGGCGGCAGGAAGAGGCCGGCGATGTCGTCCAGCGGGTCCGTGCACAGGTCCCACCGGCGGGCCAGCCCGTGGACGAGGTCCAGGCCCACCCGCCCCTGCCGGGCGAGGCCGCCCGTCCCGCAGCCCGGCTCCAGCAGCACCCGCAGTGACACGGGGGCGCCCGCGGTGAAGGAGAGGGAGTACTCCACCGGCGTGTGGTCGTCGGAGAGGAAGGTCCGCACGGCGGGCGGCAGGTCCAGCGGCCGTCCGCCGGCGGGTCCCAGCAGCGCGGCGAGGGTGTCCGCGTACGTCCCCGCGTCGGCCGGGTCCAGCCCGGTGACCGCGCACAGCCGCAGCAGCTGCCTTGAGGTGAAGTCGCCCAGGGTCCCGGAGTCCGGGGCCCCGGGCAGGCATCTCGGCTCCCTCACTTCGTGAGCCAGTTCAGGAACTGGCTCCACCGGCCGCCCGCCCGTTCGGGCTTGCGCGCCGGCGAGGGGCCGGCCGGCCGCGCGGACGCCTCCGCGGAGTCCGGCCCGCCCGGCCGGCGCGGCACCGCCGGGACGGGGGTGAACCGGGTGGGGAGCGTGGCCAGGGCGCGGTTGAACGGGCCGGGCCGCCAGCTCAGGCTGTCCTCCGGCACGGCCAGCTCGACGTCCGGCAGCCGGTTGAGGAGGTTCTCGATGGCCGTGACGGTGATGTGCCGGGCCGGCTCCTTGGACGGGCAGCCGTGCGGGCCGGCGCTCCACGCCAGGTGGGAGCGGTTGCTGCCGGCCTGGCGCGAGGCGGACGGGCCGGGGCCGGAGTTGGCGGCGGCGAAGCTGACCAGCAGCAGGTCCCCGGCGCGCAGCCGGCGGCCGGCGAAGTCCATGTCGACGGCCGGGTAGTGCGGCGCGTAGTTCGACATGGGCGGGTTGTCCCAGAGGGTGTCCTCGACGGCCTCGTCGATCAGGCCGCCGCCGTCGGCGTACCGGTCGTCGGTGAGCAGCCGGTGCAGCGTGTTGCCGATGAGGTTCCGCAGCGGTTCGGCGCCCGCGCCCAGGAGCAGCGCGAGCTGGTGCACCATCTCCTCGTCGTCCAGCCGGGCCTGGTGCTGCATCAGCCAGGAGGTGACGTCCTCGCCGGGCCGGCTCCGCTTGAGCGCGACCAGCTCGCCCACGGCCCCGAACAGCACCTCGGTGGCCTTCTCGGCGTTGACGCCGTCGAACATGCCCGAGATGCCGAACAGGACCCGGTCGCCGATCTCCGCGGGGCAGCCGAAGAGCTCGTTGAACACGAACAGCGGCAGCTGCCGGGCGTAGTCGCCCAGCAGGTCTGCCGAACCGCGGGAGCCGAACTGGGAGATCAGGTAGTCCGAGATCTGCTCGGTGCTCCGGGTCAGCCGGCGGGAGTCCACCCGGGCCATGCTGTCGGTCACCGCCTGGCGCAGCCGCAGGTGGTCGGCGCCGTCGTTGAACATGCAGTTGGGGCGGTACGCGAGCAGCGGTACGACGGGGCTGTCCGGCGGGATCCGGCCCTCGCCCAAGTCGCGCCAGAGGCGGGAGTCCTTGCGGAACGAGCCCGAGTCGTGCAGCAGTTGCAGGGCCGTCGGGTAGTCGGTGACGAGCGTCGCCTCCACGCCCGGGGCGAGCTCCACGGGGGCGGTCGGCCCGAAGTGCCGCAGGTAGGCGTAGTACGCCTGGGGGTCCGCGGCGAACTCCGTCCCGTACAGGGGCACCCGGCCGCCCGGGGAGTGGGCCGGGCACCCGGGCGGCGGCACCGGCGCGTGGGTCTGGACTTCCATCTGTGCTTACTGCTCCTGTCTGGCGCGGTCCAGCAGATAGCGGACGAGGGTGGTGAGTGCTGCGGCGGACGAGCTCTGGTCGCGCGCGTCGCAGGTGACGACCGGGGTGTCGTCGAGCAGGTCCAGCGCCTCACGCAGAGCCGGTTCGTCCCGCAGGGGCGTGCCGTCGAAGTGGTTGACCGCGATGGCGTACTCGAGTCCGTACTGTTCCAGCAGGTCGATGACGGGGAAGGAGTCGGCGAGGCGTTCGGGGTCGACGAGCACCAGCGCGCCGAGGGCGCCGCGCGCCATGTCCTGCCACATCCGCACGAAGCGCTGCTGGCCGGGCGTCCCGAACAGGTAGAGCACGATGCGGTCGCTGATGGTCAGGCGCCCGAAGTCCATGGCCACCGTGGTGGTGGTCTTCCCGCGGACGCCGCCCAGGTCGTCGATCGCCTCCGCGGCCCGCGTCATCGTCTCCTCGGTCGACAGGGGCTCGATCTCGGAGATGGACCGGATGAAGGTGGTCTTGCCCACGGCGAAGTGCCCGACGACGAGGATCTTCACCGGGATCTGGGTGGCTCCGCTGCGGACGTACGCCCGCTCACCCAAACTTGGCGCGGAGACCATTGAGCACCTCCTCCAGGATCTCCCGCTCGGCGGGACGGGCACGGGCCACCGGCGGGCGGCTGATCAGGTAGCCGCCCTCGGTCAGCGCGGCGAGCAGGATCTTGACCACGCCCAGCGGCAGCCGGGTGTGCCCGGCGATCTCGGCGACGGACAGGTAGCCGGCGGAGCAGAGGTCCAGCAGGCGCTGCTCCTCGGGGGGAAGCCGGGTCGGCCGCTGGGACCGCCCGGGAGCCGCCGTGACCAGGGTGATCAGGGAGAACTGTCCCTCGTCGGGAAGTCCGCGGCCCTTGGTGATGACATACGGGCGGACTAAATCGGCGGCCTCGGGCTCCCACTCCTGCTCGCGGCCGGTCACGGGCGCACGCCGAGGTTCTCGCGCGGCGGGGCCGTCAGCGCCTTCCCCAGTCGGCCGACGAGCTGCTGCATCCGGAAGGTGATGTCGGCCATGTCCACGTCGGGGGAGGCGGAGACGCCGAGGTAGGCACCCTCACCGGCGGAGATCAGGAAGACCCAGCCGCCGTCGAACTCGACCAGGGTCTGGCGCCACTGCTCGCGCGGGTCCTCACAGAAGAAGGCGAGCGAGCGGCTGAGGGACTGGACCCCGCTCATCGCGGCGGCGACCCGGTCGGCGTCGTCCTTGTCGAAGTCCCTCGTCCGCGCCATCAGCAGACCGTCGGCGGATATCAGGACCGCGTGCAGTGCCCCGGGTATCTCCAGGGCGCTGTCGAGCATCCATGACAGATCGTCGTTCACAAGACCTCATGTCCTTCGCTGGTCGCACCGGGTGCGGTGCTCGTCGGGTCCGCGGTGTCCGGCCGCGCGGTCCGGCCCGACCGCGTGCCCCGCTGGAAGGCGCCCATGATCGCCGCCGTCTCCTCGCCGGAACGGCTGGGGACGCGCGGGTCGGGCGCGCTGCCCGGCACGATGGCCATCGGCCGCTTCCGGCGCCGCCGCGGCAGGCCGTCGGCGGTGGCGCTGACGGCCTCGGCGGCTTCGGGCCCGCCCGGCTGGGTCAGGGCGGCGGCCATGGGGGCGGCCACGGGCGCGGCCGGCGGGGCCTTCGGCTCCGGCATGGCGGTGAGCAGCTCGTGCGGGAGCAGGACGACCGTGCGGACGCCTCCGTAGGGGGAGGTGGAGTCCACGGACACCTCGAAGCCGAACCGCTCGCAGAGCACGCCGATCACGGCGAAGCCGAACTGGGGCGGGCTGCCTAGTCCCGAGACCCCCGAGACCCGGTTGCTGCTCAGGAGCCGTTCGGCGCGGGCGCGTTCCTCGTCGTTCATGCCGACGCCGGCGTCGTCGACGACGATGCAGACGCCCTTGGGGACGGTACGGATGTTGATCTCGACGGCGGTGTCCGGGCTCGAATAGCTGGTGGCGTTGTCGAGGAGCTCGGCCAGGGCCAGCGCCACCGGTTCGACGGCGCGGCTGGTGATGCCGAAGTCGACGCGGGAGAGGATCTCCACGCGCCGGAAGTGCCGGATCCTGCCCTGGGCGCTGCGCACCACGTCGTACACGGACGCGGGGTCGCGGTGCCGGCCCAGCCAGCCGTCGCACAGGACGGCGATGGACTGGGCGCGGCGGCCGAACTGGGCGTTGGTGTGGTCGATTTCGAGGAGGTCCTCGAGGACGACCGACTCGCCGTACTTGGTCTGCAGCCGGGAGACGACCAGCTGCTGTTCGGCGGCGAGGCCCTGGAGGGTCCGCATGGCGGACTTCAGGACGGTCTTCGTCGCCTCCTCGGCCTGGCCCTTGGCCGCCTCGACGGACTGCGCGTAGTGGTTCTCCAGGGCGGAGTAATGGGTCCTGAGGCCGTCGATCTCCTGGCGCAGGGCGTGGGCCGCCTTGCGCTGACGGATGATGACGGCGACGGCGGCGGCAACGACGACCAGCAGAGCCCAGAGCACAGGGTTCTGTATGTATTCCGGCATAAGACTCTCTTCAGGCGACCGACGGCCAGTTACTGAATTCCCGTCACGAGGGTGGACCGGCGGACCGCCCGCGTCGGGATTTCCGCCCGGACCGTCCCCGAAGTCGGAGAGGTCGTCCTATTCGTCCGCGCGCTCCGCTTGCGTCATGATCGTATCACCGTGCGAATTTGTGACTATCAGTCAATACCTGGCCAGTGACCGACATTTGGATCACCGGAACGCCGGTATCGCGCCGGACCGCAGGGCTCCTTTTGGCGCAAAGGAATCGCTCCCGCCGCTTCCGGTCCGGCGCGCGGCCCTCTAGAGGGCGTGGACCGCGGCGACCGTGAAGGTGGTCGGGGCTCCCGTGCCGGGGGTCATCGGGCCGCCCTTGTCGAACTGGGAGCGGACGACCAGGGTCCGGCCGTGGTGCCGGGTCAGCGTGGTGGGGATCTGGAGCGACGGGTCGGTCAGCCGGGTCTCCAGTCGGGCCCGGGTGCCGTCGGGTGAAAGCCGCCAGCGGGTCAGGGTGTTGGTGGTGTTGTGGGCCACCCGCAGGATCCCCCCGGTGCCGCCCGGGGAGAGGTGCAGGCCGTCGGCGGCCCTCAGGTCCGGGGCGCCCTCCAGGGCGACCTGCGTGACGGCGCCGGACCGCAGGTCGATCCGGTGGAGCACGCCACTGGTCATGTTCGCGGTGAGCAGGTAGCGGCCGGCCGGGTCGGAGACGATCCCGTTCAGGGTGATGGTCCCGCCCGGCAGGCCCAGGTCGTACGCCACCCGCAGCTCGCCGGCGCCGCGCGCCAGGTCGGCGGGGGTGACCCGGTAGACCACCGCCCGCAGGCTGTCGGTCAGCCAGGCCGTGCCGTCCGGGGTGATCGTCAGGTCGTTCACGAAGAACGGCGTGCTCCCGCCCACCTCGAAGTGCGCCAGGCGGGTGCGGGTGGCGGTGTCGTAGACCGAGACCCCGGTGGTGGAGTCGGTGACCCACAGGCGGCCCCGGGAGTCGACGCGCAGCCCGTTGGCGGTGTCACGGCCGTCCGCGCCGGCGGGGAGGAAGACCTCGGCGGTGCGCCGGCCGGGCCGGGCCCGGTAGACGGTGCCGTCCGCGTACGAGCCGACGTACACCTCGCCGGTGCGGTCGTCCGCGGCGATGCCCTCCGGGTAGACCTTCGCGCCGGGCAGGGCGAAGGCGGTCGAGACCCGGGGGCAGGGGGTGGCCGCCGCCGCGGGCGCGGCGGCGAGGCCGGTGGCGAGGGCGAGGGAGACCAGGATCGGGATGCGTATGGAGGTGCGCAGGCGCATGGTCATGTGAGCCTTTCTCTGAGTGTGAGCAGGAAGTTATGTTAGAGCTCTAATCATTGCAAGGGGTTTAGGATTCGGGGATGACCTCCATGCCCGCCGAGGAGCGCATCGGCTCCCACCTCAAGCGCGCCGAGCAGGCCCTGCTCGCGGCCAAGACCGCCGCGCTGAAGCCGGCCGGCGTAACGGTTCCGCAGTACGCCGCGCTGCTCTGGCTCGGCGAGAAGCCCGGGATCTCCGCCGCCGCCCTGGCCCGGCTGTGCGGGGTGACGCCGCCGACCATGAACACCGTGCTGAAGAACCTCCAGGAGCGCGGGCTGATCGAGCGCACCCCGCACGAGTGGCACCGCAACGTGCTGGAGACCCGCCTCACCGAGGAGGGCCGGGGCGTCCTCGCCGTCGCCGACGAGGCCGCCGTACGCGTCGAGCGGACCCTGGCGGCCGGCTTCTCCCCGGCCGAACGGGAGCGGCTGGTCGCGCTGCTGGGGCGGTGCGCCGAGCTGCTGGACGCGCAGCGCGGCGATGTCTGACCGGTCGGTCGCCGTTTCCTGGAGATTCAGGTCATGTTTTTGCCCGGTCGTGAAACCCCGCGGGGCGTAGGTGCATCAGGAATAGGGGATGACCAGCCGTTCTGTCCCGTGTGGGCAGTCATGACCGTTCGGAGCGAAGTCCGTGCACCAGTACCCGCAGCGCCCGCGGCCCGATGACCAGCCGTACGGGGAGTTCCCGCACGCCCAGGGCGCCCCGCCGTACGAGCCCGCGCAGCACGGGTCGCCGCGGTACGAGCCCCCGCGGTACCAGCCGCCGCAGTACCAGGTGCCCCAGTACCAGCCGCAGCAGCCCCACCAGCACCAGCAGCAACAGGAGCCGCCCGCCGACCCGCCCCGGCGCTCGCGCAGGAAGGTGTGGATCGCCTCGGCGGTGGTCCTCGTGCTGCTCGCGGGCGGCGGCGCCGGCTGGGCGTACTGGAAGACCGACTGGTTCGACGGCAACGGCGAGACCGTGAGCTACGGCACCCCGCCGGCGGCCGGCGGCGGGAGCGCCGGCGGCGCGGCCGCCGCCCCCACCCCCTCCGGCGACCCGGACGTCTCCCTGCCCACCGGGCCCGCCGCCCAGTTCAAGCAGACCGGCAAGCTCGACGACGGCACCCGGATATCCAAGACCCGCCTCAAGGGCGCCAAGTCCGGCTTCGAGGGCGACGTCTGGGTGTGGACCCCCAAGGAGTACGAGGACCCGAAGTACGCCGGGAGCGGCTTCCCGGTGCTCATCGCCCTCCCCGGCGGCAACGGCTTCCCCAACAACTACTGGGCGGACCGCAGCCTGGGCCTGCAGAAGGCCATCAGCGAAGGGGTCAAGAAGGGCACCAGCCTCCCCTTCGTCGTGGTCATGCCGGTGCTCAACCCGGACAACAAGTACTACTACGACGGCTCCGACATCCCCGGCCAGGCGAAGATGGGCACCTGGATGGCCGAGGACGTACCCGCCTTCGCCAAGGCCAACTTCCGCACCTACAAGTCCCGCGAGGGCTGGGCCTTCATGGGCAACTCCTCGGGCGCCTTCGTCGGCCTCAAGCAGGTCATGCAGCACCCGGACAGGTTCCGGGCCGTCATAGCCAACGGCGGCGAGGTGGTCCCCGACTCCCCGCTGTGGAAGGGCCACCAGAAGGAGATGGACGCCAACAACCCGGAGAAGCTCGCCCAGAAACTGATCGACTCCAAGGGTCCCGAGGTCTACGTCAACTTCCAGTACGGCACCAAGGAGGGCGGCCGCGCCCGCCTGGAACAGTTCCGCCAGAAGTACGGCAAGGGCCCGGTCAAGGTCACCATCCACGAGATCGTCGGCGGCGACCACAACGGCTGGGACTACGTCCGCGGCATGAAGGAGCAGGGCCTGGCGGAGATCAGCAAGCTGATGAAGGCCCCCAAGCCCGGGAACGGCTGACCTTCCCCTCCCCTCCAGGCAACCCGAGCGGGCGTTTTCGCCTCTCCAAAGGCGTGCAAGGGGGATCAATCGGTAAGGGTCGGAGACAATCCGTGCAGCAAGACCAGCCGGGCGGCGACGCCCACACCCCGCCCCGGGGAGCCCGCGGGCCCCGGCGCAGGCGGGTGCTCCTGATCAGCGGGGCGCTCGCGCTCGCCCTGGCCGCCGGGGGCGGCGCGGCGGCGTACCAGTTCGACCTCTTCAACGACCTCGGGGAGCCGATGACCTTCGGCAAGTCCGGGGACGTGGCGGCCGCTCCGGTCCAGGACGACTCCCGTCCCGGCACGCGGATGCCCACCGGCCCGCGAGCCGCGTTCATACGGCAGGCCCGGCTGCCCGACGGCACCGAGATCGGGAAGACCACGCTCAAGGGG
The DNA here is from genome assembly GCF_042900645.1 of Streptomyces sp. NPDC012888. Classification (NCBI taxonomy): domain Bacteria; kingdom Bacillati; phylum Actinomycetota; class Actinomycetes; order Kitasatosporales; family Streptomycetaceae; genus Streptomyces; species Streptomyces sp. NPDC012888. The sequence goes on along the minus strand of NZ_JBIBBM010000004.1, from coordinate 430,006 downwards.
GCGAAGTCGGGCTTCACCGGGGACGTCTGGGTGTGGGTGCCGAAGGAGTACCACGACCCCGCCTACGCCAGGAGCGCCTTCCCGGTGCTGATCTCGCTGCCCGGCGGCCGCGGTTACCCCAACAACTACTGGGGCACCGGGCCCGGGCTCGGCCTCCAGCAGGCCGTGACCGACGGCGTCGCGGCCGGCACCAGCCTGCCCTTCGTCCTCGTGATGCCGGTGATCAACGCCGACTCCAAGAACCACTTCGACGGCTCCGACATCCCCGGCCAGCCCCGGATGGGCACGTGGATGACCGACGACGTCCCGGACTTCGTCAGGGCAAACTTCCGCACCTTCACCTCCCGCGACGGCTGGGCCTTCATGGGCTCCTCCTCCGGCGGGTTCGGCGCCCTCAAGCACGTCCTGAAGCACCCCGACCGCTTCAAGGCCGTCATCGCCAGCGGCGTCGACACCGCGCCCGACTCCCCGCTGTGGAAGGGCGACCGGAGGGCCATGGACGCGAACAACCCGGAGAAGCTCGCCGCCAAGCTGATCAAGGAGGGCGGTCCGGACGTCTGGATCAACTTCCAGATCGGGACCAGGGAGAGCGGCCGGGACAAGGCCGAACGGTTCATGCGCGCCTACACCAAGGGCCCGGTGCACACCCGCCTCCAGGTGGTCCAGGACGGCGAGCACAACGGCAAGACGTACGTCCGGGGCATGCGGGAGGGCTCGCTGGCGTGGATCAGCAAGGTGCTGCTGGCGCCCACCCCCGACCCGGTACCGCAGGGCCCGCCGCCGTCCACCGCCCCGTGACCCCGGCGGCCAGGGGCGTCACCGCGGCCACGGCGGCGGTGACGGCCGCCGTCGCCGTCGCCGCCGTCACCGTGTACGGGGCGGCCCCCGACCGGCACGTCCCCTCCTTCCCGACGGTGGGCGTGCTCATGGCCGACGGCGAGCACTGGTGCACGGCGAGCGTGGTCGACAGCCCCCGCGGCAACGTCGTCGTCACCGCCGCGCACTGCGTGGCCCCCGAGGGCGAGGACGGCGAACCCGGCGAGGTCGCCCACGACGGCCTGGCCATCGGCGAGCTGTCCTTCGCCCCCGCGTTCTCCGGCGCCGGTCGGGGCCGGCAGCCGTTCGGCCTGTGGAAGGTGAGCTCCGTGCACGTCGACGACCGCTGGACGAAGTGGGGCGAGGACACCGCCGACTACGCCTTCCTCACCGTCGAACCCGACGCGCGGGGCCGCAGCGTCCAGGAGGTCACCGGCCGTGGCGAGGCGCCCGTGCCCGACTGGACCTCCGGACACGAGCGGGACGTCACCGTGGTCGGCTACCCGGAGGAGGACCACAACCCGGAGAACGAACCGGTGTCCTGCACCACCCGGACCGGCCGCGACCAGGACGACCCGGACATGCTCCACATCGGCTGCCCCGGGTTCTGGACCGGCACCAGCGGCAGCCCCTGGATCGCCGACCGGGGCGGTCCCGGCCGGCCCGGCCGCCTCATCGGGGTGCTCAGCGGCGGCGACACCGACGCGGACTCGACGGCCGCGCTCTTCGACGACCGGGCCAGGGCCCTGTACGAGCGCGCCGCCCGCGGCTGACCCCGCCGTCCCCGTCCCTCAGCCGCGGCGCTCCGTGCTGACGATCACCCCGACCGCCGCGACCACGACGGTTCCGCCCAGCAGGATCGGCCAGGTCAGCGCCTCGTCGAGGATCAGCCAGCCGAGGAACACGGCGACCACCGGGTTGACGTAGGCGTAGGTGGCCACCAGCGACAGCGGGGCGGCCTGCAGCAGCCACGCGTACGCCGTGAACGCCAGCAGCGAGCCGAACACCACGAGGTAACCCAGCGCCACCCAGGACCCCGCCGAGACGGCCCCCGGGTCGAACCCGCGCGGCTCTCCCCGGACGACCCCCACCAGCAGCGCGGCGATCCCGCCCGCCACCATCTCGTACGCGCTCGCCGCGAACGGGTTGGCGGGCATCGGCAGCCGGCCCGAGGAGAACGAGCCCAGCGACCACAGCAGGGTGGCCGCCAGCACCAGCAGCACGCCGGACAGCCGGACCGAGCCGGACAGCCCCGGACTGCACAGCACCGCCAGCCCGGCCATCCCGAGCAGGACGCCGCCGAGGGTCCGGGGCGCGGGCCGGTCGCCGGTACCGGCCCGCAGCAGCACCACCCACATGGGCACGGCCGCGATGAGCAGCGCGGCCAGCCCCGAGTCGATCGAGGTCTCGGCCAGCACGACCAGCCCGTTGCCGCCGAGGATCAGCAGCAGGCCGACCAGCACCACCGATCCCAGCTGCCGCCGGGTGACCCGGAGCGCCGCCGGACCCTGCCGCCAGGCCACCAGTGCGGCCAGCAGCAGACCGGCCGTGACGAAACGGGCGCCGGCGGAGAGGAACGGCGGAACGGTCTCCACGACCACCCGGATGCCGAGGTAGGTCGAGCCCCAGACCACGTAGACGATCGCCAGCGCGGCCCAGACCGCCCCGGTCACCTTCCTCGCGGGGGCCGGCGCGGGCGCCGCGGTGGCCGGCCCCTCCGCCGGACCCGCGGCGGGACCGGCGGGACCGGTGACACCCGACGCGCCGGTCAAACCGGACGGGCCGGTGAGACCGGACGGCTCGGAGGGGTCGTGCGGATGCGAGGAAGCGCGGGATATGGCCACGGCCGGAATCCTAGGGTCGCCGGTCACCGGTTCGGCAGAGCCGGGCCGCCGCTCCCGCCCGCGAGCAGCGCGTTGAGCTCCCCGTACGGCAGCGAGTCCGCGACCGCCCCGTACGTACCGCCCGCGAGCAGCTCCTCGGCGGCCCGCCGCACCACCGCGTACGCCGCCTCCGCCACCCAGGAACCCAGGCTGACCCGGGCCGCGCCCAGCTTCCCGAGTTCCGCGACCGCCGGGGCGCCCGGCCCCACCAGGACGTTCAGGGGGGCCGGGATGCCGCGGGCCAGCTCGGCCACGGTCGCCGGGTCGTGCACCCCGGGCACGAAGATCCCGCTGGCCCCGGCCTCCAGGTAGCGGGTGGCCCGGGCCAGGGTCTCCTCGAGCCGGGCGGCGCCGGGCTCGGCGTACCCGCGGAGGTAGGTGTCGACGCGGGCGTTGACGTAGAGGGGGACGCCGGCGGAGTCGGCGGCGGCCCGGGCGGCGGCCACCCGCTCGGCGTGCTCGGCGGGGGAGCGTGAGCCGTCCTCGATGTTGATCCCGGCCGCGCCGGCGGCGATCACCCCGGCCACGGTCTCCTCCACCTGCCCGGCGTCCGCGCCGAAACCGCCCTCGATGTCGGCGGTCACCGGCACGGTCACGGCCGCCACCACCCGGGCGACCAGGTCCAGCACCCGCTCCCGGGCCAGCGCGTCCCCGTCCGGGGCGCCGAGCGACCAGGCCACACCGGCGCTGGTGGTGGCGACGGCGGGGGCGCCGGCCGCCGCGACGAGCCGGGCGCTCGCCACGTCCCAGGCGTTGGCCAGCGCGAGCGGGGCGCCGGGGGTGTGCAGGGCGGTGAAGGCGCGGGCCCGGGCGGCCAGTGCGGCGGTGTGGGTTCCGGCGGTGCGGGTTCCGGCGGTGCCGGCTTCAGCGGTCTCGATCATGGGCTCATTCGACCAGAACGCGCGCGCGGGGGCTGGCGGGTTTCCGACGAAGGCCTTCGGGCCCGCACCACCCCCGTCCGCGGTCCCCGATTACCGGTGTGTCACGTCCGCACGAAACATGCACAACTCAACCGCCGCCCTCAGGCTTTGGCCTTTGCTGCGGCCCTCCGGTGGGGTGGTGGCGGGAAACCGACCCCGGCCCACCGGTACGGAGCCACCCGCTCCGGCCGCGCCACCCGCACATGTGTCCGCCGGGCCCGCCGTACGCCCCCCGGCGGACCTCCGGAGCGCTTGGCCGGAACGGGATCTGGGCAGCGGGGCCGCCCTCGTGCCGCAGGAGTTCTTGTGTTCGTGGCCGGAGTATGGCGCGGATGTTACGCATCCGTTGTCCTCTTGTCGGATGGCCTGAAGGTGCGTCAACCTTTGCGAGGCGACCGGCCCTCCGGCAGTACGGATTGTCATGGGCATGTCGCCACCACCCCCCGCAACGCACCACCTATGAGGAGGACCCCTCACATGTCCGTGATGCGTCAAACCCGCCGCAAGCTCGCCGGCATCAGCGCGACCGCCGTCGTCGCGCTCGCCATCGGAGCGGCCGCCGCGCTCCCGGCCTCGGCAGCCGGCGGCTCCGCAGCGGAAGGCGTGATCGAGAACGCCGGTGCCTCCGGCACGGTCGCCGACAGCTACATCGTGATCCTGAAGGACTCCGCCGCCCGCTCCACGCTGGCGAGCGGCAAGTCCGTGGCGGAGAAGCACGGCGCGAAGATCGAACGCGTCTACAGCGCGGCCCTCAACGGGTACGCGATCGCCGCCTCCGAGGCACAGGCCAAGAAGATCGCCGCGGACCCGGCGGTCAAGTCGGTGGTCCAGAACCGGACGTTCACCGTCAGCGCCACCCAGCCCAACCCGCCGTCCTGGGGCCTGGACCGCATCGACCAGGCCGCGCTGCCGCTCAACCAGAGCTACACCTACCCGGACAAGGCCGGCGAGGGCGTCACCGCGTACGTCATCGACACCGGTGTCCGCATCAGCCACGGCGACTTCGGCGGCCGCGCCTTCAACGGCTACGACGCCATCGACAACGACAACGTCGCCCAGGACGGCCACGGCCACGGCACCCACGTCGCCGGCACCGTCGGCGGCACCGCCTACGGCGTGGCCAAGAAGGCCAAGATCGTCGGCGTCCGCGTCCTCAACAACCAGGGCTCCGGCACCACCGCCCAGGTCGTCGCGGGCATCGACTGGGTCACCCAGAACGCGGTCAAGCCGGCCGTGGCGAACATGTCCCTCGGCGGCGGCGCGGACACCGCGCTGGACACCGCCGTGAAGAACTCCATAGCCGCCGGCATCACCTACGCGGTCGCGGCGGGCAACGAGAACACCAACGCGAACACCAAGTCCCCGGCCCGGGTCGCCGAGGCGATCACGGTCGGCGCCACCACCAACACGGACGCGCGCGCCAGCTACTCCAACTACGGTGCGATCCTCGACCTGTTCGCGCCGGGATCGAACATCACCTCGGCGTGGAACTCCGGCGACACCGCCACCAACACCATCTCCGGCACCTCGATGGCCTCGCCGCACGTGGCGGGCGCGGCCGCGGTCTACCTGTCGCAGAACCCGTCCAGCACCCCGGCCCAGGTCGGCAGCGCCCTGGTGAGCGCGGCCACGCCCAACGTGGTGACCAACCCCGGCACCGGCTCGCCGAACCGCCTGCTCCGCGTCGGCGGCGGCACCACCAACCCGCCCGGGCCGAAGTTCGAGAACACCGCCGACTACGCGATCAACGACAACTCCACCGTGGAGTCCCCGGTCTCCGTGAGCGGCGTCGCGGGCAACGCCCCGGCCACGCTCCAGGTGGCGGTGGACATCAAGCACACCTACATCGGTGACCTGAAGGTCGACCTGATCGCTCCCGACGGCACCGCCTACACCCTGCACAACCGCGGTGGCGGCAGCACGGACAACATCCTGCAGACCTACACGGTCAACGCCTCCAGCGAGGTCGCCAACGGCACCTGGAAGCTGCGGGTGAACGACAACGCGAACATCGACACCGGCAAGATCGACGCCTGGTCGCTCCAGTTCTGAGCGTCCGTGTGAACGGCGTCTGAGTTCCATCCGACGAACGGCGGGGGCGACCGGATCACCGGTCGCCCCCGCTGCGTACCATCCGCCCGTGAGCCACGACGCACCCGGCCCCTGGGCCCCGCCCCCGCCGCCCTCGCCGCCGCTGTCCCCCTGGGCCCCGCCCCCCGCCCCGCCGGCCCGGCGCCGCAAGGCGGCCCTGGTGATCGGGGCGTCTGCGCTGGCCCTGCTGACCGCCGTGGGCACGGTGCTGGCCGCGGGCCTGGAGATCGGCTCGCGCCTCGACGGCCTCGACCGCGGGGGCGCGGTCGGATCCCGTACCGCGATCGGGGACGTCGGCCCCGGCGACTGCTTCAACACGGCCGGCGGGACGCTGGCCCAGGAGACCGGCACCGTCTGGCGGGTGGCCTGCTCCGAGCCGCACGACGCGGAGGTCACCGCGGTCCTGGAGGAGCCGCGTTCGGCCTACCCCGGCGACGACCCGGTCCGGAAACGGGCCGAGGACGGCTGCTGGGAGGCGCAGGATCGTTACGCCATGGACACCTGGGCGCTCCCCTCGTACGCCGAGCTCCACTACTTCGCGCCGACCCGCCAGGGTTGGCGCGACGGCGACCGGCGCACCCTCTGCGTCATCGGCACCGTGGAGGAGGAGCACCGCGGGAGCCTGAAGCAGCCGGCGACCGGCTTCACCGCCCACCAGAAGGCCTTCCTCAACGCGGCCAACTACGTGGAGTTCCTGCTCGGCCGGCAACCCGGGGGCCGGGTGGCGGACGCGCACGCCGAATACCGCGTGTGGGCGCGCAGGGTGGAGGCCGCGCTGGCGAACGAGGCGAGGGCGCTGCGCGGCCTCAAGGGTCGGGCGGAGGTGGAACGCGCCGCCGCGGCCCAGCTGAAGAGCGTGGAGAGCGCCCGCCGGGCGTGGTTCAAGGCTTCGGTGGCGGGCACGCCCGCCGTGTTCGCGGAGCAGTGGGACAAGGGCATGGACGCGCTGTCCGTGGACACGGAGCGCAGGCTCCGGGGGGCGCTGGGGCTCTCGGACACGGTTCCGGAATGGCTACGGGAGTCCGAGGGCGGTGCCGGCGGCCCGGGCGGGGGTCCGGTGACCGAGTCGGCGTGACCCTGGGTAACCAGTTTGAAGACCTCGCTTCATCACATCGAGTGAAACTCTGGCCCTTGCTTGCGGCGCACAACCGTCGGTTGCCAGGCTGTAGCTGTCTGTCAAGCTGATGGGAGTGGCCAGTGACTTTCGGTGAGCAGCCGGCCTATCTGCGCGTCGCCGGGGATCTGCGGCGGAAGATCGTCGATGGGTCCCTGCCCCCGCATACCAGGCTCCCCTCGCAGGCCCGGATCCGGGAGGAGTACGGGGTCTCCGACACCGTCGCCCTGGAGGCGCGCAAGGTCCTGATGGCCGAGGGTCTGGTCGAGGGCCGCTCGGGCTCCGGCACGTACGTGCGCGAGCAGCCGGTCCCGCGCCGGGTCGCCCGTTCCGGCTACCGCAGCGGCGCCGGCTCCAGTCCCTTCCGCCAGGAGCAGGCGGAGGCCGGCGCCCGCGGCACCTGGGAGTCCCGCAGCGAGCAGACCGAGGCCCCCGCCGAGATCGCGCGGCGGCTCGGCATCGCCCCCGGGGACCGAGTGATGCGCACCCGCTACGTCTTCCGTGACGCCGGCGAGGCGATGATGCTCTCCACCTCCTGGGAGCCCCTCGCCGTCACCGGCCGCACGCCGGTGATGCTGCCGGAGGAGGGGCCGCTGGGCGGCTGCGGGGTGGTCGACCGGATGGCGGCGATCGACGTGGTGGTGGACAACGTCGTGGAGGAGGTCGGCGCGCGTCCCGGCCTGGCGGACGAGCTCATGACGCTCGGCGGCGTCCCCGGGCACGTGGTCCTGGTGATCGGGCGGACGTACTACGCCTCCGGCCGCGCGGTGGAGACCGCCGACGTGGTGATCCCGGCGGACCGCTACCGCCTCGCCTACCACCTGCCCGTCCGGTAGCCCCGCGGACCTGCCGTGATCGCGCGGGGGGAGCCCCGCGAGCGGGGCGGGGGGGGGGCCCGGGGGCCGCCCCCCCCCCCCCCGCCGCCCCCGCGGCCCGGTGGGGCCCCCGGGGTGGGGCCCCTGGGGGTAAACCCCATACCCCGCGGGGAGGGGGGGGGGGACCTCCCGGCCGT
>NZ_JBIBBM010000004.1:378981-422160 GCF_042900645.1 Streptomyces sp. NPDC012888 | reverse complement strand
CGCCGCCCCACCCCCCCGCGCGGGGGCTCCCCCCGGGGGCGGCCGGGGGGGGGGGGGGGGCCCCCCGGGGGGGGGGGGGGGGCCCCGGGGGGGCCCCCCCCCCCCCGCCCCGCTCGTACGCATGGCCGGATGCGTACGCCTGTGAGGTACCTCTTGGTGAAAACCCGTATCCGCTGCGTGAAGGTCGGGCGTAAGCTCAGGCATATGCGCAATGCGGTTTCCTGGGCAGGTACGTCGGCGGAGGGTGGAGCGCGATGAACGACAGCGGTGCCCTGCTCGCGTGGCTGGTCATACGGCAGGACGACAACGGCAACCGCTACCGGGTGGGCCGTTACGCCACCCGGGCCGAGGCCCAGAAGGTCGTCGACAGCCTCGACGACCGAGGACACAAGCAGCTCTACTGGGTCGAGCGGCTGGACCGGACCGCCACGACGAACTGATCTGCGGGAACACCCCGTGACATAGGCTCCGCCCATGACTGAACGAGTGGTCGTGGGCGGAGCCCTCTGTCATGAGGGGCGCCTGCTGGCCGCCCGGCGCAGCGCGCCGCCGGAGCTGGCCGGCCGCTGGGAGCTGCCCGGCGGCAAGACCGAGCCGGGGGAGAGCGTCCCCGAAGCCCTGGTCCGCGAACTGCGTGAGGAACTCGGCGTGGAGACCGAGCCGGTGGAGCGCATCCCGGGGGAGTGGCCGCTGCGGCCCGGCCTGGTGCTGCACGTGTGGACGGCCCGGCTGCTGTCCGGCGAGCCCGTGCCCCTGGAGGACCACGACCAGGTCCGCTGGCTCTCCCCCGACGAGCTGGACTCGGTGGACTGGCTGGACCAGGACCGCCCGGCCGTCGCCGAGGCCGGCCGCCGGCTGCGCGCGGGCGCGACCCCGTGACCTCCCCGCGCGCCGGCGGGCGGGGAGGGGCCGGCCGGAGGAGCCCGGCGGCCGGGGGCGCGCAGGCGCCCTACGGCACGCGGGGGCGCATGCGGGGCACGCTGTAGGCCGTACGTGCCACAGTGCGCCGGTGGGTGAGGACCCGGGCGGTACGCCACCCCGGATATCGGGTATGTCGTTATTAATCCCTATCTCGTCCTGGCAAACCGCACTGGGGTCCGCTGTCGGCCCGGGAAGTGATCGGCGTGATCGAGACAGACGGTGAGTGCGCCGAGTGGGCCTTCCCCGCCGAACCGGGGGCCGTCCGCACCGCCCGCCACGCAGTACTGGGCAAACTGCGCGCATGGGGCCTGGAGTCCGTCGGCGACGTGACCGTTCTGCTGGTCAGCGAGCTGGTCACCAACTCCCTCCGGTACGCCTCGGGGCCCATCGGGGTGCGTATGAGCCGTCAGGATCCGGCCACCGATCCGCCCACCGGACGCCCGGCCCTCCTCGTGGAGGTCTCCGATCCGCTTCCGGATCCGCCCCGTGAGCGCGTCGCCTCACCGGACGACGAAGGGGGCCGCGGCCTGCACCTCGTCGCCGTCTCGGCCCAGCGGTGGGGGACCCGGCACGGCAAGTCGGGCAAGACCGTGTGGTTCGAATTGACTCTTCCTGGTGAGTAACAAAGTGAAGGGTGCGGGAAGATCGCCGGACCGGCTCGTGACGTGGCTGGAAACGAACGAGACCGTGCTGTGATCGTGAACGCCGTGCCAGCCGTGCCCGTGGTGCTGAATACTTCGGTCATGACCGGTCCGGTTGCGGTGAGCTGGAGGGGACGGTCGCGTGAGCGAAATACCTGCGCAGGCACATCAGACCCGTGTGCCCCGGGAGAGCCGGCACGACTCCCTGTGGCACAGCAGTCCGCCTGGCTCGATCTATGACTACATAAAGGTCGCGTCCTTCTCGATCGGCCCCGACGGGCTCATCGACCAGTGGAGCCTGCGCGCCGCCGAGCTGTTCGGGCTGACCGCGGCCCAGACCGTGGGCCGCGACCCCGTGGAGGCCTTCATGCCCCCGGAGCTCCGCGAGAACGGCCACCGCAAGGTCGCCGAGATCCTCGACGGCCAGGAGTGGACGGGCCTGGTCCCCTTCCGCATCCCCGGGGGCTCCGGCGACCACCAAGTGGCCGAGATCTACGTCATGCCCACCGAGACCGGCACCGGCCGGCGGGCCGCGCTCTGCGTCGTGGTCGACGTGCGCGCCCTCCGCAGGATCGAGTCCGACCTGGCGGGATCGCAGGCCATATTCGGTCAATCTCCCTTCGGCTTCCTGCTCTTCGGCACCGACCTCACCGTGCAGCGCGCCAACCGCCGCTTCGCCACCGTCTTCGGCGGCGCCGTCGACGACCACCGCGGCCGCACCGTCCACGACTACCTGCCGCCCCGCGAGGCCGAGCGGATGACCGCCGCCCTGCGCCGCGTCCTCGACACCGGCGAGGCCGTCACCGACCTCCAGATCAGCGGTGCCGCCCCCGGCAGCCGCGAACACCGCCACTGGTCCGTGAACCTCTACCGGGTCCACGGCGGCTCCGGCCGGCCGATCGGGGTCGCCGGCCTCGGCACCGACGTCACCCGCCGCCACCTCGCCGCCCGCGAGGCCGCCGGCGTCCGCCGGAACCTGGCCCTGCTCAACGAGGCCGGCCACCGCATCGGCAACTCCCTCGACCTGGAGACCACCGCCCGCGAACTCCTCGACGTCACCGTCCCCGGCTTCTGCGACCTCGCCTCCGTCGACCTCTACCAGGGCCTGCTGCTCGGCGACGACGACCGCCCCGCCCGCCCCCAGGGCCCCGGCCTGCCCAGCCTGCCCGGCCGCGGCTCCGGACGGGCCCCCTCCGCCCCGCTCCGCCGGGTCGCCTTCGCCAGCGCCGTCTCCGACGCACCCCTCTCCGGCCCGCTGGTCGCCGTAGGGGAGACCCACCGCTACCCGGCCGCCAGCCCCGGCGCCCTCGCCCTGCGCACCGCCCGGACCCGGCTGATCGAGGGCGGCGGCCCCGAGGACCTCGTCCAGTCCACGCTCGTCGTCCCGCTCGTCGCCCACGACACCGTCGTCGGACTCGCCCAGTTCTCCCGCACCAAGGGAAGCGAGCCCTTCGGCGAACGCGACCGGGCCGTCGCCGTGGAACTGACCGCCCGGGCCGCCGTCTGCATCGACAACGCCCGGCTCTACCGCCGCGAGCACGAGCGCGCCCTGATACTCCAGCGCAGCCTGCTGCCCCCCGGCGACCCCGAGGCCGCCGGCCTCGACATCGCCTGCCGCTACCTGCCCGGCAACGCCGCCACCGAGGTCGGCGGCGACTGGTTCGACGTCATCGAACTCCCCGGGCACCGCACCGCCCTCGTCGTCGGCGACGTCATGGGCCGCGGCCTGCGCGCTGCCGCCGCCATGGGCGAACTCCGCACCGCCGTCCGCACCCTCGCCCTCCTCGACCTCGAACCCGCCGAGGTCCTCGGCGCCCTCGACGAGATCGCCCGCGGCCTCGGCACCCCGGGCGGCACCCACCACACCCGCTCCCGCGAGGCCGACAACTCCGAGGTCTACCTCGCCACCTGCGTCTACGCCGTCTACGACCCCGTCACCCGGCGCTGCACCATCGCCAACGCCGGCCACATGCCGCCCGTCCTCGTCGAACCGGGCGAGCCCGGAGCCCCGCCCCGGCCCGGACTGCTCCTGGAAGTCCCCCCCGGCATGCCGCTGGGCGTCGGCGGCGAACCCTTCGAGGAGGTCGAGGTGGAGCTCCCCGAAGGCGCCCTGCTCGCCCTCTACACCGACGGCCTCGTCGAATCCCGCGACCACCCCCTCGAAGAGGGCCTGCGCGGCCTCCGGGAGGCCCTCGCCGACCCCGTCCGCCCTCTGGAGGACGTCTGCGACCACGTCCTCGAAGCCCTCGACACCCACCACGGCGAGGACGACATCGCCCTGCTGATGGCCCGCGTCCAGGGCCTGCCCGCCGACGCCGTCGGCGACTGGCGGCTGCCCCGAGACGCCCGCTCCGTCGGGCGGGCCCGCGAACTCGCCCGCGCCAAGCTGCCCGCCTGGGGCCTGGAGGGCCTGCTCGACACCACCGAACTCCTGGTGAGCGAACTCGTCACCAACGCCCTGCGGTACGGCGAGGGCGAGATCAGACTGCGCCTGCTGCTCGACCGCACCCTCGTCTGCGAGGTCTGGGACGCCAATCTCGTCCAGCCGCGCCGCCGCCGGGCCCGCGACACGGACGAGGGCGGCCGGGGACTCCAGCTGGTCGGCCTGCTCTCGGCGGGCTGGGGCTCACGACGCACGCACCGGGGCAAGTCGGTGTGGTTCGAACTGCCGCTGCCGGGGCCGGGGCCGGACGCCGAGGCGGGAGCGGGGGCGGAGCTCTCCGCGGAACAGCTCCTTGAGATGTACGGCTGACCGCCCCGGTCCGCCCGGTCCGCCCCGCCCGGCCGGCCCCCGCGGGTCAGGCCGGGCGGCCGGACTTCAGGGCGGCGAGACGGGACTCCACCTCCGCCTGGCGGCCGAGGTCGTCCAGCGCCTCGAACTGCGCGTCCAGTGACGAGGCCGCCAGCTCCTGCCCGCCCAGCGCCCGCGCCTCCTCCCGCCGCACCTTGTCCTCGAACCGGCTGATCTCACTCGTCGGGTCCAGCACGTCGATGCTCTTCAACGCGTCCGTCATGGTGTTCTGCGCCGCCGCCGTCCGCGACCGGGCCACCAGCTCGTCCCGCTTGGCCTGCAGCTCCGTCAGCTTGTCCTTCATCGAGCCCAGCCCGGCCTTCAGCTTCTCCACCACCTCCGTCTGCGCCGCGATCAGCGGAGCGGCCGTCCGCGCCTCCTTCTCCGACTGGAGCTGCCGGCCGAGCGCGATCCTCGCCAGCCCGTCGAACCGGTCCGCCTCCGCCACCGAGCCCGAGGACCGCAGCTCGTCCGCCCGCCGGCTCGCCGCCAGCGCCTTCCCGCCCCACTCCGAGGCCGCCTCCACGTCCTCCCGGTGGTCCTGCTCCAGCAGCCGCAGGTTGCCGATCGTCGTCGCCACCGCCTGCTCCGCCTCCGAGATGTTGTTGGTGTAGTCCCGGATCAGCTGGTCCAGCATCTTCTGCGGATCCTCCGCCTGGTCCAGCAGGGCGTGCACGTTCGCCTTCGCGAGCTGGGTGACCCGCCCGAGGATGCTCTGCTTGCTCATGCGCTCTGCTCCTTGTCGGTGATCAGAAGCGGCCGCCGCCGCCCATGCGGCCCCGGGTGCCGCCGCCCCCGTACGAGCCCGGGCCGGGACCGCGGCCGCCGCCGAAGCCCCCGGAACCCCCGAAACCGCCCGTACCCCCGAAGCCCCCGAAACCGCCGGAGCCACTGCCGCCCGCGCCGCGCAGGATCTCGCCGAGGATGATCCCGCCGAGCACCGCGCCGCCCATGCCGCCACTCCCGCCCCGCCGTCCCGCGTACGGGTTCTCGAACGCCCGTACGTCCTGCTCGGCCAGCCGCTGCGCCTCCCGGGCCAGCGCGTCCGCGCGCTGCGCCTCCGCCAGCGCGCTCGCCGGATCCGCACCGGCCAGCTCCGAAGACCGCGCCAGGTGCCGCTGGGCCTCCGCCAGCCGGGTTCGGGCCTCACTGCCCACCGCTCCCCGGCTCGTGGTGACGTAGTCCGCCGCCGCGCCGATGGAGCTGCGCGCACCGAGCAGCGCCTGGTCGAGCAGGGCCCGGGCGCGCTGGTTGGAGGTCTCCCGGGCCCGGGCCCCGGCCAGTGCCCCGTCCAGCGCGGCGTCCGCCTCCTCGACCCGGCGCAGCGCGTCGATCGGGTCGTACCGGCCGCCCTCCCGCTCCGCCCGTACGGCGGACAGCACCGCCTCCGCGCGGCCGATCCGGCCCTGGAGGTCCGCCGTGGAGATTCCCGCCGAGGTGCCGTCGACCAGTCCCCGTGCGTCGGCGAGGTCCGTCTCGGTCTCGGTCAGCGCCAGGTCGAGCCGACCCGCCGCCTCCGCCAGCTCCTGCGCCCGCCGCTCTACCGCGTCCACCAGGGTCGCGGCCTGGTCCACCGCTCCCTCGGCCGCCCGTACGTGCACGGCCGCCCGCGCGTTGTCGGAGGCGGCGACCGCCTCCCGCGCCCCGTCCAGGCTCGCCGAGGCGAACAGCAGCCGGTCCTCGGCCTGTCCGGCGTTGGACGCCACCGGTGCCGCCGCCGAATCGGCGTACCGCCGGCGCAGGGCGGTCAGCGTGGCCGCGGCGGTCGCGGCCCGGCCGGTCAGCGCCCGGAAGTGGGCCTCCACCGTCTCCAGCGCCTGCGGCACCGTCCGCTCCAGGGCGCGCAGCCGGTCGAAGTCGGCCGACTCGGCGTCCAGCCGGCGGTTCGCCTCCGAGCAGCGGGCCACGATCTCGTCCAGCATCCGGCGCCGGGTGGCGTCGTCCTCCGGGTACGCGTCGTCCAGTTGCTGCCGCAGCCGGAAGGCGTGCGTCAGCTCGTCCCGCGCGTGCGCCACGGCAGCCTCGAACGGCTTCGCCGCCTCGTCGCCGAACTGCGCCGAGGCGAAGCCGAGTTCCTCCGTACTGGTACGGACCGCGTCGTCGGTCTCCACCAGCAGCTCCTTCGCCCGGGCGTCGAGCTCGGGCAGCGGCAGCTGCCCGGCGCTCCGACCGCCCCAGCCCGCCGGGGGCCCCGCCGCCGCGTCCGGCCGCCCCCTGCGGCGCCGGCTGCGGGAGTACGCGTAGACGCCCAGCGCGCCGGCCGCGCCGACCGCGACCACCGGCAGCACGTAGTCCCCGGCGCCGCTCCCGCCCCCGCCCGCGGCGGGGCCGCCGGGGTCCGCCGGTCCGGGGGTGATCGCGGGCGTGGGCACGGGCCGTCCGGCGAGCACCGCGGCGTATCCGCCGGCGGCGCCTATGGCGGCGCCCGCCCAGTCGTTCTCGCGCAGGGCGGGCTCGATGGCCGTCCGGGCCACCTCGGCCAGCTGCTCCTCGGTGAACCCGGAGCGGGCGTCCGCCGAATAGGCGTACTGGCGGGCGCCGGTGCCCACGGCGAGCAGGACGTCGTCCTGCCCCAGCCCGTTGCGCTGCGCGGTGGCGTCGGCCCAGCCCTGCGCGGACCTGCCGGAGAAGTCGCGCACGTACGCCACGAAGAGCTGGACGCGCCGGTCGGCGTAGAGCCGCTGCAGGGCGGTTTCGACCGCGGCCCTGCGATCCCCGAGGGCGCCGACGCGGTCGGTGACCTGGCCGCGGCCGGACAGATCGACGGGGTCGTCGGCGCGGGCCGGTGAGGCGGCCGCCCCGCCGCACACGAGCAGCGCCGCGGCCAGCAGGAGGACGGCGTACAGGGATGCCGCGGTGCGGGAGCATCTCAGGGGCGGCGTCACATCTGGCAGGTTATGGGCGGTTCTGCACCCCCGCGACCCGGAGGCCTAGCGGTTGAAGGCCGGCAGGCCGAAGCGCTGGACCAGCGCGAAGCCGTCCTCGCGGGCGCTCTTGGCGTTGACCGAGTACACCAGGGTGCGCGAGAGGTCGGGGGTGGCGGCTACCACCGTGTGGTAGCCGGGCCGCGAGCCGGTCTTGCCCCAGATCACCTTCCCGTCGACCTCCATCCGCTGGAGCGCCATGCCGTACGAGGCGCCGGGGAGGTCCGGGACGGTCAGCATCTGCTTCAGCTGGGGTGCGGGGACCAGGCGCCCGGAGAACAGCGCCGTCACGAGCCGTTCCAGGTCGGTGGTGGTGGAGATCATGTCGCCGGCGGCGAAGCGGTCCGACATGTTCCACTCGGTCACGTCCACGGTGCGGCCGCCGACCACCCCGTAGGCGCGGTTGTGCGGGCCGTGGATGCGCGGGTCGGCGCCCGCGGGGAAGCCGGAGTGCCGCATGCCCAGCGGCTTGAAGACCCGCACCTGGGCCTGGTGCGCGTAGGAGTCCCCGGTCACCTCCTCGATCAGCAGGCCGAGGACGGTGTAGTGGATGTTCATGTAGACCTGCTTCCGCCCCGGCGCGTGCGCCGGGCCCTGCGCGACCGAATGGGCGACGACCTCCCGCGGGGTCAGGGTCCGGAAGCGGTTGCGGTACATCTCCTCCGGGCTCTCGCCGAGGTTCCCGCCCGGCCGGAGACCGCTGGTGTAGTTCAGCAGCTGCCGCACCGTGGGCGGTTCGGTGAACGAGGCGGGCAGCAGTCGGGGCATGTACCGGCTGACCGGCGCGTCCAGGTCGATCCTGCCCTCGGCGGCGAGCTGGAGGACGATCGAGGCGGTGACCAGCTTGGTGGTCGAACCCGCCCTGAACCGCGCGTTCTCCAGGGCGGGCGCGCCGCTCCTCAGGTCCCGCACGCCGGCCGTGCCCACCCAGCTGCCCTTGCCGCCGACGCGGATCAGCGCCGCCGAGACGTCCGGGTCCGGTACGCCGGCGAGGGCCTTGGCCAGGGCCTCGGTGTCGGGGCCGGTGGCCGGGTCGCCGTACGCGGCCGCGGCGGCCACCGGACGTTCGCCCGGCGCGCCCGGCGCGGCGAAGGCCGGTGCGGCGAGGGGCAGGACGACGAGGCCGGAGAGCAGGGCGGCCGCGATGGCGGTACGCGTCTTCATGTCTGGGCTTCCTTGTCGAGGAGGGGTGAGGCCGGGGGCTTCCCGGACAGCACTCATCCTCGTGATCGTCCCGGCGCGGCGGATCCTCTCCGCCGACGAGCTCCGACCCCGGTCCGTCACGGGGTCCGCCGCCGGAAGGCTCCGGGGCCGGCTCGGGGTTCGCCCCTACGGCGGCCGGTACGGCGAGGGGGTGGGGGCGGCGCCGCGGCCACCGCCACCCCCCCCGACGGACCGTCAGCCCCTGCGACGGCCGATCTTGGAGCCCAGCCAGACCAGTGGGTCGTACTTGCGGTCCACGGCGCGCTCCTTGAGCGGGATCAGCGCGTTGTCGGTGATCTTGATGCCCTCCGGGCAGACCTCCGTGCAGCACTTGGTGATGTTGCAGTAGCCCAGACCGTGCTCCTCCTGGGCGGTGCGCTTGCGGTCCAGGCCGGACTCGGCGGCCGCGTCCAGCGGGTGCATGTCGAGTTCGGCCACCCGCATCAGGAAGCGCGGCCCGGCGAAGGCCTGCTTGTTCTCCTCGTGGTCGCGCACGACGTGACAGGTGTCCTGGCACAGGAAGCACTCGATGCACTTCCGGAACTCCTGCGAGCGGTCCACGTCCACCTGCTGCATCCGGTACTCGCCCGGAGCCACCCCCTGCGGCGGCACGAAGGCGGGGACCTCCCGCGCCTTCGCGTAGTTGAAGGACACGTCCGTGACCAGGTCCCGCACCACCGGGAAGGCCCGGAGCGGCGTGACCGTGATCGTCTCCTCGCGGGAGAACGTGGACATCCGGGTCATGCACATCAGCCGCGGCCGCCCGTTGACCTCCGCGCTGCAGGAGCCGCACTTGCCGGCCTTGCAGTTCCAGCGGACCGCCAGGTCGGCCGCCTGCGTGGCCTGCAGCCGGTGGACGATGTCGAGGACCACCTCGCCCTCGTGGACCTCGACGGTGAAGTCCCGCAGCTCCCCGCCGTCCGCGTCGCCGCGCCAGATCCTGAAGCGCGCCTCGTAGCCGGTACCGGTTGCAGTCACTCGTACAGCTCCTCTTCGGCGAGGTACTTGACCAGCTCTTCCTTCTCGAAGAGGGCCAGCAGGTCGGGGCGGATGGGTTCGGTGTGGCTGCGGACCAGCCGGATCCGGTCGGCCGCCGGGTCCGCCGGTACGGGAGAGACCGGGTGGCAGACCAGGTTCACCGGGCGCCAGTCGCGGTCCATGGCGGGGCAGTCCTCGCGGGTGTGGCCGCCGCGGCTCTCGGTGCGTTCCAGCGCCGCCCGGGCCACGCACTCGCTGACCAGCAGCATGTTCCGCAGGTCCAGGGCCAGGTGCCAGCCCGGGTTGAACTGGCGGTGGCCCTCCACGCCGGCCCGGGCGGCCCGTACCCGCAGGGCCCGCAGCCGGCCCAGGGCCTGCTGCATCTCGCCCTCCCGCCGGATGATCCCGACGAGGTCGTTCATGGTCTGCTGGAGCTCCTGGTGCAGGGTGTACGGGTTCTCCGCGCCCTCGTCCGCGTGGAACGGGGCCAGGGCCTCGGCGGCGGCCGCGTCCACCTGGGCCTGGTCCACGGCCGCGCGCTCGTGCGCGGAGGCGTACTCGGCCGCGTACAGCCCGGCCCGGCGGCCGAAGACCAGCAGGTCGGACAGGGAGTTGCCGCCGAGGCGGTTGGAGCCGTGCATGCCGCCGGCCACCTCACCGGCCGCGAACAGGCCGGGCACGCCCACGGTCGCCGCGGTGTCGGAGTCGACCGCGATGCCGCCCATCACGTAGTGGCAGGTCGGGCCGACCTCCATCGGCTCGGCGGTGATGTCGACGTCCGCCAGCTCCTTGAACTGGTGGTACATCGACGGCAGCCGGCGCTTGATCTTCTCGGCCGGCATGCGGGTGGAGACGTCCAGGTAGACGCCGCCGTGCGGGGTGCCGCGGCCAGCCTTCACCTCGGAGTTGATGGCGCGGGCCACCTCGTCCCGGGGGAGCAGCTCGGGCGGGCGCCGGTTGTTGTCCGGGTCCTCGTACCAGCGGTCGGCCTCGGCCTCCGTCTCGGCGTACTTCTCCTTGAAGACGTCCGGGACGTAGTCGAACATGAACCGCTTGCCGTCGCTGTTGCGCAGCACGCCGCCGTCGCCGCGGACCGACTCGGTGACGAGGATGCCCTTCACCGACGGCGGCCAGACCATGCCGGTGGGGTGGAACTGGATGAACTCCATGTTGAGCAGGGGCGCGCCGGCGAGGAGGGCCAGGGCGTGGCCGTCGCCGGTGTACTCCCACGAGTTGGAGGTCGTCTTGAAGGACTTGCCGATGCCGCCGGTGGCCAGGACCACCGCCGGGGCCTCCAGGACGAAGAAGCGGCCGGACTCGCGCTCGTAGCAGAAGGTGCCGGAGACCCTGTCCCCGTCCTTCAGGACGCGGGTGACCGTGCACTCCTGGAAGACCTTGAGCCGGGACTCGTAGTCCCCGGTCTCCTCGAAGTCCTGCTGCTGGAGCTGTACGACCTTCTGCTGGAGCGTGCGGATCAGCTCCAGGCCGGTGCGGTCGCCCACGTGCGCGAGCCGCGGGTACTCGTGGCCGCCGAAGTTGCGCTGGGAGATCCTGCCGTCGGGCGTACGGTCGAACAGCGCGCCCCAGGTCTCCAGTTCCCAGACCCGGTCGGGGGCCTCCTTCGCGTGCAGCTCGGCCATCCGCCACTGGTTGAGGAACTTCCCGCCGCGCATGGTGTCGCGGAAGTGCACCTGCCAGTTGTCGCCCTCGTTGACGTTGCCCATGGAGGCGGCGATGCCGCCCTCGGCCATCACCGTGTGGGCCTTGCCGAACAGGGACTTGCAGATCACGGCCGTACGGGCGCCGCGTTCGCGGGCCTCGATCGCGGCGCGCAGCCCGGCGCCGCCCGCGCCGACCACGACCACGTCCCACTGCTGCCGGTCGACTTGAGCCATGTCAGAAGATCCTCGGGTCGGTGAAGGCGCCGGTGGCGAGCAGGTAGACGTAGAAGTCGCACAGGGCCACGCTGATCAGGGAGGCCCAGGCCAGCTGCATGTGGCGGGCGTTGAGCTTCCCCACCCAGCCCCACAGCCGGTAGCGCACCGGATGCTTCGAGAAGTGCCGCAGACGGCCGCCGATGATGTGCCGGCAGGAGTGGCACGAGGCCGTGTAGGCCCAGATCAGCACGATGTTGACCAGGAAGATCAGCGTGCCGAGGCCCATGTGGCCCCACTCGTACGACGCGTCGCGGAAGGTCAGCACGGTGTCGTAGGTGAGGATCGCCGCCACCGGCACCGCCGCGTAGAAGAAGTAGCGGTGCATGTTCTGGAAGATCAGCGGGAAGCGGGTCTCGCCGGTGTACTTGGCGTGCGGCTCGGCGACCGCGCAGGCCGGGGGCGAGGCCCAGAAGCCCCGGTAGTAGGCCTTGCGGTAGTAGTAGCAGGTCAGCCGGAAGCCGAGCGGGAAGATCAGGATCAGCAGGGCGGGGGAGAGGCCCCACCAGCTGCCGACGATCTCCCAGTTGGGCCCGTCCTTCATCGGGACGCAGTTCTCCGCGAGGCACGGGGAGTAGAACGGCGAGACGTACGGGGCCGCGTAGTAGTCGGCGTTCGCGAAGGCCCGCCACGTCGAGTAGACGATGAAGGCGAGCAGCCCGGCCGCGGTGGCGGCGGGCGCCAGCCACCAGCGGTCGGTGCGTAGGTGGCGGGCCGGGATCGCGGCCCGCGAGGCGTCGTGGACGCCGGTCAGCTGCTGGGGTGGTTCGGTGCCTGTGGCCAAGGGTGACTCCGGGTGGAGTGGTCAGGGGTGGCCCAGGAGACCCAGCCGCCGGGTACCGGGGGCTGGGCCTGATGGGGGTGCGTGTCCGGGTGTCTGTTGCTCTCGGTCCGGTCGGGGTGGTCGGTCTGGGGCGGGGCGCCGGTCAGGGCGCGCGGCGATCGCGGGCGCCCAGGCCCTCGTCGTCGGTGTCCGTCCACAGCGCGTTGTCGTACGGCGTGTCCGGGATGTCGACCATCCCGGAGGTGTCCGGCGCCTTGGCGGCGACCGGTGCTTGCCGGGCGACGTCCTGCTCCAGCCGCTCGACCGAGCGGGTCAGATCGTTCAGCTTGCGCCGTACGTCCGTCAAATCGTCCTGCAGGGACATGACTTGCCCTCACTTCCGCAGGTTGCGGTGGCAACGCTCATGTGCGCCTGCGAGTGTCCCGCCTCACGTCCCCGGTTGTGAAGGGACGTGCAGGGATTGCGGACGCGCAGGCGCGATCCGTGCGCCCCTCCCGTACTCATTTTCGTCCCTCTTCCGGCGGAACGCGCGCCCGTCCCGCAGGCCTTGTTGGTCCGCACGGGTGGGGTTCCCGGCGTGGCGCGGGGCTGCTGCGGCGGCTGTGGCGGGCGGTGGATTTCAGTGGGTCCCGTCAGCAGTGTGATCAGCTCCATATACCGCCATAAGTGATCACGTACGCGAATCCGTACGCCCGCCCCGCCCGCCCCGGAGGTACCACCCATGTCCCAGAGCCAGAGAAGGCGCAGACCGCTGGCGCTCCTGACCTCGGGCGTCCTCGCGCTGCCGCTGCTCGCCGGGTGCAGTTCCTCGGACGAGGAGGGCGGCGCGGTCACCGCAGGCCAGGACATCGCGGCCACGGCCAGGGAACAGGTGGCGGACGGGGGTGTGGTGCGGTGGGCGGTGGACTCGCTGCCCGAGACCCTGAACGCCTTCCAGGCCGACGCGGACGAGACCACCGCGCGGATCGCCGGGGCGGTGCTCCCCCACCTGTTCACGATGGACGCCAGCGGCCGGCCCCTGGCCAACCCGGACTACCTGGAGAAGGCCGAGGTCGTCGCGCGCGAACCCAAGCAGGTGGTGCTGTACAAGCTCCACCAGCAGGCGGTGTGGAGCGACGGCCGGGAGATCGGCGCGCCGGACTTCGTGGCCCAGTGGCGTGCCCTGAACGGCAAGGACTCGGCGTACTGGACGGCCCGCAACGCCGGCTACGACCGTATCGAGAAGATCGAACGCGGGGCGAGCGACCTGGAGGTCAAGGTCACCTTCGCCAAGCCCTACGCGGACTGGCAGTCGCTGTTCTCCCCGCTGTACCCGAAGCAGGTGATGGCCACCCCGGACGCGTTCAACGAGGGCGCGCGCGGAGCGCTGAAGGTGACGGCCGGGCCGTTCGCGCTCGGCGCGATCGACAAGAAGACCGGGACGGCGGCCCTCACGCGCAACCCGCGCTGGTGGGGTCAGGTGGCCAAGCTGGACACGCTGGTGCTCACGGCGGTGCCCAGGGCCGAGCGGCCCTCGGCGCTGGCGGCCGGGAAGCTGGACCTGGCCGAACTCGACCGGGCGGGAGCGGACCGGATCGCGCTGGCCAAGCGGGATGCCGGGGCCAAGGGCGCCCCGGCCCACGGGCCGGGGGTGACGCTCACCCCGGCGCAGGCCACCCGGTCCTGGGCGCTGGCGTTCGGGGAGGACGAGGAGCGGGCCACGGAGGAGCAGGAGACCCGCCGCAAGCAGGCCGAGTCGGTGAAACGGTACGCCGCGGAGCAGGTCGCACTGCGCCGGTTCACGGTGCGCAAGTCGCTGGAGCCCGCGTACACCCAGCTGGCGCTGAACGGGTCCTCGGGCCCGCTGGCCGACGAGCGGGTGCGCCGGGCGGTGGCCCGGGCCCTGGACCGGCAGGCCCTGGCGGAGCTGGTGCTCAAGCCGCTGGGGCTGCCGGCCAAGCCGGTGGGCAGCCACCTGGCGCTGGCCGGGCAGCGGGCCTACGCGGACAACAGCGGGGCGCTCGGCGGCCAGGACATGCAGGCGGCGCAGGCGCTGCTGGCGGACGCGGGCTGGCGCAGGACCGGCAAGGCGACCGCCCCGGTCGGCACGAAGGCCGGCGGCGAGGCGGAGAAGAAGGACGACGCGAAGCGGCCGCAGGGCCCGGGCACCGGCAACGACGGCCTCTACATCGTCGGCCAGGACGACGGGAGCAACGCCGACCAGCCCGCCGCGGGCCGCCAGGTCCGGGCCGCCGCGATCGGCCGGGCGGCTCCCGCCCTCCGGTTCGCGCTGGCCGGGGTGGCCGCGCCCGCCCTGCCGGGTGCCCGTCCGCACGCTCCGGCGCTCGGCTTCGCCGCGGTACCGGCGGGCCTCGCGGCGGCCCCGGCCGTGGACGACGCGGCCAACGGCGGCCCGGCTCCGAAGGCGGCCGGCCGGGCGGTGGCCCGGCCCGGTGACGAGGCGGGTCCGGAAGGGGCCACCACCGAGGGGCTCCCGGTGGAGGAGGTGCTGCAGGAAGGTCCCCCGTACCTGACCGACGGCGAGATCGTCGACGCCGACGGCTTCTCCGGGGCCGCCGAGCTCCAGCAGCAGGCCCCGGCCGGGCAGGCGCCGGCCCCGGCGCCCGCGCCGCTCGCCGGGCAGGAGGAGGCGCCGCTGCCCGGCCAGGCGGACGCCGCGGACGACGGCAAGCGCAACGAGGCCACCGGGGCGGACGCCGCCTCCGGCGCGGAGGAGGCCGCCGGCGGTGACGCGGCGGCCGGTGCGGCGAAGGCCTCGGCGGCGCCGGCCCGGCAGGCCGCCAAGAGCTCCGGCACCACCGTCCTGGCCAAGGACGGCAAGCCGCTCACGCTGCGGTTCGTGCTGCCCTCCGGTCCCGGATCGGAGTCGCTGCGGGCGGTCGGCGAGCGGATCTCCCAGATGCTGCGGACGATCGGGGTGAACACCGAGCTGACCAAGGTCGACGACGAGAGCTTCTTCAAGGACCACATCGCCTCCGGCCAGTACGACCTGGCGCTGTACTCCTGGCCCGCGACCGCCTTCCCCGCCACCGACGCCCGGCCGATCTACGCCAAGCCGGAGCCGGCCGCCGACGGGTCGCTGCTGGTGGAGCAGAACTACACCCGGGTCGGCACCGACCACATCGACCAGCTGTTCGACCAGGCGATCGGCGAGCTGGACGAGGGCGAGGCGCGCGAGCTGATGCGGAAGGCCGACGCCCGGATCTGGGCGGCCGCCGGGTCGATCCCGCTCTTCCAGCGGCCCGAGCTGGTCGCGGTCAAGCCCGGGCTGGTCAACGCCGGCGCCTTCGGGCTCGGCTCGCCGCGGTACCAGGACGTGGGCTGGAAGAAGCCCGCCCCGGCCAAGGAAAAGAACGGGAAGAAAAAGTAGCGAGCACGTGGAAGCCGGGTGAAATTCCCCGCGACCGCCGGACCGCTAGCTCAGAACTGACTCAATTCCCTTGCCCGCCGGACCCCCGGCGGGCAAGGTCGTCCTTACCCGTTGACCCGCCTGCCGACCCGGCAGGAGCCCCTTCGAAGTCCCCGCCGGACGCGCACCCCCACCTCAGCCGTCCGGCCCCTTGACAGCCCCCCGGCGAGCGGATCCCGCCACTCGACGTACCATGGGGTAAGGCCGTGGCAGGTTTCCCGCCCGGCAGGCTCGCGTACCAGGCCGTACGTGACGCCATCCACGATCCCGGGAGAAGCGCCGCAGTGCCCACGCGCCACGACATCCGAAACGTCGCCATCGTCGCCCACGTCGACCACGGCAAGACGACCATCGTCGACGCCATGCTGAAGCAGGCCGGCGCCTTCGCCGCCCACCAGCAGCTCGACGACCGCATGATGGACTCGAACGACCTGGAGCGTGAGAAGGGCATCACGATCCTCGCCAAGAACACGGCGGTGAAGTACCACCCCAAGGACGGCGGGGCCCCGATCACGATCAACATCATCGACACCCCCGGCCACGCCGACTTCGGTGGCGAGGTCGAGCGCGGTCTGTCGATGGTCGACGCCGTCGTCCTCCTGGTGGACGCTTCCGAGGGTCCGCTGCCGCAGACCCGCTTCGTGCTCCGCAAGGCGCTCCAGGCCCGGATGCCGGTCATCCTCTGCATCAACAAGACCGACCGCCCGGACTCCCGGATCGACGAGGTCGTCAACGAGACCTACGACCTGTTCCTGGACCTGGACGCGGACGAGGACCAGATCGAGTTCCCGATCGTCTACGCCTGCGGCCGTGACGGCATCGCCTCGCTGACCAAGCCGGAGGACGGCACCGTCCCCGCCGACAGCGAGAACCTGGAGCCGTTCTTCTCCACCATCCTGGAGCACGTCCCGGCCCCGACGTACGAGGAGGACGCGCCGCTCCAGGCCCACGTCACCAACCTCGACGCCGACAACTTCCTCGGCCGCATCGCGCTGCTCCGCGTCGAGCAGGGCGAGCTGCGCAAGGGCCAGACGGTCGCGTGGATCAAGCGTGACGGCACGGTCTCCAACGTCCGCATCACCGAGCTGATGATGACCGAGGCGCTCACCCGCAAGCCGGCCGAGGTGGCCGGCCCCGGTGACATCTGCGCCGTGGCCGGTATCCCGGACATCATGATCGGCGAGACCCTGGCCGACCCGGAGAACCCGGTCGCCCTCCCGCTGATCACGGTGGACGAGCCGGCCATCTCCATGGTCATCGGCACCAACACCTCCCCGCTGGTCGGCCGCGGCGGCACCGGCAAGGGCGCGGACGCCAAGTCCGCGGTCAAGGACCGCAAGGTCACCGCCCGCCAGGTCAAGGACCGCCTGGACCGCGAGCTGATCGGTAACGTCTCGCTGCGCGTCCTCGACACCGAGCGCCCGGACGCCTGGGAGGTCCAGGGCCGCGGCGAGCTCGCGCTGGCCATCCTGGTCGAGCAGATGCGCCGCGAGGGCTTCGAGCTGACCATCGGCAAGCCGCAGGTCGTCACCAAGGAGGTCGACGGCAAGACGTACGAGCCCGTCGAGCGCATGACGATCGACGTGCCCGAGGAGCACATGGGTGCCGTCACCCAGCTCATGGGCGTCCGCAAGGGCCGCATGGACAACATGTCGAACCACGGCTCCGGCTGGGTCCGCATGGAGTTCGTCGTCCCGTCCCGCGGTCTGATCGGCTTCCGTACCGAGTTCCTGACCCAGACCCGCGGCACCGGCATCGCGCACTCCATCCACGAGGGCCACGAGCCGTGGTTCGGCGCGCTGCAGACCCGCAACAACGGTTCGCTGGTCGCCGACCGGGCCGGTGCGGTCACCGCCTTCGCGATGACCAACCTGCAGGAGCGCGGCGTCCTGTTCACCGACCCCGGCACCGAGGTGTACGAGGGCATGATCGTCGGCGAGAACTCGCGCTCCGACGACATGGACGTGAACATCACCAAGGAGAAGAAGCTCACCAACATGCGCTCCTCGTCGGCCGACTCCTTCGAGGCGATCGTCCCGCCGCGCAAGCTCTCCCTGGAGCAGTCCCTGGAGTTCTGCCGCGACGACGAGTGCGTCGAGGTGACCCCCGAGGCCGTCCGCATCCGCAAGGTCGTCCTCGACCAGAAGGAGCGTTCGCGCACCGCCTCGCGCGCCAAGGCTGCCAAGTAGCCAACGCCCGCACGGGTTTACAGCGGCTTCACGGCACCCCTGCCACGGTTGATCGTGGTAGGGGGGCCGTTCGCTTTTGTCAAGCGGATTTATGCGTTCATGCGTCCGGATACCGGTCGTCACACTCCGGAAGGTGTGCTAACCGTCCGTTTCGGGCGTGTCTGTCTCTGCTCGCTTTGTCCGGATTTCGGTTTTCTCGGGTGGGTCGATGTTGTGAAAACGAGACCACTTAAGTGTGGTTTACGGTCAGGGCGTCCCTGAGGATGGCTCCAATGAGCTCGGGTCAATGGGTCACGCACTGTGGGGAGTGTCGACTCACGAGCACACACGAGGGGAACCGGCTTCGCTGTCAGGGGTGTCAGCGCGGCTCGGACCCGCTATGTATCGACAGTGACTCCTGAGGAGGCAATTACCCATGCGCGGAGCTACGAGCGCCAAGTGGGTCGCGGGTGCCGTCGCGGTGGCTCTGGCCGCCACGGCCTGCAGCACCAGCAAGGACAGCGGCGACAAGGGCGGCAAGGCCGGCGGGCACATCACTGTGCAGCTCGGTGAGCCCCAGCACGGCCTGGTCGGACAGAACACCGCCGAGTCCGAGGGCGCCGAGGTTCTGAACGCCCTCTTCGTCGGTCTGGTCGACTACGACAACAAGACCAACGAGCCGAAGCTGGCCGTCGCCGAGTCCATCGAGACCCAGGACTCGAAGACCTGGACCATCAAGCTGAAGGACGGCTACACCTTCCACAACGGTGAGAAGGTGGACGCGCAGTCGTTCGTCCGCGCGTGGAACTGGGGCGCCAACCAGGACAACGCCGCCGAGGGCCTCCCGTTCTACGCCAAGATCGAGGGCTCCGACGAGCTGGCCCCGGGCAAGGACAAGAAGCCCACGGCCACCGAGCTCAAGGGTCTGAAGGTCGTCGACGAGAAGACCTTCACCGTCACCCTGAAGGCCCCGTTCTCCCAGTTCAAGACCATGCTGGGCTACAACGCCTTCTACCCGCTGCCCAAGGCGTTCGAGGCCGACCCGAAGAAGTTCGGCGAGGCCCCGATCGGCAACGGTCCGTTCCAGATGGACGGCGCCTGGGAGCACAACAAGCAGATCAAGGTCAAGCGCTTCGAGAACTACGCCGGCCAGAAGGCGAAGCTCGAAGGCGTCACCTTCAAGATCTACGACAACCTGGACACGGCGTACAACGACCTGCGCGCCGACGCCATCCAGATCACCGACAAGCTCCCGATCTCCGCGATGGCCACCGTCGCCCAGGAGTTCGGCGACCGCTACCTCTACAAGCCGGAGTCGGGCGTCGGTTACGTCGGTCTGCCGCTCTCCACCAACCCGGAGGCCTTCGGCAAGGTCGAGATCCGCAAGGCGATCTCGATGTCGATCGACCGCGAGGCCATCGGCAAGTCCATCTTCAACGGCACCCGCAAGCCGGCCGACGACTTCATCAGCCCCATCATCCCGGGTTACCGCAAGGGCGCCCTGGGCGAGGCCGGCACCTACAACCCGGCCAAGGCCAAGGAGCTGTGGACCCAGGCCGGCGGTGTCCCGGGCAACAAGATCGAGCTCGGCTACAACGCCGACGGTGGCCACAAGGACTGGATCGAGGCCGTCGCCAACCAGCTGAAGGCCAACCTCGGCGTCGAGGTCACCACCAAGCCGTTCGCCAAGTTCGGTGACATGCTGACCGACCTGGGCGACAAGAAGTACAAGGGCGGCTTCCGCATGGCGTGGTCCATGGACTACCCGGCCGCGGAGAACTACCTGCGCCCGATCTTCTCCAAGGTCGCGATCGACCACGGCTCCAACTACGGCGGCTACGTCAACGAGGAGTTCGAGTCGCTGATGGACCAGGCCGACAAGGCCACGGACCCGGCGAAGGCCATCGAGCTGTACCAGAAGGCCGATGACGTGATCATCCGGGACCTGCCGTACATCCCGGTCTTCACGTACATGTCTTCCTCGGCCTACTCGAAGTCGGTGAAGAACGTCGAGGTCGACGCCCAGGGCCGTATGGACCTGGTCAACGTCGAGCTCAACTAACACGCTTCTTCACCAAGGGGAAATGACCCGGGGGCGGGCGGACGGAATCAGGTTTCCGTCCGCCTGCCCCTGCCCCCTGTTCAACTGTTGGAGGTCTGATGGGCCGCTACCTCATCCGCCGACTCATACAGGCGATCCCTGTCCTGTTCGGCGCCACGTTCCTGATCTACGCGCTGACCTTCCTGCTCGGCGGAGACCCTATCCAGGCTCTCGCCGGCGAGAAGAAAGCCGACCCCCTCGTCGCCGCCATGCTGCGCGAGAAGTACCACCTCGACGACCCGTTCTTCATCCAGTACTGGAACTACCTGACCGGCGTGTTCCAGGGGAACTTCGGTGAGACGCTCAACGGCCGGAAGGTCCTCGACGAGATCGTCGAAGCCTTCCCGTACACCGTGAACCTCGCCGTGGTGGCCTTCATCATCGAAGCCCTCGTCGGCGTGACCGCGGGCATCATGTCGGCCCTGCGCCGCGGCAAGTTCCTGGACCAGGTGGTGCTGCTGTCCACCCTGATGGTGATCTCCATCCCGGTCTTCGTCACCGGTTTCATGCTCCAGCTGCTGCTCGGCGTCGAGTTCCCCATCTTCTCTCCCTCCTTCAAGGAAGAAGAAGGACTCCAGGCCTACATCCTGCCGGCGTTCATCCTGGCCTCCACGTCGCTCGCGTACGTCACCCGCCTGACGCGGACCAGCCTCATGGAGACCATGCGCGCGGACTACGTGCGGACCGCGACCGCGAAGGGCCTGCCCCGCCGCCGCGTCGTCATCAACCACGCGCTGCGCAACGCGCTCATCCCCATCGTCACCTTCCTCGGTGCCGACCTCGGGGCGCTGATGGGTGGCGCGGTCGTCACCGAGAACATCTTCAACATCAACGGCATCGGTGGTCTCATCGCCAGGGCCATTCGCCTCGACCAGGGCATCACCCTGGTGGGCGTGGTGACGCTGCTCGTCCTCGTCTACCTGCTGGCCAACCTGATCGTGGACCTGCTCTACGCCGTGCTCGACCCGAGGATCCGCTATGCGTGACACAACTTCGGTGGAGGACTCGATGACCGACACCAGGACCGTCTCCTCCGACGCCCCCGCCGCCGACAACGGCACCAAGGGCGAGAAGGCGGACAAGAAGCAGGAGCGCGTCGCCAGTCTCTGGTCCGACGCGTGGTACGACCTGCGCCGCAACCCGATCTTCCTGATCGGCGCGTTCCTGGTCCTGTGCATGCTGGTGATCTCGGCTGTCCCCGGGCTGTTCACGAGCACCAACCCCTTCGCGGGCGGTGTCTGCCAGCTGAACGACTCCCTGAAGCCGCCGAGCGGAGCCCACTGGTTCGGCTTCGACGTACAGGGCTGCGACATCTACTCGCGCACCATCTACGCCGCCCGCAACTCGATCATCGTCGGTGTGCTGACGACGTCCCTGGTGCTCTTCGTCGGCGGTGCGCTCGGTCTGCTGGCCGGCTGGGTCGGCGGCTTCACGGACACCATCCTGTCCCGCGTCACCGAGATCTTCTTCGCCATCCCGCTGCTCCTCGGCGGCATGCTGATCATGTCCGGCCGTCAGGGCAACGCCGTGACCGTCTCGATCGTCATGGCGACCCTGGGCTGGCCGCAGATCTTCCGCATCATGCGGTCCTCGGTCCTGCAGAACAAGAACAACGACTACGTGGTCGCCGCCCGGGCCCTCGGCGCGGGCACCCTGCGGATCACCCTGCGGCACATCCTCCCGAACGCGGTGGCCCCGGTCATCGTCGTCGGCGCGATCAGCCTCGGCGTGTACATCGGCGCGGAAGCGACCCTGTCCTACCTCGGTATCGGCGTCCAGCCCCCGCAGATCTCCTGGGGCCTCATGATCAGCGACGCCAAGGACCGCTTCCTGCAGGCCCCGCACGTCCTGCTGTTCCCGGCCGCCGCCCTGAGCATCACCGTGCTCGCTTTCATCATGGTCGGCGACGCGGTCCGCGACGCCCTCGACCCGAAGCTGCGCTGAGGAAGGGCGTACGTTGACCAGCATCGACAAGACCCCGAACGTCCCCGCACCGCGCACCGCGCCCGAGGGCACCCCGCTCCTGGAGGTCAAGGACCTCCACGTCGAGTTCCACACCCGCGACGGCATCGCCAAGGCCGTCAACGGCGTGTCGTACTCGGTGGACGCCGGCGAGACCCTCGCCGTCCTCGGCGAGTCCGGCTCCGGCAAGTCCGTCACCGCGCAGGCGATCATGGGCATCCTCGACATGCCCCCCGGCCGCATCCCGGCCGGCGAGATCCTCTTCAAGGGCCAGGACCTGCTGAAGATGAAGGAGGACGAACGGCGGAAGGTCCGTGGCGCGCAGATCGCCATGATCTTCCAGGACGCCCTGTCCTCCCTGAACCCCGTCCACACCGTGGGAGCCCAGCTCGGCGAGATGTTCCGGGTCCACCGGGGCATGTCCAAGAAGGACTCCCTCGCCAAGGCCGTGGAACTGATGGACCGGGTGAAGATCCCCGCCGCCAAGGCGCGCGTGGGCGACTACCCCCACCAGTTCTCCGGCGGCATGCGCCAGCGCATCATGATCGCCATGGCCCTGGCCCTGGAGCCGGACCTGATCATCGCCGACGAGCCCACCACGGCCCTCGACGTGACGGTCCAGGCCCAGGTCATGGACCTGCTCGCGGAACTCCAGCGCGAGATGAACATGGGCCTGATCCTCATCACCCACGACCTGGGTGTGGTCGCCGACGTCGCGGACAAGATCGCGGTGATGTACGGCGGCCGGATCGTCGAGAACGCCCCGGTCCACGAGATCTACAAGCGCCCCGCGCACCCGTACACCCGGGGTCTGCTCGACTCGATCCCGCGCCTGGACCAGAAGGGCCAGGAGCTGTACGCGATCAAGGGACTGCCGCCCAACCTGCTCAACATCCCCAGTGGCTGCGCGTTCAACCCGCGTTGCCCCAAGGCGCAGGACATCTGCCGCACCGAGGTGCCCGCTCTGCACCCGGTGTCCGAGCAGGACGGCACCGAACTGCCCGGCCGCGGCAGCGCGTGCCACTTCTGGAAGGAGACGATCCATGGCTGAGCTGACCCAGCGCGAGCCGATCCTCCAGGTCCGCAACCTGGTCAAGCACTTCCCGCTGACCCAGGGAATCCTCTTCAAGAAGCAGGTCGGCGCGGTCAAGGCCGTCGACGGCGTCTCCTTCGACCTGTACCAGGGCGAGACCCTGGGCATCGTCGGCGAGTCCGGCTGTGGCAAGTCCACCGTCGCCAAGCTCCTGATGAACCTGGAGCGCGCGACCTCCGGCGAGATCTTCTACAAGGGCGAGGACATCACCAAGCTGTCCGGCGCGGCCCTCAAGGCCGTCCGCCGGAACATCCAGATGGTGTTCCAGGACCCGTACACCTCGCTGAACCCGCGGATGACCGTCGGCGACATCATCGGCGAGCCCTTCGAGATCCACCCCGAGGTGGCCCCGAAGGGCGACCGGCGCCGCAAGGTGCAGGAGCTCCTGGAGGTCGTCGGCCTCAACCCGGAGTACATCAACCGGTACCCGCACCAGTTCTCCGGCGGCCAGCGCCAGCGCATCGGCATCGCCCGCGGCCTGGCGCTCCACCCGGAGATCATCATCTGCGACGAGCCCGTCTCCGCCCTGGACGTCTCCGTCCAGGCGCAGGTGATCAACCTGATGGAGGGCCTGCAGGACGAGTTCAACCTGTCGTACGTGTTCATCGCGCACGACCTGTCGATCGTCCGGCACATCTCCGACCGGGTCGGCGTGATGTACCTCGGCAAGATGGCCGAGATCGGCACCGACGCCCAGATCTACGACCACCCGACGCACCCCTACACCCAGGCGCTGCTGTCGGCGGTCCCCGTCCCGGACCCGGAGGCCCGCGAGGCCCGCGACCGGATCATCCTCACCGGTGACGTACCGTCCCCGGCCAACCCGCCCACGGGCTGCCGCTTCCGCACCCGCTGCTGGAAGGCCCAGGACAAGTGCTCCACCGAGGAGCCGTTGCTGGCGATCCCCGAGCGCTTCAAGGGCTCCGACAGCCCGGCCGCGCACGAGACCGCCTGCCACTTCGCCGAGGAGCGGGACGTGGTCCACGCCTCCTGAAGGCCGCCCGACCCGAGCCCACGGCGCCCGGTCCCCGCGAGGGGGCCGGGCGCCGTGGCGTTCCGCCCTTCCCGCCCCGGCCCGAATTCGGTTGTGGGAGTGACCCGGCGCCCGCGAGAGTGAGCAGATGCTGACCGTCCGACCTGCCGGCCCCGGCGACGCCCGCGACATCTGCGCCCTCCTCAACGCCGTCGACACCATCGAGATCGGCCGCCCGGAGACCGACCTGCACGAGGTCGAGGCCGACCTGAACCACCCCGACGTCGACCTCGCCACCGACTCCTGGCTCGCCGTCGAAGGCGGCCGGCCCGTCGCCTACGGCCTGGTCTGGGACGCCGGCGAACCCGGCCGCGTCGACTGTGACCACTACGTACTGCCCGGCCACCAGGCCGCCGGCGCCCACCTGCTGGACCTGATGGAAACCCGCGCCCGTGCCATGGCCGGCGCCGCGCCCGGCTCCCTCCGGCTCCAGCTCAACGTACGGCCCACCCTGGACACCGCCCTGCTGGACGACCGCGGCTGGCGGACCGTACGCCGCTACCACGCCATGGTCCGCGACCTCGACCCGGCCGCCGACCTCCCGCCCTCCCCGCCGCCCGGCGCCCCCGGTCTCACCCTGCGCCACTGCGGCACCGACGAGGCCGACCGGCGCCGCGCCCACGCCCTGGTCGAGCGGACCTTCGCCGAGCACTTCGGCCACGTGGAGCGCGAGTTCGACGCCTGGCTGGACCACTACGGCGCCCGCGACCTCGACTGGTCCCTCGTCTGGATCGCCACCGTCCCCGGCCACGGGGACGCCGCCGTCCTGGTGTCCCGCGACGACCGCACCGCGATGGGCTGGATCAGCCACATCGGCGTCGCCAAGGAGCTCCGCGGCCTCGGCATCGGCGGCCACCTCCTCCGCCACGGCTTCGCCGCCTACGCCGCACGCGGCCGGGACACCCTCGGCCTGGGCGTCGACACCCGCAACGCCAGCGGCGCGCTGGCCCTCTACGAGGCGCACGGCATGCGCATGCACTTCGCCGTGAACACCTGGGAGCTCCCGTTGCACCCCCAGGAGTGACAGCCGGGGGACGCGAGGGTGCAATCGGGCGCACCTCCCGTACTCGTCCGCGCGCATGGGGTGACATTGGCTACCGGTCGATTCTGGAGAGCCAAGGAGGCACTCGATGCGCGGAGCCATCCACGCCCGACGCGCCGCATGCGCGGTGGCCGTCGCCCTCGCGGCGGCGGCCTGCGGCGGCGGGAGCGACACCGGCGGCACCGGAAGCGGCGCCGGGATCGTCAGTTCCTCCTGGGGTGACCCGCAGAACCCGCTGGAGCCCGCCAACACCAACGAGGTGCAGGGCGGCAAGGTCCTCGACATGCTCTTCCGCGGGCTGGTGCGCTACGACGCCGGGACCGGCGAGGCCGAGAACATGGTGGCCGAGAAGATCGAGACCACCGACAGCCAGAACTTCACCATCACCCTCAAGGACGGCTGGAAGTTCAGCAACGGCGAGCCGGTCACCGCGCAGTCCTTCGTCGACGCCTGGAACTACGCCGCGGACGTGCGCAACAAGCAGAACAACGCGCCGTTCTTCTCCGACATCGTCGGCTACGACCAGGTCCACCCGTCCAGCGGCGACCCCAAGTCCAAGACCATGTCCGGCCTGGTCGTCAAGGACCCGAAGACCTTCACCGTCGCCCTGAAGTCGAAGTTCTCCACCTGGCCCGAGACCCTCGGCTACCAGGCCTTCTCCCCGCTGCCCAAGGCCTTCTTCACCGACCACGCGGCCTGGCTCGACAGGCCCGTCGGCAACGGCCCCTACACCGTGGCCTCGTACACCAAGGGCACCGGCATGCAGCTGCGCAAGTGGGCGGAGTACCCGGGCCCCGACAAGGCCCAGAACGACGGCGTGGACCTCAAGGTCTACACCGACAACAACACCGCCTACACCGACCTGCTCGCCGGCAACCTCGACCTCGTCGACGACGTGCCCGCACAGCAGCTGAAGAACGTCAAGGACGACCTCGGCGACCGCTACATCAACCAGCCGGCCCTCATCATCCAGACCCTCACCTTCCCGCTGTACGACCCGCAGTGGGGCAAGCCCGGCATGGAGAAGGTCCGCCAGGGCATCTCCCGGGCCATCGACCGGGACACCATCACCCGGCAGATCTTCCAGGAGACCCGCACCCCCGCCAAGGACTGGACCTCCCCGGCCCTCGGCGAGAAGGGCGGATTCAGCTCCACCGTCTGCGGCGACGCCTGCGAGTACGACCCCGCCGAGGCCAAGCGGCTGATCCAGGAGGGCGGCGGCCTGCCCGGCGGCAAGATGACCATCACCTCCAACGTGGACACCGGCTCGCACCGGGCCTGGATGGACGCCGTCTGCAACAGCGTCAACAACGCGCTCGGCGAGGGCCCGGTGTGCACCGTCAACCCGATCGGCACCTTCGCCGACTTCCGCAACCAGCAGAGCTCGTACAAGCTGACCGGCCCGTTCCGCTCCGGCTGGCAGGGCGACTACCCGCTCATCCAGAACTTCCTGGAGCCCCTGTACTACACCGGGGCCTCCTCCAACTACGGCAAGTTCAGCGACCCGGAGTTCGACAGGCTCGTCGACCAGGCCAACGAGGAGTCCGACGCCGCGAAGGCCATCTCCACCTTCCAGGACGCGGAGAAGATCCTCGCCACGCAGATGCCCTCCATCCCGCTCTGGTACCAGAACGGCAGCGCCGGCTACGCCGAGCGCCTCTCCGGAGTGACCCTCAACCAGTTCAGCGTGCCCGTGTACGACCAGATCAAGGTCGGCTGAGCCCGCCCGTCCCCCTCCCGGACCCTGGAGCCCCCATGGGACGCTACGTGATCCGGCGGCTGCTCCAGATGATCCCCGTGTTCATCGGCAGCACGTTCCTGATCTTCTTCATGGTGTACGCGCTGGGCGACCCGGTGGCGGCGCTGTTCGGGGACAAGGCCCCCGACCCCGCCACCGCGGCCCGCATCCGCAAGGACCTCTACCTCGACCAACCCCTGTGGAAGCAGTACCTCCACTACATGGGGCAGATCTTCCAGGGCGACTTCGGCACCGCCTTCAACGGCCAGCCCGTCACCGAGCTGATGGCCACCGCCTTCCCGGTCACCCTGCGCCTGACCTGCGTCGCCATCGTCATCGAGATCCTCGTCGGGATCACCCTCGGCGTGGTCAGCGGCCTGCGCCGGGGCCGGGCCGTCGACACCGGCCTGCTCGTCGCCACCCTCATCGTCATCTCCGTCCCCACCTTCGTGACCGGCTACCTCCTCCAGTTCGTCCTGGGCGTCAAATGGGGCTGGGTCCGGCCCACCGTGTCCGCCGCCGCCCCCTTCAGCGAACTCCTGCTGCCCGGAACCGTCCTGGCCCTGGTCTCCCTCGCCTACGTCACCCGGCTGACCCGCACCTCCATCGCCGAGAACGCGAAGGCGGACTACGTGCGCACCGCCGTCGCCAAGGGCCTGCCGCGCCGCCGCGTCGTCACCCGGCACCTGCTGCGCAACTCGCTCATCCCCGTCGTCACGTTCATCGGCACCGACATCGGCGCCCTGATGGGCGGCGCCATCGTCACCGAGCGCATCTTCAACATCCACGGCGTCGGCTACCAGCTCTACCAGGGCATCCTCCGCAACAACTCGCCCACCGTCGTCGGCTTCGTGACCATCCTCGTCATCGTGTTCCTGCTGGCGAACCTGCTCGTCGACCTGCTCTACGCGGTCCTGGACCCGAGGATCCGGTATGCCTGAGCCCGAGCGCCCGCAGGCCTACGACCCGCTCCAGCCGGGCGACGGGGAAGCCATCGCTCCCACCGGACAGGGCGGACCCATGGACCTGGCGATCGAAGAGGCGGAAAGCCTGGAGAAGCCCCTCCCCGGACAGCCCGCCGGCCCCGGCGAACGGGCCCGCTCCCTGTGGTCCGACGCCTGGCACCAGCTGCGCCGCAACCCGGTCTTCGTCCTCTCCGCCCTGCTGATCCTCTTCCTCGTCCTCATCTCCCTCTGGCCCCAGCTCATCGCGAGCGGCGACCCCCTCCAGTGCGACCTGTCCAAGTCGCAGGCCGGCTCCGAGCCCGGTCACCCCTTCGGCTACGACACCCAGGGCTGCGACGTCTACACCCGCACCGTCCACGGCGCCCGCGCCTCCATCACCGTCGGCATCTGCGCCACCCTCGGCGCCGCGCTGCTCGGCTCCCTCCTCGGGGGCCTCGCCGGCTTCTTCGGCGGCTGGGGGGACGCCACCCTCTCCCGGGCCGCCGACATCTTCTTCGGCATCCCCGTCGTCCTCGGCGGCCTGGTCTTCCTCTCCGTCGTCACCAGCACCACCGTCTGGCCCGTCGTCGGCTTCATCGTGCTGCTCGGCTGGCCGCAGGTCGCCCGCATCGCCCGGGGCTCCGTCATCACCGCCAAGCAGAACGACTACGTCCAGGCCGCCCGCGCCCTCGGCGCCGGCCACGCCCGGACACTGCTGCGCCACGTCGCCCCCAACGCGGTCGCCCCGGTGATCGTCGTCGCCACCATCGCCCTCGGCACGTACATCGCCCTGGAGGCCACCCTGTCCTTCCTCGGCGTGGGCCTGCGCCCGCCCACCGTCTCCTGGGGCATCGACATCTCCAACGCGGCCCCACAGATCCGCAACGCCCCGCACATGCTGCTCTGGCCGGCGGGGGCGCTCAGCGTCACCGTGCTCGCGTTCATCATGCTCGGCGACGCCGTCCGCGACGCCCTCGACCCCAAGCTGCGCTGAGGAAACGGGAACCGATGCTGCTCGAAGTCCGCGACCTGCACGTGGAGTTCAGGACCCGCGACGGGATCGCCAAGGCCGTCAACGGCGTGTCGTACGCGGTGGACGCCGGCGAGACCCTCGCCGTCCTCGGCGAGTCCGGCTCCGGGAAGTCGGTCACCGCCCAGGCCGTCATGGGCATCCTGGACGCGCCCCCGGGCCGGATCACCGGCGGCGAGATCCTCTTCAAGGGCCGGGACCTGCTGGGGATGAAGGAGGACGAACGGCGGCGGATCCGCGGCGCCGGGATGGCGATGATCTTCCAGGACGCCCTGTCCTCCCTCAACCCCGTCGTCAGCGTGGGCAGCCAGCTGGGCGAGATGTACGAGGTGCACCGGGGCATGTCCCGCAAGGACGCCCGCGGCAAGGCCGTGGAACTCATGGACCGGGTCAGGATCCCGGCGGCCCGCGAACGGGTCGGGGACTACCCGCACCAGTTCTCCGGCGGCATGCGCCAGCGCATCATGATCGCCATGGCGCTGGCCCTGGAACCGTCCCTGATCATCGCCGACGAGCCGACCACCGCCCTCGACGTCACCGTCCAGGCCCAGGTAATGGACCTCCTCGCGGAACTCCAGCGCGAGATGAACATGGGCCTGATCCTCATCACCCACGACCTCGGTGTGGTCGCGGACGTCGCCGACAGGATCGCGGTGATGTACGCCGGCCGGATCGTCGAACACGCCCCCGTCCACCCCATCTACCAGGCCCCCGCCCACCCCTACACCCGCGGCCTGCTCGACTCCATCCCGCGCCTGGACCAGAAGGGCCAGGAGCTGTACGCCATCAAGGGCCTGCCGCCCAACCTGCTGGCCATCCCGCCCGGCTGCGCCTTCCACCCCCGGTGCCCGATGGCGCGCGAGGTCTGCCGCTCGGACGTGCCGCCGCTGTACCCGGTGACCGGGTCCGCGGCGCCCCGGGCGAGCGCCTGCCACTTCTGGAAGGAGTGCCTCCATGCCTGAGGCGATCCTGGAGGTCACCGACCTGGTCAAGCACTACCCGCTCACCCAGGGCATCCTCTTCAGGAAGCAGGTCGGCGCGGTCAGGGCGGTCGACGGGGTCTCCTTCACCCTCGGCGCCGGCGAGACCCTCGGCATCGTCGGCGAGTCCGGCTGCGGCAAGTCCACGGTCGCCAAGCTGCTGGTCAGCCTGGAACGCCCGACCGCCGGCTCCCTGAAGTACAAGGGCGAGGACATCACCCGGCTGTCCGGCAGGGCCCTGAAGGCCGTCCGCCGCAACATCCAGATGGTGTTCCAGGACCCGTACACCTCGCTGAACCCGCGGATGACGGTCGGCGACATCATCGGCGAACCGTACGAGATCCACCCGGAGGCCGCCCCCAAGGGCGACCGCCGCCGCCGGGTCCAGGAACTCCTGGACGTGGTCGGCCTCAACCCGGAGTACGTCAACCGGTACCCGCACCAGTTCTCCGGCGGCCAGCGCCAGCGCATCGGCATCGCCCGCGGCCTCGCCCTGCGGCCGGAGGTCATCGTCGCGGACGAGCCGGTCTCCGCCCTGGACGTGTCCGTCCAGGCCCAGGTGGTCAACCTGCTGGAACGCCTCCAGGCCGAGTTCGACCTGTCGTACGTGTTCATCGCGCACGACCTGTCGATCGTCCGGCACATCTCCGACCGGGTCGCCGTCATGTACCTGGGCCGGATCGTCGAGCTGGGCACCGACGCGCAGATCTACGAGCACCCCACCCACCCGTACACCCAGGCCCTGCTCTCGGCCGTCCCGGTCCCCGACCCGGCCGCCCGGGCCCACCGCGACCGGATCATCCTCACCGGCGACGTCCCCTCCCCGGCCAACCCCCCGTCCGGCTGCCGCTTCCGCACCCGCTGCTGGAAGGCGCAGCCCCGCTGCGCGACCGAGGTCCCCCTCCTGGCCGTCCCCGAAGCCTTCCGCCTGAACACGGGCCCGACGGCCCACCCGTCAGCGTGCCACTTCGCGGCGGAGAAACAGGTGGTCCCGCCCGAGGGCGAACTCCAGCCACCGCCGGGGCCGCCGCCGACCGCGTCCCCGCCGGGCGGGAAGGCCCGCTGAACGCAGTGGCCCCCCGACGGGATCCGTCGGGGGGCCACCGCCGCAGGCGGTTCGGATGCCTTACGGGGCTCCGGGCGCCTTCATGCCTTGTCAGCCGCTGCTGCCGTCACCGATCGCACGGAGTACCTCGGCGAGCCAGACGAAACCGTGTCCGACGACCCGTTCGGGGTCCTCGACCATCCGTTCCAGCTGTGCCCAGGATTCCGACACCATGCCGATGGTCAGGTCGCCGGGTTCACCATAGACGTCGTACGCCGCGTCGGCGGGAATCGACCAGAAGGCTTCCCTTTCGACGGTGATGCTCGCCGCGGGTGAGGGTGCCACGTGGTCCAGGAGAAGGTCGAAGACAGCACGAAGCCGGTCGACCGAAACCTCCGTCATTTGCGACAACCTCCGGTGATCTTGTCGATGTTCTCGTGGAAGGTCTGGATTTCCTTCTTCAGGTGCTTGACCCGGCCGTTGATGATGCGCTGCCGCACTTCCTCGCTGGGCGCGTTCTTCAGGATTCCCTTGTTGTCGTATGCGTCCGGGTTTTCGATGTAGGCCTTGAGCTTCGCCTCGTGTTCCTCGATGAGCTTCTCGTAGGACTGGATCGACTTCCGCTCCTCAGGGGTGAGTTCCCCGTTCGAGTTGTGAACGAGGACCGCGGAGTCTCCTGCCAGCACATAGTAGGAGTGGAGGACGTCGACGGTGAGGTTGTACGTCTTCGCGTGCTGCGTGTACGCCCGGTTGCCGGTCACCACGACGGTGTCGTCGGCGGCCGTCCGAAGGGTCATGCCCGCCGTCAGCTTGGACGCGTCGACCCAGTCGTTCTCCGACGGCGACCAGAACGGATGCTCGTGGGTGGCCGTCAGCTTCTCCAGGCCCGAGGACGTGGCGATCGACAGTTCGTTGAAGTGCTTGTCGTCCTCGGTCTCGATGAGGCGGGTGACCTTCTGAGCGCTGGTCTCGCCAGTGGCGGGGTCGGTCGCCAGGACGGTGTCGCCGACCTGGACGTCCTCGATGTTCTTCGTGGCCCCGTCGGCCATCAGCACCTTGGTGCCGGCCAGGAAGCACTTGCAGGCGATCTTCCCGGCGTCGGCTATCTTGTCGAGCTGCTTGGGCAGCTTGAGGAAGTCACCGAGCGGAAGGATCCCGAGGAAGCCTGCCGCAATACCGAACTTGTCGTCGTTCTCGGACGCCTCCCTCATGTCACGCATGTCGCAGCCCAATCCGAAGATCGGGATCCACGAGCAGGCGGCCTTGGCGATCTCCTTCATGACCGCGGGATTGCCCTGTTCCTTGATGCAGTCAGGACAGGCGGGGTATCCGCCGTTGTATCCGCCGCCGTTGTAGGCCTTCTGCTGCTCCTTCACCTTCACCGGAGCGGCGGGCCCGGAAACAAGCTTGTACTGCGGCTTGCCGGACGAGCACTGGTTCATGCCCATCGCGTAGTGGCAGGTCTGCTTGCCCGGAGTGACCGCGATGTGGGAGCGGCCCGACTTGAGCTCCTTGTAGAGCTTCACGCCCCGCTTGATGGCGCCGAAGATGCCGCCACCACCGCTGAACAAGTAGTCCAGCAGCCAGTCCACGATGGACGCGCCGCTCGGGTCGCTCAGCGTCGCCGGGTTGTTCGCGGCGTACACGTAGCCGTTGAGCGTCTGCGGGCGGTTCGGCTCCAGCAGCGGGTCCACACTGACGAAGCGGCCCGTGCTCGGGTCGTACTCGCGGGCACCGATGTGGGTCAGGCCGGTGGCGTCGATGGTGCCGCCGACGAAGCCCTTCGTGCCCGCCCACTGCGTGGGCTGCGTGCCGCGCGGCGCGCCGAAGGGCGTCATCCGCCGGTGCTCGACCGCCCCGGTGGCCGCGTCGACCGACAGGGTGCCCGTGTTGTGGTGGTCGCTGACCTGGAAGGACAGGTCACCGTTGTCCTCGCGCACGGCGTTGGCGCTGCCGAGCGCGTAGTACCGGGTGGCCGTCGGCTTCGCCGCGCCCTTGCGGAGCACCAGCTCCATCGCTCCCAGGTACAGCGTGGTCCGGGTCGCGTTCGGGTCGGCGTTGTCGGTCTCGTGCGCGATCAGCCGCGTGCCGTCCGGCGCGTACACGTACTCGGCGGTCTTCGTCGAGGTACCGCCCGCCGTCGTGGTGACGGTGTCCTGGAGCTTGCTGAGCTTGCCCTCCGAGTTCCAGATCAGGGACTGCTCGCTGGTCGACCCGGGTGCGGGCTTGAGGCTGCGGGTCGTGGTGTTGCCCGAGTCGTCGTAGCCGTAGCTCTGGGTGACCGGCGTGCCGGTGCCCGTCTGGGTGCTGGTACCGAGCAGGGAGTGCGGGCGGGGCGCGCCCTCCGCCGGGTACTGGTAGGTGCGGACCGCGTTCTTGGCGGCGTCACCGGAGAGGTCGTGCCGGGTCTCCGTGTTCCGGGTGCCGTCCTGGTGGTAGGTGTAGCTGTTCCAGTACGGGGCCGGGCCGCCGATGTCGGAGGCCGTGGGCTGCGCCGGGCACGCGGTGGTCCTGGAGGTGAACTCCTGCGTCACCCGCGCCAGGTAGTCGTGCTGGAAGCACTGCGTCTCCGTGCCGGCGCGGGAGA
Organism: Streptomyces sp. NPDC012888; assembly: GCF_042900645.1. Taxonomy (NCBI): domain Bacteria; kingdom Bacillati; phylum Actinomycetota; class Actinomycetes; order Kitasatosporales; family Streptomycetaceae; genus Streptomyces; species Streptomyces sp. NPDC012888. The sequence goes on along the minus strand of NZ_JBIBBM010000004.1, from coordinate 388,852 downwards.
CGTCGGAGATGGACTTGACGTTGCCGAGCTGGTCGTACGTGTAGCTCAGGGCGGAGGCGGCCTGCGCGATGCCGTACTGGTCGGTGCGGCGGGTCGCCAGACGCTGCGTCCCGTACTCGTAGCCGTCGGTGATCCAGGTGTCCTGGCCGTTGGCCTTGAGCGTGGACTGCAGCGGCTTGCCGGTCAGCGTGTACGTCTGGTTGGCCAGGTAGGTGCCGAGGTTGCTGCTGATGGCCGTGGGCCGGTGCAGCGCGTCGTACGTGAAGGCGAGCGTCTCGGCGGCGAGGCTGCCCCCCGCCGGCAGGCTGACGCTCTTCTGGGTGCCGTCCAGGTTGAACGTGCCGCCCGTGACGTAGGAGCCCGCCAGGGCTTCCTGGCCCGGCACGGAAGGCACGGTGACGGTGGTCCGGCCGGGTCGCAGCAGAGCGTCGTAGTTCGCGTAGGTCGTCTTGTACTCGTACGTGGTGCCGCCCACGGTGTGGTGGCGCGTGCTGGTCGCCAGCTGGCCCTGGGCACCCGTGGGGTCGTAGGTCTTCGACGTGAGCAACGGCCCGGAGGCCGAGCCCTCACGGCTCTCCAGCTCGCGGCCCAGGTTGTCGTACACGTACGCGACGGTCTTGCGGTTGCCGTTCGTCGTGCTGGTCTTCTGGCTGCGGTCGTCGTACTTGGTGTCCGTGGTGCCGGAGTCCGGGTCCACGGCCTTGATCTGGCGGCCGAGCTGGTCGTAGTTCCAGGTCCAGACGCTGCCGCCGGAGTCGGTCAGCCGGACGAGGTTGCCCAGCGCGTCGTACTTGCGCGTGGTGGTGTCGTACGCGCCGGTCGGCGCCGCCGCCTTGTACTCGCGGGTCTCCACCGGCTTGCCGGCCGCGTTGCTGATCGTGGTGGTCGGCGTGCCGCCCAGCGGTGGGGTGACCGTGACGCGGTCACCGCCGTACTCGGTGGTGGTGACGGAAAGGGGGGTGCCGACGCCGTTGCCCTTGAGCAAGGTGGTCTTCACCGGCCGGTTGAGGCTGTCGTACTCCTTCGCGGTCTGCGTCTCGACGCCCGTCGCGTCATCGACCTTGAACAGCGTGGTGGAGGGCGCCTTCGCCGCGTAGTACGGGGCGTACTCCAGGACGACCTGACCCATCGCGTCGTAGAAGGAGTCCGTCAGGATCATCCCGCCGTCGGGGCCGGGTGCCTGGGTCTGCCGGGCGCGGGCGAAACCGTCGTACAGGGCGAAGCGGGACTCCTGGGAGCCGTCGTTGCGCAGACCCAGCGTCTCGACCGCACTGATCGCACCCTCGGCGATGTGGTACCGGTACTCGAGGTTCGGCGTCTGGCCGCTCGCCTTGGAACGGTTGGGCTGCCACACCTTGCGAGTGCGACCGAGGGCGTCGTACTCGATCTCGGTCTTGCGGCCGGTGGTGTCCGTGATGGAGACCGGGTTCGTACGCAGCGAGTCGTACGTCGTCGTGACGGTCTGCGCGCTCGTCGCCACTCCCGTCTTCGCGGGCGGGGTGGTGGCCTTCAGGCTGGTCGGCCGGCCGGTGGCCGGGGTGAAGACGTTCGTCGTGGTCTGGGCCTGCGGGTGCGCGGTCGTCGTCGGCGCCGCCGACTCGTTGGCCGGGTTGAACACGCTGGTGGACACCAGGCCCGTGCTGGTCAGCTCGCGGCCGTACACGTCGTACGTCTTGGTGTTGTCGAGGTACACCGCCTGCGTGGCCGAACGCGACTTGAGGAAGCTGGTCATCGTGGGCAGCCCCTTGGCGGGGGCCGCGCCGGACGCCTGTCCGTCGTACCGGGTCCGGACGTCCTCCAGGACGTTGGACGTGCCGTCGGCGCGGGTGACGCGGTCGACGGTCTTCGAGCAGTCGCCCACCACCTTCTCCGTACGGACGACGCCCGTCAGGATCCACGCCGACGTGTTGTCCGCGTACGTCGTCCGCGTGCACGTGTCGTCGGCCGGGTCGGCGACGTCGCCGAGGTCCTCCTCGGCCGTGGGGCGGCCGTACTCGTCGAAGGCGTGGGTGCGCTTCTTCACCTCGCGCCACGAGACGCCCGCGCCCTTGTCGAGGGAGACGAACTGCCGGGTGGCGCTGATGCCCGTGATGTCCGCGGTGGTGGTGCCCCAGGCACGGACCCGCTTCGCGGTCTCCTTCTTCCACGGGGTGCTGACCTGCTTCTGCAGGACCTTGCCGCCCGGCCCGTCGCGCTCCTCCTTGCGGTACTCGAAGCCGCGCCACGCCTCGTGGTCGGTGATCGTGCCGCCCTCGCCGTCGCCGACCTCGACCGTGCGGGTCTTGGTCTTGTCGGACGGGTCGCTGCGGTCGCCGTGCATGCCGCGCAGGAAGTAGTGGTCCTCCTGCGAGGTGAACTGCTGCGTGGAACCGGTCTCGACCCGGGTGTGGGCGTAGCCGCGCCACTGGGACCAGGTCTTCAGCTTCTCCGGCGTCATGCCGTCGTCGTCGTCGAAGTGCCAGGCGGCACCGCCGAGGTAGGTGTACCTGGTCATGGTGTCCGGCGCACCGCCGGTCCGGTCCGTGGCCAGGACCGACTCGACCACGTACTTGTTGAACCACTCGTTGGTGACCGGCCCGTCCTGGACCGGCTGGTACTTCACCGGGAAGCACCGGGACTTGTTGTCCTCCGGCGTCGGCAGCGAGGACCAGGAGCAGGCCGCGGCCGAGTAGTTGGCGTCGATCTGGCCGCCGAACTCGTCGGCGATGGAGGTCAGGCGCTGCTTGTGGAAGGGCAGCCGGCCGTCGTCGATCTTGTCCAGCCGGTTGGGCATGGCGTCGTACGAGAAGGTCGTCTTCGGCACGGACAGGGCCGTGGTGCCGGCCAGACCGGTGTGCTGCACGGAGGACAGCAGCAGCTGGTAGTCGTTGTCGGCGGTGCCCCAGTGGTGCTTGAGGTCCCACCGGTCGACGTCCTTGTACGTGCCGTCACCCTGGAGGACCTGCGTGGTGACCGAGGCCAGCCGGTAGCGGGTGAAGAACGTGGGGGCGAACCGGCCCTTGTCGCAGTCCGTGCCCGCCTTGCAGTTCATGTCCCACGGCGTGTCGTACCAGTACTGCCGGTTGGTGTCGATCTTCGCCGGGTCGCAGAGGCCCGCCGTGGTCTCCAGGCAGCGCTCGGCGGTTCCGAAGTTCACCCGCGCCATCGGCTTGACCGTGTCTGAGTGGATGTCGGCCTTCTGCTGGCCGTACTCGATGTGGTCCAGCCAGCCGCCCCGGACGTACGGGGTGTCGTCCGCGGCCTTCAGGTTGCGGCCGTAGGAGTTGGTCTCCTGCTTGTACCAGTAGGTGATGTCGTTGCCCTGGGTGTCGACGACCAGGTCCAGGTTCCAGCGCCAGCCCTGCTGGCACCAGGAGGCCGCGAACGTCGAGGCGTGGCAGGGCTCGCCGGAGTCGTCGCCGAACACCGGCACCGTGAAGACGGACTTGGTCTCCGGCTTGCCCGTCGCCCAGTTGGGCAGCCGGTTGTAGCCGAAGTAGTACTGGGTGCCGTCCGTGGTGGTGGCCTTGAAGTACTCGCCGTCGTTGTCGCCGTTGCCGCGCGCGGTGTCCCGGATCCGGACGACCTTGGTGTTGTCGTCGCCCTGGAGCCGCCACTCGTCGGCCGAGACCGGGATCAGCTCGCCGGAGTGGCCGGCGAAGCTGATGGTGGCGTTGTCGTAGCCCCAGCACAGGTCGCCGGGCGTGTTGATGCCGTCCTTGACGCCGTCGTCGCCGCAGGACTTGTACGTCCGCTCGACGAACCCGCCCTGGGAGAAGCCGAAGCCGTCACCCGCCCAGGAGGCCTGGTTGTTGCTGTTGGCGCTGCGCCCGTCGATGGAGGACGACGAGTACGCCAGGCCCAGCTCCGGCTTGTGGTCGCCGGGGACCGCGGGCACGGTGAGCGGGTAGCTCCAGTTGAACGAACCGCCGTGCAGGTCGGCGCTCCAGCGGCCGGAGGCCGCCAGCGGGGTCGCCGTGAAGCTGCCGGACGGGCCGGCCGCGGCCGTGGTGGCGGCCATGACCATGGCGCCGCCGCCCGAGGAGAACGTGGCCCGGGCCCCCGACACGGCGGCCGGCACGGTCACGTCCTCGACGGTGATCCGCTGCTTCTCCGCGTCGTTGACCGAGCGCAGCGGGGTCGCCTTGCGGCACTCCGGCAGGCCGGGGGTGGTCAGCGCGCAGGAGGGCAGGGCGACCAGGTTCAGGCGCTGGCCGAAGCCGCCGCCCGCCGCCCGGGCGAACCCGGAGTAGTCGAGGCTGACCTTGACGTTCGCGGCCTGCGGCGCGGTGTCGGTGCGGCCCAGGGTGAGCAGGACGCCGTCGACGCCCGCCCGCTTGGCGGCCGTACGGTCCAGGACTCCGACCTTGACCTGCTGCGGGGCGGTGGCCGGGGCGAGCGGCGCCGGAACGGCGGCCGGCTGCTTCCCGGCGCCCAGCAGCACGGGCAGGTCCCCGGCGCGGCGCGGTGCGGCCCCGGCCGCGGCCTTGCCGGCCGCCGGGGCGGCCACCTGCACGGTCGCGGAGTCGGCTGCGGGCCAGGTGACCTTCGGCTTGGGGACGGCCGGCGGGGCCTTGGTGACGCGGGGCTTGACCTTGCCCGCGGTGCCCTTGACCGGCTTCTCGTGGGAGCGGGCCACGGGGGCCTTGGAGTTGGCGAGAGCGGGAGTGCTCGGCACGGCCTGTAGCAGTGTGGCGGCGACCGCGCCGCTCACCACCATGGCCACGCGTGCTGTGCCGCGCCTGTGGCGGCGGAAGACATTCATTTTCGGGTACCTCGCGGAGTCCGCCCGGGCCGTGGGGCCCGGGCGGACTGCTGATGGGAGTGGGAGGGGGACTAGGGTCCGGTGACCGTGTCGAGCTCGGCGACCGGGTCGGCCAGCCTGGTGATCTGCTCCGGTCCGAGGACGCCCTGGAAGGCCCAGACGTCGTCGATCTCACCGGTCAGCGGCTTGGTCCAGGCGCCGCCCGCACGGGTACGGCCGAACTGGAGGCCGGCGCCGGCGGCGAACGGGGCGGGCACGCCCGCGTACGACACGTGGTCCACGCACCCCGCGGGGGCGTCGTCCGCGCAGACCTGGTTCTCCAGGTTTCCGTTCACGTACAGGCTCAGCCGGCGGTCGAACCCGTCGTAGACCACGGCGATGTGGTTCCAGTCGCCGATCCACAGGCTCTGGTCGAAGGTGTGGGTCACCGTGGTGTAGGTGGCGGTGGCCCCGTCGGTGCCGGTGACCTTCGCCTCCCACCAACCGGTGGCCTGCCCGTCGACCGTCTTGTCGTAGTGCCAGCCGACGGACACCGCCGACTGGTTGGTCCCGGCGACGGACAGGACGGTCATGTCCGAGGTCGGTGAACCGGCCGAGGCCCAGCCCGCGACGGTGAAGCTCTCGTTGGTCCGCGGCGCGGCCGCCGAGCTCGCGAAGCCGCCCGGGCCGGTCAGGCCCAGGGTGCCGTTGCCGGCGACCCCGGATTCCGCCACGATCGCCGCCCCGGTCGCGGAGAGGACCGCGTCCGCGGTGCCCGAGGGCTCGCCGGGGCTCTTCCCGGAAACGGCCGTGTCCATCTTCCAGCGGCCCACCAGCTGCGGCCGCTGCTTGATCATCTCGCGCACCTCGGGCTGGGTGACGATCCGGTCGAAGACGCGGACGTCGTCGATGTCCCCGCCGAAGTGGCTGTTCACCGTCGCGTCGTCCCGGCCCGCGCCGATCATCAGCGGTCCGGACGTGGTCCACGGCGCGAGCTGCGCGTAGTCGACCTCGGCGACGAGGTGCCCGTCCACGTAGAGCCGGTTCTTGCGGGCCACCGTGTCGGAGACGCCGACCAGGTGGGTCCACTGGTTGGCGGTCTCCCCGATGCAGGGGACGCCGCCCACCGTGCTTCCGGCGGTGCAGGCCGGCTGCACCGCGCGGACGATGTCCGGGCTGCCCGCGTCCTGCGGGTAACGGCCGAACACCCACTTCCTGTAGTAGCCGGAGTAGTAGAGCGAGAACTCCGACCGCTGCGCCCCGGCCTGGGTGACCACGACCTTCGAGGAGTGGTCGGTGGCCGGCACGGCCGGCCGGCGGACCCAGGCCGACACCGCGAAGCTGCGGGTGCCGTCCACGACCGGTCCGCCGGCCGTGGCGTAGCCGTTCGCGCCGGTGCTGAGGGCCTTGCCCTGCACTCCGGCGGTGCCGGTGGTCGCCGGGCCGACCAGGCTCAGCGACGGGGTCTCCGGGCGTCCGGCCATCGCCGTGCCCGTGGTCTCGTCGAGGGTCCAGACGGCCTTCGCGCCGCGTCCGCCGGCGAGCGGGTCGCCCGCGGCCAGGCTCGCCGCCTCCGCCGGGGCGAGGGCCCGGTCGTAGGCGCGGACCTCGTCGAGGGCGCCGAACCAGGGGTCGGTGTAGGTGTCGCGCCAGCGCATCTGCCCGAAGTACATCGGGCCCCGGGCGTTCCACAGGGTGGCCGTCGCCGCGGGGGCCTGCTGGCCGTTGACGAACAGCTTCAGCTGCTTGGCGGGGGCGTCGTAGACACCGGTCAGGTGGGCCCACTCGCCCGCCACCGGCAGGATCTCGCTGCTGGAGGTGGACCAGGTGTAGCCGCTGGAGGCGTCGGCGCTGGAGGCCTTGATGGCCCACTTGCCGGCCGTGATGCCCATCTGGAAGGAGGCCATGTGGACCCCGCCCTGGCTGACCGCGGCCTGGTGCTGCGGGGTCAGGGTCGAGGGCTTGACCCAGGCGGAGACGGTGAAGCTCTTGTCGGTCTCCAGGACGGCGCTGCCGGTCCCGAGGTACTCCACGGGCGTGGTGTCGGCGGCGCGCGCACCGCTCAGCTCGACGGCGGTCCCGGTGCGGCCGGGGGCGCCGGCCGTGCCGGCCACCAGGGTCGCGGGCAGGTCCGACGGGTCGGGTGCGACGGAGGTGCCGGAGGCGTCGTCCATGGTCCAGGCGGCGCGCTGCGGGTGGCCGCGCAGGACGTTGAAGTAGTACGTGGTCGGCTCGGAGGCGTTGCCCGCGGCGTCCAGCGCCCGTACGGAGACGAAGTGCGGCCCCTCCTTCTCCATCAGCAGCGTCACGGTCCGGGACGCGCCGCCGGTGGTCGCGACCTCACGTGCCGCGGAGGGCAGCTGGTCCAGGGCGTACTGGTACTTCACCGCGTCCGTGGAGGTGGTGTCGAAGGTGAAGGTGCCGTACTTGCCGACGCCGTCGGTCCAGGCGTGGGGTGCCTGGGCGTCCGGGGAGCCGGGGAAGTCGGGCGAGGTGGTCACCGGGCCGGCCGGCTTGGTGGTGTCGATCTGGAAGTAGCAGGCGGTCGGGGTGCCGTCGAAGCTCCACGGCCCCCATTCGGCACCGTCCCAGCCCCGGACCGACCAGTTGATCACCTTGTCCTTGGGGACGCTGGTGGGCAGGGTCACGGAGAAGGGCGACCCGGAGGCCTTGAACGTGGTGGACGGGGGAGCGGTGCCGAGCGCGCCGGTGGAGTACCACTTGCCGGACATGCCGGTGCCGTCGCCGTTGTCCCAGGCCACCGCGAACTGGACGCCGAGGGGCTCGTTGTCCGGGTCGGAGACCTTCGCGGTGATCTGCGGGTGCTTGGTGATGACCAGCGGAGTGCTGGAGCACACCGAGCCCGGGGACATCGACAGGGCGCTCATCGGGGCCTGCCGGGGCGGCAGGTTGTAGGTGACCTGGAGGCCGGCGTTGCTGTTGAAGCGCTTCCAGGCGTACCCGTCGGACTCGTTCTCGGCCTTCAGGCCGAGGGTCAGGTCCACCCAGTCGCCGTTGGCGGCCTGCTGCACCTTGTCCCGGAGGGCCTTGGAGGAGCTGCCGCCGAACTCGACGTAGCCGGCGGCGCAGCCGTTCCATCCGCGGGCGGCGTTGATGGTCTGCAGGTGCTGCGTCCAGAACGAGCTGGAGCTGGAGTTCTTCCAGGTGGTGCCGGTGCCGATGCGGCTGGTCGCGTACAGCTGGAGCGGCTTCTTGGTGCAGCTGAAGGCGTGGGTCTCCCACACGTTCAGCTTGGCGTCCAGGATCCGCTTGCCGACGAAGCCCCAGCCCTTGACCGGGAAGGCGTAGAGGACGCGCTTGACGTCGTTGGAGGCGCAACCGGAGGCGATGCACAGGCCGGTGCCGAAGTCGCCGGTGAACTTGTAGTAGGCGTTGTTCTCCCAGTACCGGGAGATGCCCGCCCAGCCGTTGGCGCGCGGCGTCTGCAGGTTCGGGTCGATCAGCACCGGGAAGACGGTGTCCGGCGAGTCGAGCAGGGCCTGGTCCGGGGTGAGGACGAGGCTCTTCTGGTCGGCGGGCACCGACACCCCGACCGGCGCCGCGTGGGCGGACGCGGGACGCTGCTCCCCGGCGGGGGCCGCGCGGAGGGCGCCGGCCTTGGCGACGCTCGCCGCGGGCGCGGTGTCCGGGACCGCGGAGGGGATGACACCGCCGTCGGCGAGACCGGGGGAGGAGTCGAACATGACCGGCTTCGGGGCCTCGAAGACCGTGCCGCCGGAGGCGTCCGTCAGCTTCAGGGAGCCGTCGCCGTTCTGCCGGGTGGTCAGGCCCGGGGCGGACAGGCCCAGCTTGAGCCGGTCCAGCGCCGGGTTCTTCGCCGCGGCCGGGGTCTTGACCACGATGAGCTGGGTGAACCCCGTCTCGGTGGCGGTCAGGCGGAGGTCGACGTCCGGCAGGATCGAGCGGTACTCGGCGGTGTCGCCGTCGAGTACGGGCGCCGGCAGCGGCTTCGGCCAGCTCAGCCGCACCTCCTTGCCCGCCTGCCCCATCCGCACCAGGGGCTGGTCGCCGCCGCCGGAGAAGGCCAGGTCGGGCAGGGTCGCCCGGGGCGCCACACTGCCGTCGCCGGCCTTGCGCAGCGAGGTGTCGATGTCCTGCCACGCACCGTTCTTCAGGGTGCGGACGGGCTTGGTGTAGACGGTCGCGACGAGCGAGCCGTCCGGCTTGGCGACGACGTCGCCGGCCTCGCGCCGCATGGCGGCGACGGGCACGTCCTTGCCGGACTTCTTCGCCTCGGCCAGGGCCAGGGACTCGGGGGTCTCCTGTTGCCCGGCGGTGCCGCCGCCGGCCGTCGGGGCGGACGGAGCGGACGGGGCCGCGGGCGCGGCCGTGGCGGCGCCGGGCGGCAGCCAGCCGGTGAACGCCACGCCGGCCACCAGGCCGAACACGGTCAGACGGGATGCGGCGCGTGCGCGCCGCCGTTTTTGAGCAGGCCAAAGGCCCGGTGGATGCTCCACCGCGGCTCCCCCCACAGGAACAGAGAAAAGGTCAACAATCGTGCGAATCAAACGGAGTGTCGTCCGCGAGGTCAAGGACCGGACGGACGCTCGCAGCCGCTCCGCCCTGCCGGTGGGCGGAGCGGAGACCGGCATTGTTGAGCCGGTCATGCCAAGCGTTCGCCTACAACCGGGCCTGACCCGGGTCGAGTTACCCGTCGCCCGTGTGCCGACCCGCCCGTGACGCCTGCGCTCCGCGCCCGTGGGAGCGCGGTAGGCTCACAGGAAACCTTTACCTCATCTTTACGTGCGGCAGGTTTCGGCCGCCGGGCGGGTTCGGCGCCTCCGTCCGCTCCGCCGCCCCGTACCCCGTAGCCGGAGCACCCTGCGTCGGTTTCCGGCCAACTTCGTCAACGTACGGGCGACTTGACCGTATCGGGGGCGAGGTCTGCTGCGCAGGGCCCGGAAGGCGTACGGTCCGTGCGGGTGCCGTGGCCGGCCGGGGAGGGCGTGAACGCCCCGGCCGGCGCAGCCGTGCAACCAGCCGTGCGCGGCATGCGCCCCGCGTGCTGCCGGAATTCAATCGATGCGCAGGGACGGATAGTTATGATCCGTAGCGCACGGTGGGTATGACTCCGTCGTGTGCGCGTCCGCGCGCATCGATGTCCCCGTCCGACGTGGAGGTGGAACG
>NZ_JBIBBM010000004.1:376483-378884 GCF_042900645.1 Streptomyces sp. NPDC012888 | reverse complement strand
GAGACGGATAGTTATGATCCGTAGCGCACGGTGGGTATGACTCCGTCGTGTGCGCGTCCGCGCGCATCGATGTCCCCGTCCGACGTGGAGGTGGAACGCCGTGGCACTCTCGATCTCTGCCGTGGTGCTGCTGGCGATCATTGTCTTCCTGCTGATCCGCAAGGCGGGGCTCAAGACCGGGCACGCCGTCGTGTGCGTGCTGCTCGGTTTCTACCTCGCCTCTTCCTCGCTGCAGGACACTCTGAACGCGCTGACCACGAATGTGGCGGGGATGATCAGCAGCCTCAAGTTGTGAGCCGCCCGCTCCTCGTAGGCTGACCCCTATGAACGGTCTTCCTGCCCGTCGTCTGCTCCTCGTGCACGCGCACCCCGACGACGAGTCGATCAACAACGGCGTCACCATGGCCAGGTACGCGGCCGAGGGCGCCCACGTCGCCCTGGTCACCTGCACCCTGGGCGAGGAGGGCGAGGTCATCCCCTCCGGGCTCGCCCACCTGACGGCCGACCAGGACGACACCCTGGGCGCCCACCGGGTCGGCGAGCTCGCCGCCGCCATGGCCGAGCTCGGCGTGACCGACCACCGCTTCCTCGGCGGGCCGGGCCGGTTCCGCGACTCCGGGATGATGGGCCTGGACCAGAACCGGCGCCCCGGCGCCTTCTGGGCCGCCGACACCGACGAGGCCGCCGCCCACCTGGTCGAGGTCATCCGTTCCCTCCGGCCCCAGGTGCTGGTCACCTACGACCCCGACGGCGGCTACGGGCACCCCGACCACATCCAGGCACACCGGGTCGCCATGCGCGCCACCGAACTGGCCGCCGAACCCGCCTACCGCCGCGACCTCGGCGAGCCGCACCGGATCGCCAAGGTGTACTGGAACCGCGTACCCCGCTCGGTGGTCGAGGAGGGCTTCGCCAAGCTCCGTGCCGCCGGCACCCCCTTCCCCGGCATCGCCGAACCCGGCGACGTGCCCGGCGTGGTCGACGACGCCCGCATCACCACCGAGATCCGGGACGACAGCGGCACCGGGGCCTACGAGGCGGCCAAGGCCGCCGCCATGCGCGCCCACGCCACCCAGATCGCCGTCGACGGAGGCTTCTTCGCGCTCTCCAACGACCTCGCCCAGCCGCTCCTCACGCGCGAGTACTACGAGTTGGTCTCCGGCACCCCCGGCGCCCCCGAGGGCGAGCGCGAGGACGACCTCTTCGCCGGGATCGCCACCGAAGGAGCGCAGGCGTGACCGGCACGCTCACCCCCGCCCGGATCGCCGCACTGCTCGGCCTGCTCGTGGCCGGCCTGCTCACCGGCGCCGCCGGCTGGCTCGTGGTGGACCTCTGGCTGCCGGCCGGTCTGCTGCTCGCCCTGCTCGCCCTGTCCGGCCTGTTCCTGGCGGGCCGGCTGGTCACCGGGACCGGGCTCGGGGTCGGCGTCGCGACCGCCGGCTGGTTCCTCTCGTACGTGGTGCTGAGCATCCCGCGACCCGAGGGCGACCGCCTCGTCGGAGTGGCCGGAATCGGCATGTATGCCTATTTTCTTGGCGGTATGGCACTCGCTGTGATGTGTGCCACGATGCGCGGACCGGTGGACCCGCCGGCGGACCGACCGGTTTCGGCCGCGCGCCCCCGCCGGTGACGTGCCGTCCGCCGCACCGAGGGGGAGCCGCCCGGGCGTTGTGAAATGCCCCGGTGCGCCCCGCCCCGCGACCGCGCGGCGGACCGGCCCGCGGCCGTCCCCCGACCGCCTCCCGGCCGCGGCCAGTATGGTGGACGGGCCGCCGAGCTGCCCGCGCACGGTATGACGGGCGGCGGAGCCAACCGGGAGAACCTGCCTTGAGCCGTGAAACTGACAGTTCGTCCTCCGGGCCCAAGGGGCTTGGAGGCGCCGCCTACCCGTCGGGTACGCCGCCGTACGGATCGAGCCAGAATCCGACGGCCGGAACGACCGGCAAGGCGAACCCTCCGGAGGGGAACACTGTGACTTCCAAGCCGTCCACGCCCGCCGGCGACTCCGCCGACTCCGAGCCGAAGACCGAGACCACGCTGACCACCCGGATCCGCATCAACATCCCGGGGTCCCGGCCCATCCCGCCGGTGGTCGTGCGCAAGCCGGTCGGCGAGTCGGAGGCCGACCCCGCGCGGCCCGAGCTGCCCGCGCCCGCCGCGGCCGAGGCGCCCGCGCCCGCCCCCGCGCGGTCGGCCGCGCCGGCCGAAGCGGAGAGCACCAGCAACTGGTTCGCCCCCCGCCGGTCCCCGCAGTCCGCCGCGCCCGGCCCCGGCCCGGCCGCTCCCGGCCCCGGCCCGGCCGCTCCCGGTCCCGGCCCGGCCGCCCCCGGTCGCGGGGCCGGGCCCCCCCCCCCCCCCCGGGCCCCCCCCCCCCCCCCCCCCCCCCCCCCCCCCCCCCCCC
>NZ_JBIBBM010000004.1:331201-376473 GCF_042900645.1 Streptomyces sp. NPDC012888 | reverse complement strand
GGCCGGGCCGCCCCGGCCCCGGGCCCGGCGGCCCCGGGGCCCGGCCCGGCCGCCCCGGGGGGGGGGCGGGCGCCCGCGCCGGCCCCGGCCCCCGCCGCGCCCCCGCCCCCGGCCCCCGCGGGGGCCCGCCCCGGTCTGCCCACCCGCCCGACCCCGCAGGGCCCCCCGCCCGGCCCGCAGGCCCCGCAGGCCTCCGCCGCGTACGGGCCCGGCCCCGGCGCGGGCGCCCCGGGCCGGCCCGGCGGCCCCGGCGTCGGCGCGCCCGGACGCCCGCCCGCCCCCGCTGCCGGCCCCGGCCCCCGCCCGGCCCCGGCTCCCATGGCCGGGCCCGCCGCCGGCCCCGGCCCCCGCCCGGCCCCGGCCCCGGCCCCCGGCCCGGCTCCCATGCCCGGGCCCGCCGCCGGCCCCGGCCCCGGCCCCCGCCCGAACCCGGCCCCGGCCGCCGCGCAGGCGGAGGAGCCCGCCCTCGGCCCGCGCACCGGAGCCCCCGCCCCGCCCGCGCCCGCCATCGGCGCCCCCGCTCCCGCCCCGGCTCCGGCCCCCGCCGGCCCGGCACAGGGCGGCGCGCCCACCCCGCCGCACGGCAACCCCCTGCCGCCCCCGCCGCCGGGCTCCCAGATCCCCGGCGGTCCCACCGGCGGCCCCGCGTTCGGCGCCATGCCGGTCACCGGCCCGCACACCGACGAGGACACCCGCGCCCTCGCCCCGCGCTGGCCCGGCCCTGAGATGCCGCCCGGCCCGGGCGTGCCCGGCGGCGCCCTCGCCGACCCCCTGGACGGCGTGCCCGCGCCCCGGCCGGTACCGCCGCAGCAGGCCGCCCCGGCACCGCGGCCGGCCCCGGCCGCCGACGCCAAGCCGGCCAAGCCCGCGAAGAAGGGCCGCAACAAGCTGGCCCTCGCCGGCGGCGCGATCGTCGCCCTCATCGGCGTGGCCTACGGCGCCGGGCTGCTGCTCAACCACTCCGAGGTCCCCAAGGGCACCACGGTGTTCGACGTCGACATCAGCGGGACCCGCGAGGAGGCCGTGGCCAAGCTGCAGACCGCGTTCGGCAACCGGGCGAACGCCCCGCTCCAGGTGACCGTCGGCGGCAAGCAGGCCGAGCTCAAGCCGGAGAAGGCCGGCCTGTCCCTGGACAGCCAGACCACCGTCCGCAACGCGGCGGGCAGCGACTACAACCCGGTCACCGTCATCGGCTCCCTCTTCGGCCAGGAGCGCCCTGCCACGCCGGTCATCCCGGTCGACGAGGAGAAGCTGCAGGTCGCCCTCCAGGAGCTGGCCGGCACCTCGGGCAGCGCGGTGGAGGGCACCATCAAGTTCGAACCGGGCAAGGCCGTCGCCGTCCCCGGCAAGGCCGGCACCTCCCTGGACGTGGACGCCTCCGTGGAGAAGGTCACCGAGGCGTACCGCGCCATGGTCGAGACCGGCAAGGCGGTGCCCGTCGAACTGCCGGTGACGGAGAAGGCCCCGACCATCACCCAGGCCGAACTGGACCGGGCGATGAACGAGTTCGCCAAGCCCGCGATGTCCGGGAACGTCACCGTCAAGGCGGGCGACCGGTCCATCCCGTTCGGCCCGGCCAAGTCCCTGCCCAAGATCCTGAGGATGGAGGCGGTCGACGGGAAGCTGGTCGAGAAGTACGACCTGGAGGCGCTGAAGGAGCTCTACGGGTCCGTGTTCGACGGCGTCCTGATCACCCGGGGCAACGGGGAGAAGACCGCGGTCACGCCGCAGGACGTGGCGGGAGTCCTGGGCAAGGCCCTGCGCGGCAAGACGGAGGCGGAGCGCACGGGAGTCATCGAGACCAACCCCAGCTGACCCGCCGCCCCCCGGTGTGGGCAGTCGTTCCGCAGGGGGACGGGGGTCCCCCCGGGCGGAGTCTGGGGGGACCCCCATCCGCCCTGCGGCACGACTGCCCACACGGCGGTGGCCTGGGCCGGGCCGTTGCGCACACGGCGGCGGCCCACGCGGCAGCGGGCCCGGGCCCCGGGCCGGGGGTCTAGTTGAGGAGGGCTCGGGAGGCGCGGGCTTCGGCGCGGATCCGCTCCGCCGCGCCCGAGTCCACCGCCCCCACCACCTCCGCGTACGCGTCGAGTTCCGCCGCCCCCGCCACGAACTCCCCCCGGTCCACCAGCAGCCTGGCCCGGTCGTACCGCAGCGTCGCCGGATGCGCGGGCAGCAGCAGCGACAGCTCCACCGCCCACAGCGCCACCGCCGACTGCTCCGGCCGCGCGGCGGCCCACGCCCGGATGTTGTTGAGGACGCGCAGCACGATGTCCAGCGTCCGGGCCGGCTCCAGCGGGGCGGACTCGGCCAGCGCCGCCGGACCCGTGCCCAGCGCGGCCCCGCCCGCGAACGGGTCCGCGTGGACCCGGTCCGCCGGGTCCCCGAAACCCACCACGAAGTGGCCCGGCAGCGCCAGCCCGTAGACCGGCGCACCGGCCCTCCGGGCCACCTCCATCCAGACCACCGACAGCAGGATCGGCAGCCCCCGCCGCCGACGCAGCACCTCGTGCAGGAGCGAGGAGGACAGCCGTTCGTAGTCCTTGGGGGTGCCGTGGAAGCCCGCCCGGCCGCCCAGCAGCGCGCCGACCGCCGCCGCCCACTCCCGCGGGTCGCGCAGCCCGTACGGGAGCATCCCGGCCAGCCGGTCCAGCTCGATGTCCGCCTCGTCCATGCCCCGTTCGTCCAGCTCGGGGTCGGCCTCCGCGGCCAGCAGCAGGCACAGCCGCGCCAGGTCCGGGCGTTCGGCCCTGGCCTCCGCGGCGAACTCGGCGCGGAAGCGGGAGCCCGGCCCCGGGCCGGCGCTCACGCGTCCGCCCGGAAGTGGTGGTAGGCGTGGTGCGCGGCGAAGCCCATGCCGCCGTACAGGCCGCGCGCGCCGGCGTTGTCGGTCTCCACCTGGAGCCAGGCCGCCGAGGCGCCCTCCTGGAGGGCCCGCCGGGCCATCGCCGCCATCACCGCGGTCGCACGGCCCTCCCGCCGGTGCGCCGGGTCGACCTCGACGGCGGTGAACCCCGCCCAGCGGCCGTCCACCACCACCCGCCCGATCGCCTTGCCCGGCACCGACGCGAACCACACCGAGGGGCCGGCCACCAGCACCCGGAGGGCCGCCTCCGGGTCCGCGACCCGCCCGTAGCCGCCCAGCCAGTCCGCGTCGCACTCCCGGGAGAGCCGTACGCCGGACACGTCCACGTCCGCGTCCGCCACCGGCGCCAGCCCGGCGGTCCACACCTCCGCGGAGAGCTCGCGCACCCAGCCGCGCTCCTCCAGCTCCGCGCAGAGCACCTCCTGGGTGCCGGCCGCGCCCGTGGCCGCCTGCGCGTACGCCGGAAGGTCACGTTCCGCGTACCAGGAGGTCACCCGGGCGAGTGCTTCGTCCAGCGGTATGCCCGGGTCGCCCAGCGGCAGCACCGAGTTGGCCCGGCGGGTGAAGCCGGCCGCGGCCCGCAGCGTCCACTCGCCCAGCGGCTCGCTCTCCAGCGGCTGCCAGGCCCGCGCGGTGACCCGCGCCAGCTCCTCGAAGGAGGCCGCCGGACCGCGCCGACGGGCCGGCGCGGCGGGCACGACCTTGCCCGCCACCAGGGAGGATTCCGGGATGCGGACGGTTTCCCCGCTCTTTCGTGTGATCACGAGCACACCGCCGGTCCATGATGTGAGAACCCCGACCACGTCGGTGAATACGGCGCCCTCGCCCCCGCCGCCCAGGACCCGCCGTACGGACACGCGTTTACCCACGTCAGCCGGGGTGATGCGGATTTCCATCAGCGCTCCAGCAGAGATGTCCACAGCTCTCTAGCCCCTCTTGTTCGGATCGTGGCCGGGAACGGCGATACTAGGTGTGGGCATCGACGACGCCGCGCTCCCGCGCGATATGGACAGCCCTACCGAGGAGGAACGAGAGCGTGACCTACGTCATCGCGGAGCCTTGTGTCGACGTCAAGGACAAGGCATGCATCGAAGAGTGCCCCGTCGACTGCATCTACGAGGGCCAGCGGTCCTTGTACATCCACCCGGACGAATGCGTCGACTGCGGCGCCTGTGAGCCGGTCTGCCCGGTCGAGGCGATCTTCTACGAGGACGACACCCCGGAGGAGTGGAAGGACTACTACAAGGCGAACGTGGAGTTCTTCGACGAGCTCGGCTCGCCCGGTGGTGCCTCCAAGCTCGGCCTGATCGAGCGCGACCACCCCTTCATCGCAGCGCTGCCGGCGGACATCAACCCGGCGCACTGACGTGACCCCTCCCGGTCCTGTACGGCTCCGCCCGCCGTGCAGGACCGGGGTGTTTTCCCCGCGCCGACGCGTCGAGAAAGTGAGCACAGCACCGTGGCCGCAGTATCGTCCCGCCTGCCCGTCTTCCCCTGGGACAAGCTGGAGCCCTACAAGGCGACCGCTGCCGCCCACCCGGACGGCATCGTCGACCTCTCCGTCGGCACCCCGGTCGATCCGGTGCCGGAGCTGGTCCAGCGCGCCCTGACGGCGGCCGCCGACTCGCCGGGCTATCCGACGGTCTGGGGCACCCCCGCGCTGCGCGACGCGATCAGCGGCTGGGTGCGGCGCCGGCTCGGGGCCGCCTCCGCGGAGCACCGCAACGTGCTGCCGGTGGTGGGCTCCAAGGAGCTGGTGGCCTGGCTGCCGACCCAGCTCGGACTCGGCCCGGGCGACAAGGTCGCATACCCGCGGCTCGCCTACCCGACGTACGAGGTCGGCGCCCGGCTGTGCGGTGCCGAACCGGTGGTCTACGACGACCCGACCGAGCTGGACCCGGCGGGCCTGAAGCTGCTGTGGCTCAACTCCCCGTCGAACCCGACCGGCAGGGTCCTCCCCAAGGAGGAGCTGGTCCGGATCGTGGCCTGGGCCCGCGGTCACGGGATCCTGGTCTTCAGCGACGAGTGCTACCTGGAGCTCGGCTGGGAGGCCGAGCCGGTCTCGGTGCTGCACGAGGACGTGTGCGGCGGCTCGTTCGACGGCCTGGTGGCGGTCCACTCGCTGTCCAAGCGGTCCAACCTGGCCGGCTACCGGGCGGCCTTCCTGGCCGGCGACGCGGCCGTCCTCGGTGAGCTGCTGGAGATCCGCAAGCACGGCGGCATGATGACCCCCGCCCCGGTGCAGGCCGCCACCGTCGCCGCGCTCGGCGACGACGCCCACGTCCAGGAGCAGCGGGGCCGCTACGCCGCCCGCCGGGACGCCCTGCGCGCGGCCCTGGAGGGGCACGGCTTCCGGATCGAGCACAGCGAGGCCAGCCTGTACCTGTGGGCCACGCGGGACGAGCCCTGCTGGGACACCGTCGCCGCCCTCGCCGAGCTCGGCATCCTGGTCGCGCCCGGGGACTTCTACGGCGAGGCGGGCGCGAACTTCGTCCGGGTCGCGTTCACGGCGACCGACGAGCGGGTCGCGGCGGCGGTCAAGCGCCTCGGCTGAGCCGGCGCCGCCCGCCGGCGGGGTGCGACGCCGCCCCCGAACGGCCCGAGGGCCCGGAACGTGCGTTCCGGGCCCTCGGTCTCCGTACGCCCGGGGCGCACGGACACGGATCGGCGCGCTCAGCCGCCCAGCGCCGGCAGGGTGTCGGCGACCGGGAGGGTCTGCGCGGCCGGCGGCAGACCGCCGAGCAGCTGGTCGGTCGGCAGACCGCCCGCCGGGTCGGTCACCCCACCGACCAGGCCGGTGGTGCTGTCCAGGGCGCTGACCGAGCCCACGGCCGGCAGGGACTCGACGCCCGCGGCGCTCGCCGAGCCGGCCGCACCGACCACGGGGGCTGCACCGGCCGCGAGCAGCAGCGCGGCACGGGCGATCCGACGGGTCTTGGGGAGGGACATGGTGCGTGCTCCTAGCGTTTGCTTGCTGAGTACGCCGTGAACAACCGCCCGAGGGCGGGGGGAGGTTGCGGAACTGCCGGGTAAAGACCTGGCAATGCGTCGTTTTATCGGCTTCGTCGCCGCATTCGTCACCCCTTGATCACCCCCTGCGGGGGACCGTGGGGACTAGCGTGCGAGGAAGATCCGGACCGTGCCGTCGTCCCCGTTGCGCCCGTCGGCGTCCGCCGACTTCCCCGACCCGCCGGCCGCCTTCCAGGCGCCCCCGGTCTTGCCCGCGGTCCAGGACCGGCCGGCGTACGACACCCGCTCGATACCCAGCTCCGCGGCGTGCGCCACCGCCCAGTGGGCCATCTCCC
The DNA here is from genome assembly GCF_042900645.1 of Streptomyces sp. NPDC012888. Classification (NCBI taxonomy): domain Bacteria; kingdom Bacillati; phylum Actinomycetota; class Actinomycetes; order Kitasatosporales; family Streptomycetaceae; genus Streptomyces; species Streptomyces sp. NPDC012888. Next base: position 370,302 of record NZ_JBIBBM010000004.1, on the reverse strand, counting down.
AGCCCCGACGCCCGTCCCCGTCCCCGGCTCCGCCGCCGCGGGCCGACCGAGCCGGCACCGAGACGACGCCCCCGTCCCCGCCGGCGGTCTCCGGCTTCGCGCCGGGGCCGAACACCCGCTCCAGCCGTGCCGTCAGCGCGGCCCGGTCGCCGGCGGTCAGCGGGGCCGGCCCGGTGCAGGTCAGCGCCCCCGGGGCCCGGCCGGTCAGGGCCGCCGCCAGCAGCACCGCGTCCGGCTCGTGCTTGGCGTACGCCTGCGGGAACCCGCTGCGCTGCACCCGCTGCGCGGCCACCGTCAGCGGCAGCCGCGAGTAGCCGGGCACCTCGGCCAGCCGGTCGTAGAAGATCCCGGCCGAGTACACCGGGTCCATGATCTGCTCCGGAGTGCCCCAGCCCTGCGAGGGCCGCTGCTGGAACAGGCCCAGCGAATCCCGGTCGCCGTGGTCGAGGTTGCGCAGCGAGGACTCCTGCATGGCGGTGGCCATGGCGATGGTCACCGCCCGCTCCGGCAGGCCCTTGGCCGTCCCCACGGCGGCGATCGTCGACGCGTACCCGGCCTGCTCGGGCGTCAGCGAGTACGCCGAACCCTCGCCGGACTTGCCGTCCGCCGCCCGGACGGTGCAGCGCGGCGCGCCGCCACCCCCGGTCGAGTCGTACTGTACGACCAGATATCCACCCAGTCCGAGCAGCACGAGGAGGGCCGCCAGGCGAAGGGGCCGGCGGCGACGCCGTCGCGGGGCTTTTCGATCGGTCTCGGACACGCGGCCCACCGTACTTGAGCCGAATGACGCGTCCATCGTGCGGACGGACCGGGACCGGCCCAAGGACGGAGGGTTAGGGTCACTTCATGACCGAATCCGAGCTCGACCTCACCCTGGACGCCGCCGAGCTGACCGCCCGGCTCGTCGACATCCCGTCCGTGAGCGGCGACGAAAAGGTCCTCGCCGACGCCGTCGAGGCAGCCCTGCGGGCCCTGCCCCACCTCACCGTGGACCGCTACGGCAACAACGTCGTCGCCCGTACCCACCTCGGGCGGGCCGAGCGCGTCGTCCTCGCCGGCCACCTGGACACCGTCCCGATCGCCGACAACGTCCCCTCCCGCCTGGACGAGAACGGCGTGCTCTGGGGCTGCGGCACCACGGACATGAAGTCCGGGGTCGCCGTGCAGCTGCGCATCGCCGCCACCGTCCCCGAACCCAACCGCGACCTGACCTTCGTCTTCTACGACCAGGAGGAGGTCGCCGCCGACCTCAACGGCCTGGGCAAGGTCGCCGAAGCCCACCCCGACTGGCTGGCCGGGGACTTCGCCGTCCTCCTCGAACCCTCCGACGCCGAGGTCGAGGGCGGCTGCCAGGGCACCCTGCGGGTGCTGCTGCGCACCACGGGGGAGCGCGCCCACTCCGCGCGCAGCTGGATGGGCTCCAACGCCATCCACACCGCCGCCCCCATCCTGGCGAGGCTGGCCGCCTACGAGCCGCGCAAGCCCGTGATCGACGGCCTGGAGTACCACGAGGGCCTCAACGCGGTCCGGATCGAGGGCGGCGTCGCCAACAACGTCATCCCCGACGCCTGCACGGTCACCGTGAACTTCCGCTACGCCCCTGACCGCAGCGAGGAGGAGGCCCTGGCCCACGTCCGCGAGGTCTTCGCCGACTGCCCCGTCGACGAGTTCGTGGTCGACGACTCCTCCGGCGGCGCCCTGCCCGGCCTCTCCCACCCGGCGGCCGCGGCCTTCATGGAGGCGGTGGGCGGCCGCGCCATGCCGAAGTTCGGCTGGACCGACGTCTCCCGCTTCAGCGCGCTCGGCGTGCCCGCGGTCAACTACGGCCCGGGCGACGCCCTGCTCGCCCACAAGGTCGACGAACGGGTGGAGACCAAGGCCATCCTGCACTGCGAGGAACGACTCCGCGCCTGGCTGACCTCCTGAATTCCGCTTGCCGTCACCTTCGTGCGCCTACCCTGGCCGGACGATCGTCAGGAGGGAGCACATGATGGCCAACCCTGAAGGGATTCGACCGAAGCCCGCGGAGCAGCAGCTCGGCCCGGTCCTGCGCAGGCGGAACCAGGTGCAGGCGGGCAGTACCACCGACCAGCGGCTGCTGGACTCGGCCGGCCCCACGGAATGGGTGCACACCGACCCCTGGCGGGTGCTGCGCATCCAGTCGGAGTTCATCGAGGGGTTCGGCACGCTCGCGGAGCTGCCGCCCGCGATCAGCGTGTTCGGCTCGGCCCGTACTCCGGCGGACTCGCCGGAGTACGACGCCGGCGTACGGATCGGCCGCGCCCTCGTCGACGCCGGGTTCGCCGTGATCACCGGCGGCGGACCCGGCGCCATGGAGGCGGCCAACCGCGGCGCCCGCGAGGCCAACGGCATCTCGGTGGGCCTGGGCATCGAGCTGCCCTTCGAACAGGGCCTCAACCAGCACGTCGACCTGGGCCTGAACTTCCGGTACTTCTTCGTCCGCAAGACGATGTTCGTGAAGTACAGCCAGGGCTTCGTGGTGCTGCCCGGGGGCCTGGGCACCCTCGACGAGCTGTTCGAGGCGCTCACCCTGGTCCAGACCCAGAAGATCACCCGGTTCCCGATCGTGCTCTTCGGCACGGACTACTGGAGCGGGCTGGTCGACTGGCTGCGCGGCACCGTCGTCGCCCAGGGCAAGGCCTCCGAGAAGGACCTCTACCTCTTCCACGTCACGGACGACGTGGACGAGGCGATCGCCCTGGTGACCAAGGAGGTCGGCAAGTAGCCGGCCCGTCCCCCCGCACGCCGTCCTAGGCCAGGCCCCGGCGGGCGACCGCCGGGGGCCGGTGGCCCTGGATGGAACGCACCATCTCCAGGACCTGCCGGGTCTCCTCCACCTCGTGGACCCGGTAGACCTGGGCGCCCAGCCAGGCCGAGACGGCCGTGGTCGCCAGGGTCCCCAGCAGGCGCTCCTTGACGGGCTTGTCGAGGGTCTCGCCCACGAAGTCCTTGTTCGACAGGGAGACCAGCACCGGCCAGCCCGTGTCGGTCATCTCCCCCAGGCGCCGGGTGGCCTCCAGCGAATGCCTGGTGTTCTTCCCGAAGTCGTGCCCCGGGTCGATCAGGATGGCGTCCCGCCGCACGCCCAGCGCGGCCGCCCGCTCGGCGAGGCCCACGGTGACCCGCAGGATGTCGGCCATCACGTCCTCGTACTCGGTCCGGTGCGGCCGGGTGCGCGGCTCCACACCGCCCGCGTGCGTGCACACCAGGCCCGCGCCGTACCGGGCGGCCACCTCCGCCAGCTTGGGGTCCACGCCGCCCCAGGCGTCGTTGAGCAGGTCCGCGCCGGCCTCGCACACCGCCTCGCCGACCTCGTGCCGCCAGGTGTCCACGCTGATCACCACGTCCGGGTGACGGCGCCGCACCTCGGCCACGAACCCGACCGTACGGCGGGCCTCCTCGGCCGCGTCCACGTGTTCGCCCGGCCCCGCCTTGACCCCGCCGATGTCGATGATCGCCGCGCCCTCCGCGACCGCGCGCTCCACCCGGTCCAGGGCGGGCTCGTCGCGGAAGGTCGCGCCCTGGTCGTAGAAGGAGTCCGGGGTCCGGTTCACGATCGCCATGATCACCGGCTCGTGCGTGCCGAACTCGCGTCTGCCCAGTCGCAGCATCCCCTGTTTCCTCCCTCTAAGGTCCGCCTGCGACCTTAACCGCCGCACGGGCATGCGACGATCGGGGCCGGAAGGTGTCGGCGTGAAGGTCGTCAGGAGGGTGTTCGTGTTCTGGTTCTTGCTGATCGCGCTCGTCGTGGTCGTCACCGCGGTCACCCTGGCGGTCATCGGCGGCGGCACGGAGGCCGTCCTCCCCGAGGCGGAGCCGGAGCTGGTCGCCGACGGCCTCCCGGAAAACCGCGCGGTCGTACGGGCCGACGTGGACGCCCTGCGGCTGCCGGTCGCGCTGCGCGGGTACCGGATGGCGGAGGTCGACGAGGCCCTGGGCCGGCTGGGCGAGGAACTCGCCGCCCGGGACGCCCGGATCGCCGAGCTTGAGGCCGGGCGGACCCCGGCGGCCGGTCCCGCCCCGGCGGCCGGTCCCGCCCCGGCCGACCTGGTCAAGGAGGACCGTTGAGCGGGACCGCGGGCCCGGTGGAGGCGGAAGGCCCCGCGGGCGTCGCGGAGGGCACCCCGGGCATCGCGCTCCCCGGCCCGGACGGCAGGCTGCGCTGCCCCTGGGCGCTGGCCACCGAGGACTACGTCGCCTACCACGACCAGGAGTGGGGCCGCCCCGTGCACGGCGACGACGCCCTGTACGAACGGCTCTGCCTGGAGGCCTTCCAGTCCGGCCTGTCCTGGCTGACGATCCTGCGCCGCCGGGAGGGCTTCCGCACCGCCTTCGCCGGCTTCGAGATCGCCCGGGTCGCCGAGTTCGGACCGGACGACCGGGAGCGGCTCCTCGCCGACCCGGGGATCATCCGCAACCGGGCCAAGATCGACGCCACCCTCGCCAACGCCAGGGTGCTGGCCGGCTGGGAACCCGGCGAACTCGACGAGCTGATCTGGTCCCACGCCCCGGCCGAGCCGGCTCCGGCACCGGTCAGCACCGCCCAGGTCCCGGCCGTCACCCCGGAGTCCACCGCCCTGGCGAAGGCGCTCAAGAAGGCCGGGATCCGCTTCGTCGGCCCGACCACCGCGTACGCACTGATGCAAGCCTGCGGTCTGGTGGACGACCACCTGGCCGCCTGCACCCGAAGGGGAACCGCATGGCAGTGATCCACCGCACCACGATGACCCCCGGCAAGCTGGAGCTCCTGACGTCCTGGCTGCCCGGCCGGCCCTGGTACGAGGGGGACGGCACCCCCGACCTGGCCAGGGCGGGCGGCTTCCGGCTGGACGACCCGGCGGGCGAGGTGGGCATCGAGTTCATGGTGGTCACGGACGCCTCCGGCGGGACCCCGGTCGCCTACCACGTGCCGCTGACCTACCGCGGCGCGCCGCTGCCCGGCGCGGAGGACGCCCTGGTGGGAACCTCCGAGCACGGGGTGCTGGGGCGCCGGTGGATCTACGACGGCACCCGGGACCCGGTGCTGACCGCGCAGCTGGCGGAGCTCCTGCGGGGGCGGGCCCAGCCGCAGATGCAGAGCGAGTCGGACGTGCCGGACACCTCCGTGCACGTCACCGCGGGCGGGACCGGCACCCCGGAGGTGGTGCGGGTCCTCACCGCCGGCGCGGCGCCGGCCGGTGCCGCCGGCTCCGTCACCGCCACCTGGCGCCTGCCCGACGGCACGGAACACCGCGGCGTGTACGTCCTGGTCCGCGCGTAGCGCCCGGACGCAGCCGGGCGGGGATACCCGGCGGGGACACCCGCCGGGACCCGCCGCGGCCCGCCCGGGTCAGCGGCCCAGGTACTTCGGCGGCTGCTTCGCCAGGAACGCGTCCACGGCGATCCCGTGGTCCTCGGAGGCCCCGGCCAGGGTCTGCAGCGCGTCCTCCTTCTCCAGCGAGTCCGCCAGGGAGTGCGAGGCCCCGTACGCGAGGGAGGCCTTGATCGCCGCGTAGGCGACGGTCGGGCCGTCGGCCAGGGTCCGGGCCACCGCCGCGGCCTCCGCGGCCAGCGACTGCGCGGGCACCAGCCGGTTGGCGATGCCCAGCTCGAACGCCTCCTGCGCCTTCACCGAGCGCGGGAAGAGCAGCAGGTCCGAGGCCCGGGAGGCGCCGATCAGGCGGGGCAGGGTCCAGGACACCCCGGAGTCGGCGGTCAGGGCGACCCCGGCGAAGGAGGTGTTGAAGGAGGCGGTGTCGGCGACCACCCGGAAGTCCGCGGCCAGGGCGAAACCGAAGCCGGCGCCGGCCGCCACGCCGTTGACGCCCGCCACGACCGGCTTGGGCATCTCGGTGATGGCCCGCACGATCGGGTTGTAGTGCTCCGAGACGGTGGACATGGTCAGCGAGGAGCCGTGCTCCCGGTCCGCCGCCAGGTTCCCGACGTGCTCCTTCAGGTCCTGGCCCACGCAGAACGCGCGGTCGCCGGCGGCGGTCAGCAGCACGGCCCGGATCCCGTCGTCCTCACCGGCCGTCCGCAGCGCGTCCCGCAGAGCCACCTTCGCCTCGGTGTTCATCGCGTTCATCGCGTCCGGGCGGTTGATGGTGATCGTGGCGAGGCCGTCGGTCACGTCGTAGAGCACGCTGTCGGACATGGATGGGGTCCCCCTTCGTCGCGGGTGTTCAGGGGTCAGCATGGCGGACCCGGAGGCGCGGGGACATGTGATGTGCGTCAAAGAATTCCGCCGCTCCGACGGCGTGGCGAAGGCGAAGTATCGCAGGCGGATCCCCGAAATGAGTGGTTTTGGACGAGCGCGTTGCCCAAGCGTTCCCGGCCGAGGTTGGTCATCGGGTCCTGACATGCGGGATAATGGCTGGGAAGCAATGTGTTCGATGCCGGTATGGGGCGCCTGAATGGGGCCGTCGGCTGACGATGAGCTGGTTTCAGGAAGGGGAACGAGCATGGCGGCCATGAAGCCGCGGACGGGCGACGGCCCGCTCGAGGTGACCAAGGAGGGGCGGGGCATCGTCATGCGCGTACCGCTCGAAGGCGGCGGTCGGCTCGTGGTCGAGCTCACGCCTGACGAGGCCGACGCCCTCGGTGACGCCCTCAAGAAGGTCGTCGGCTGACGCCGGCGCTCATTCTCTCTGCATTCCTACAGCGCTGCCCCGGTCGCTCCGTGCGACCGGGGCAGCGCCGTACGTGTTCTCCGGACCCGACGTGCCGGTGACCTCCGTGAGGGTGCGGGCGGCGCCCGGCCGGGAGCACGCCCTCGCCGCGGCCCCCGGCGGACTCAGCGCCGTACCGCGCAGAGCAGCCCGTCGCCCACCGGGAGCAGCGCCGCCTGGAGGGCCGGGCTCTCGCGGACCGTGCGCAGCAGCTCGCGGACCCGCAGCACCTCGGCCGGCTGGGCCGCGGAGTCGACCGTGCGGCCGTCCGCGAACATCCCCTCGAAGCACACGAGCCCACCGGGCCGCAGCAGGCGCAACGATTCGGCGAGGTAGTCCAGGGACTCGCAGGGATCCCCGTCGCAGAACACCAGGTCGTACCCGCCGTCGGCGAGCCGGGGGAGCACGTCGAGGGCCCTGCCGGGGATGAACCGGGCGCGGTTGCCGGCGAACCCGGCGGCACGGAAGGCCTGCCGGGCGAAGGCCTGGCGGTCGGGTTCGGGGTCCACCGTGGTCAGCACCCCGTCAGGCCGCATCCCGTGCAGCAGGTGGATGCCGGAGACCCCGGTACCGGTGCCGATCTCCGCGACCGCCTTGGCGTCGGCGGTGGCGGCGAGCAGGCGCAGCGCGGCGCCGGTGCCGGGGGAGACGGAGCGCAGGCCCGCCTCCCTCGCCCGGTCGCGGGCCCACCGCAGAGCGTCGTCCTCGGCGACAAACGCGTCGGCGAACGCCCAGCTCGTCTGCCGGTTGCCGGTAATGACCCTCTCCTGTCCCCTTAGTTGGCGCAACGGTGACTGTATCCGCTGGGCGCGGGAACCCGCAGATGGGACCGGGCGTTATGGGGGATGAGGCGGGACGATGGCAGCCGATTCGGACCCCCGCCCCGACCGCCCGGGCAAAGAACGGGCAAAAATGCTTATCCAGAGCTGACGGAGGGGGTGGCTATGGTAGGGGCTCCACTGGACACCACCAGAGCCGATAGGGGAGGTGCGGCTGCGCCTGTGGATCGTGGGGGCGTCCTCAGACGCCTCTTCTGGTCGGCGGGTGAGCCGAAATCCGTGACCGACAACGCTGACCGTCTCCACACCGCAGCCGCGACCACCGCGACCTTCGCCGCCGATGCGGGCTCCCAGGCGTGGACCCCTCCCAGCTGGGAGGAGATCGTCAGCACGCACAGTGCACGGGTCTACCGCCTCGCCTACCGCCTGACGGGCAACCAGCACGACGCCGAGGACCTCACCCAGGAGGTCTTCGTCCGGGTCTTCCGCTCGCTGTCGACCTACACGCCCGGCACCTTCGAGGGCTGGCTGCACCGCATCACCACCAACCTCTTCCTCGACATGGTCCGCCGCAAGCAGCGGATCCGGTTCGACGCGCTCGCCGACGACGCCGCCGAGCGGCTGCCAAGCCGCGAGCCCTCCCCCCAGCAGGTCCTGCACGACACGCACTTCGACGCGGACGTGCAGCAGGCGCTGGACACCCTGGCGCCCGAGTTCCGCGCCGCCGTGGTCCTCTGTGACATCGAGGGCCTTTCGTACGAGGAGATCGCCGCCACCCTGGGGGTGAAGCTCGGGACGGTACGGAGCCGGATCCACCGGGGCCGCTCGCACCTGCGCAAGGCGCTCAAGCACCGGTCGCCGGAGGCTCGGGCCGAGCAGCGCGCACTGGCGGGAGTGGGGATGACCGAGTGAGCGGAGCCAGCCCCTCGCCTTCACCGGCCGAACAGCACCTCGGCGACCGGCTGGCCGCCCTGGTGGACGGCGAGCTGAGCCACGACGCCCGGGAACGGGTCCTCGCCCACCTGGCGACCTGTGCCCGCTGCAAGGCGGAGGCGGACGCCCAGCGGCGCCTGAAGAGCCTGTTCGTGGAGAGCGCCCCGCCCGCTCCGTCGGCCGGCCTGCTGGCCCGGTTGCAGGGCCTGCCCGGGCAGCCGGGCGGACCGGGCGCCGCCCCGGGCCATCCCGCCCCCGACGCCTTCCGGTCCGGGCCGGGCGGCACCCACCACGGCGGCCTGCCCGGAGGCGACCCTTTCGTGTTCGCGATGCCCGGAGCGGGACCCTCGCGGGGCCGCCGGGGCTTCCCCATCCATGAAGTGGGCCGTCCCAGGCGCCGGTTCGCCTTCGTCGCGGCCGGGGCGGTCTCGCTCGCGGCCATCGCCCTCGGCGGGGCCCTCCCCGTCGAGCCGGGCATCGATCGCAACGCCCGCGGTGAGGGCGGCGCCAGCGCCACCCCCTCCATCCGGCCCGGCATGACCGGCGGAGCCGTCTCCGTGGCGGACGCGGCCGTCCGCGACCGGCTGCCCAGCCCCGGCGGCGTATCCGTACCGCTGCGGCTGGTTGGTTCCAGCCCCTCCCCGCTGCCGCCGGTCTCCCCGTCCCCCTCGCCGCCCAGGATTTCCCTGACGCGGTAGCCGACTGTTGCCGCCGCCCCGCGCGGGCGGCGGCAACCTGGTTGAATCCTCCGCAGACGCGCCGCCAAGCGGCTCGCGACGCACGCGGGGAGCACGAGATGTCCGACACCGAAACGACCGGCCCGGCCGAGAGCCGCACCCCGGCCGCGGCACCTCCCGCCCCCGTGTGGTGGAGCCGGCCCGCCGGCCCGCAACCCGCGGCCGGTCCCCAGCCCGCGCCCGGCCCGGACGCCGCGGCCCCACCGGCCGTCACCCCGACCATCCCAGGCCCCCGCTACGACCCGTGGGGCGCTCCGCTGCACGTCGCCGACGCGGGCCGCCCCCGGCCCGTCCGCCGTTGGACCCTGGTGGCCGGCGGCGTCGCCATCGCCGTCCTCGCCGGCGGTGTCGGCGGTTACGCCGGCGTCCTCGCCGAACGCCAGGCGTCCACCCGGCTGGAGCTGCCGCAGGCCGGCCCCGAGAGCGGGCACCGGGAGCCCGGAAGCGTCGCCGGCATCGCGGCCACCGCGCTGCCCGGCGTGGTCACCCTGCACGTCAGCGGCGGCTCCGGCGGCGGCACCGGAACCGGATTCGTCCTCGACCACACGGGCCACATCCTCACCAACAACCACGTGATCGCCGGAGCCAAGCGGATATACGTCACCTTCAGCACCGGCGAGAGCGTCTCCGCCGAGCTGATCGGCCACGACACCGGATACGACCTGGCCGTGGTCAAGGTGGAAGGGGTCCGGGGCCTCAAGCCGCTGGCACTCGGCAACTCCGGCAACGTCCGGGTCGGCGACCCCGTGGTGGCGATCGGTGCGCCCTTCGACCTGTCCAACACCGTCACCGCCGGGATCATCAGCGCCACCGGCCGCCCCATCACCGCGGGCGGGGACAAGGGCGACGGCAGCGACGTCAGCTACGTGGACGCCCTGCAGACCGACGCCCCCATCAACCCCGGCAACTCGGGCGGCCCGCTGCTCGACGCCCGGGCCCGCGTCATCGGCATCAACAGCGCCATCCGCGGGGCCGAGAAGTCCGGCTCCGACGGCCAGAGCGGCAGCATCGGCCTCGGCTTCGCCATCCCGATCAACCAGGGCAAGCGGGTCGCCGAGGAGATCATCCACACCGGGCGAGCCACCCACCCGGTCATCGGGGTCACCCTCGACATGCGCTACCAGGGCGACGGGGCGCGCGTCGAGAGCCAGACCGAGGGCGGGCCGGCCGCCAAGGCGGGCATCCGCCCCGGCGACGTGATCACCAAGGTGGACGGGCAGCGGGTCCACGGCGGCGACGAGCTGATCATCAAGATCCGCGCCCACCGCCCCGGTGACCCGCTCACCCTGACCGTGCAGCGCGGGACCCGCGAACACACCCTGGAACTCGTGCTCGGCTCGGCGAACGGATCGTGACGGCCGGATGAATGACGCGGTGAGGTGTCGACCCGCCGCGAACGCCGGGTACCGTTGTCGGGGCCCGAAGGACGAGAGCCGAGGAGCGGCAAGGTGTTCAACGACATAGGCGGCCTGGAGCTGGTCACCATCGTGGTGCTCGCCATCCTCGTCTTCGGCCCGGAGAAGCTGCCCAAGGTCATCCAGGACGTCACCGGCGTCATCCGCAAGATCCGGGCGTTCTCGGACAGCGCGAAGCAGGACATCCGCTCGGAACTCGGCCCCGAGTTCAAGGACTTCGAGTTCGAGGACCTGAACCCGAAGACCTTCATCCGCAAGCAGCTCGCCGAGAACGAGGACCTCCAGGAGATCCGCGGCACCTTCGACCTGCGCAAGGAACTGGGCGAGGTCACCGACGCCGTGAACGGCCGCGAGCCGGAGCCGGCACCCGGCCCCGACCTGGTCAAGAAGTCCGCCGAGCCGGCCGCCGACCAGCGCGCCCGCTTCGACGCCGACGCCACCTGAGCCGCGGCCTGCCGGGTGTGCGCCGACAAGATGGCTATTCTCTCCATCTGTCCGGACGCAGGACGCCCGAGGGGGCCGTTCCGGATCCCCTGGAACGAGAGGCCGCGCAGATGGAGACCACCAGCAGTAGCAGGGTAGGGACGCAGCCCGCCGTGGAAGCGGCCGCCCCCGCCCCATCACAGCCCGTGCCCGCCGCCCGGCGTGCCGCCGCGGGTTACCTCAGCGCCGACTTCCCCTGGTACGGGCTGGACGAGGCGTTCACCGGCCCGCGCTGGCTGATGCAGGTCGGCACCGCCGCCGACGGCACGGTCGAGCACGGTTCCGTCGGGCACGGCGACGAGCCGTCCGTGCGCGGGGAGATCGCCACCGGTGAGAAGGAGCGGTTCGCGGTGGTCGTCACCGTCGCGAGCAACCCGCTGCGGCGCAGCGGAGACGGCACCGGCGTCCTGGAGGCCACCTCGGTCTCCTCGGCGGCCTGGCTGGCCGGCTCCGGGCTGCTCGCCTTCACCTGGCCCGGCCAGATGGACCACAACCTGCGCAACGACTGGCTGGAGCAGCAGACCGAGGCCGCGTGGGAGCTGGCGGACGACCTGGAGGGGCCCGACTGGTCCACGCTGTCCCTGCCGGTGGACGGCGAGCCGACGCCCTTCCACTACCGCGAGTCCGAGTTCGGGTGGGTCCTGGCGGGGTCGACGCGGGCGGGGGTGCACGTGGGGGCGTACGGGCGGGGCCTCAGCGCCTACGGCCTGGCCTTCGCCCAGACCGACCTCTCCACGTACGAGTAGCCCCGCCCGGCCCCGCGCCGTGTGGGCAGTCGTTCCGCCCTGCGGAAGGACTGCCCACACCGGGGGCGGCGGGCCAGTGCGGCCCGGCGGGGCGGGGGGTCAGAACTTGTTGCGGGGGGTGATGCCCAGCGAGAGGCCCGCGAGGCCGCGCTGGCGGCCACCGAGCTTGCCCGCGATCGCCCGCAGCGCAGCCCCCGCCGGCGAGTCCGGGTCCGCGAGGACCACCGGCTTGCCGTTGTCGCCGCCCTCCCGCAGCCGCACGTCGATCGGGATCTGACCGAGGACCGGCACCGTCGCGCCCGTCGTCCGTGTCAGGCCGTCGGCGACCAGCTGCCCGCCGCCCGTGCCGAACACGTCCACCATCTCGTCGCAGTGCGGGCACGGCAGCCCGGACATGTTCTCGACCACACCGACGATCTTCTGGTGCGTCTGCACGGCGATGGAGCCGGCCCGCTCCGCCACCTCCGCCGCGGCCTGCTGCGGAGTGGTCACGACCAGGATCTCCGCGTTCGGGACCAGCTGCGCCACCGAGATCGCGATGTCACCCGTGCCCGGCGGCAGGTCCAGCAGCAGCACGTCCAGGTCGCCCCAGAAGACGTCCGCCAGGAACTGCTGCAGCGCGCGGTGTAGCATCGGGCCGCGCCACACCACCGGCGCGTTGCCCGGGGTGAACATGCCGATGGAGATGACCTTCACGCCGTTCGCCGACGGCGGCATGATCATGTTCTCGACCTGGGTCGGCTTGCCGTCCACACCCAGCATCCGCGGCACGCTGTGACCGTAGATGTCCGCGTCCACCACGCCGACCTTGAGGCCGTCCGCCGCCATCGCCGCGGCCAGGTTGACCGTCACCGAGGACTTGCCGACGCCGCCCTTGCCGGAGGCCACCGCGTACACGCGGGTCAGCGAGCCCGGCTTCGCGAACGGGACCTCGCGCTCGGCGGTGCCGCCGCGCAGCGCCGCCGCCAGCTCCTTGCGCTGCTCGTCGCTCATCACGTCCAGGGACACGTCCACCGAGGTCACCCCGGCGACCTTCAGCACCGCCTCGGAGACGTTCTTCGTGATGGTCTCGCGCATCGGGCAGCCGGACACCGTGAGGTAGACGGTGACGGCGACCGCGCCCCCGTCACCGACCTCGACCGATTTGACCATGCCGAGCTCGGTGATCGGCCGGTGGATCTCGGGGTCGTTGACCGTCGCCAGCGCGTCCAGGATCGCGTCCTGATCGGGCACGGCGGCGGAGGGTGTCTCGGTAGCCATGTCCTCGATGGTACGGCCCGGTAGCACGCCTGAGGTAAGCCCGTCAGCGGTCGCCTTCGTCACTCTCCGCCGGGAACAGCCGCCGTTCGTCCATCTCCTTCATCAGGTCCTGGAACTCCGACCTGATCCAGTCACGGGTCGCCACCTCGCCCAGACCCATCCGGAGCGCCGCGATCTCCCGGGTCAGGTACTCGGTGTCGGCGATGGACCGCTCGTTCTGCTTGCGGTCCTGCTCCAGGTTGACGCGGTCCCGGTCGTCCTGCCGGTTCTGCGCCAGCAGGATCAGCGGGGCCGCGTAGGAGGCCTGGAGGGACAGCATCAGCGTCAGGAAGATGAACGGGTACTCGTCGAACCGCAGGTGGGCGGGGGCGAACACGTTCCACAGCACCCACAGGATGATGACCAGGGTCATCCACACGATGAACCGGCCGGTGCCGAGGAACCGGGCGACCCGCTCGGACAGCCGCCCGAACGCCTCCGGGTCGTACTCCGGCAGCAGCCGCGGCCGGGCCGGCCGCGGCAGGTCCAGCCGCACCCGCGAACGCGTCAGGGCGCTCGACCCGGTGCGCTCGGCCGCCGCGGCCTTCGCCCGGTCGGCGCGCTCCGCGGCCCGTTCCGCCGCCCGCTCGGCCCGGCCGCCCCGCTCGCCCGTCTCCTCGGCGCGCACCGCCGGGCCGTGCGCGCGGGCGTGCTGGCGCGCCTGTTCCCGGCGCTGCTGGATCTGCCGGCGGCGCCGCTCGTGCGCGTCCTCCCGTTCAGCTCCCACCGAAGGCCTCCTCGGACTGGAACTCCGTCTCCCGCCAGTCGTCCGGCAGCAGGTGGTCCAGCACGTCGTCCACCGTGACCGCCCCCAGCAGCGATCCGCTCTCGTCGACCACCGGCACCGCCACCATGTTGTACGCGGCGAGGTAGCTGGTCACCGCGGGCAGCGACGCGTCCGGCCGCAGCGGCGGGAGGTCGGTGTCCACGATCGAGCTGACCAGCGTGAACGGGGGGTCCCGCAGCAGCCGCTGGAAGTGCACCGTGCCCAGGTACTTGCCGGTCGGCGTCTCGTCGGGGGGCCGGCACACGTACACCTGCGCGGCCAGGGCCGGCGACAGGTCGGCCTGCCGGACCCGGGCCAGGGCGTCCGCGACGGTGGCGTCCGGCCGCAGCACGATCGGCTCGGTGGTCATCAGACCGCCCGCGGTGTTCTCCTCGTACGACAGCAGGCGGCGCACGTCCGCGGCGTCCTCCGGCTGCATCAGCGTCAGCAGCCGCTCCTGGTCGACCTCGGGCAGCTCGGACAGCAGGTCGGCCGCGTCGTCCGGGTCCATGGCCTCCAGGACGTCGGCCGCCCGCTCCTCCTTCAGCTTGCCGAGGATCTCGATCTGGTCGTCCTCGGGCAGCTCCTCCAGCACGTCGGCGAGCCGGTCGTCGTCGAGGGCGTTGGCCACCTCGGCCCGCCGCTTCGGCGTCAGGTGGTGCAGCACGTTCGCCAGGTCCGCCGGGCGCATCTGCTCGAACGTGGCGACCAGGCTCTCGGCGCCCTGCCCGTGCTCCTCCAGCGAGAAACCGGTGACCGCCGACCACTCCACCGTCAGCGTCTCGCCGCGCCGGCGCAGCGCGCCGCCCTTGCCCTTCCGCACGAAGATCCGGTCGATCTCCCAGTCGCGGCGGGCCGGGAGCTGCTGGATGGCCACGTCCAGGACGGTGACCTCCTCGCCGGTGCCGACCAGGGTGACCCGCCGGTCCAGCAGCTCGCCCAGCACCAGCCGCTCGGTGGGGCGCTGCTCGAAGCGCCGCATGTTGACCACACCGGTCGTGATGACCTGGCCCGACTCCACGCCGGTCACCCGGGTCATCGGAAGGAAGATCCGGCGGCGGCTGACCACCTCGACCACCAGGCCGAGCAGACGCGGCGGGCGGCCGCCGACGCGGAGCATCGCCACGAGGTCGCGGACGCGGCCGACCTGGTCGCCGTTGGGGTCGAAGACGGGCACACCCGACAGATGGGAGACGAAGATCCGCGGGGCGCCTGCAACCATCCGAGCGCCTCCTTACGCGATCACGCCGTCCTGTCCTGTTCCGAGCCTCAGGCTATCCGCTGCCGGGGCAAACCGCGCTGGTGGGGCGGTCCGCCCGGGCCGAAGGCACCGCCGGGCGCCGGGGTACGCTGCCTGCTGCTCCCCCGGCCGACGCCGGGTGGGGGAGCCCCCGCCCGCCCGCGACGACGAGAGGCACGCGCCCGTGACCGCCTACTTCCCCGCCGCGAGGCTGCGCCGGGCCGCCCTCGCCGGTGCCCTGTGCGCAGGCCTCGCCGTCACCGGCACGGGCTGCGGGGAGGATCCCGACAAGGGCACCAACGGGGTCGGGAAGCTGGCCGCCGACCAGATCGAGGACAAGGCGCGCACGGCCGCGGCCGCCGCCGACTCCGTCCGGCTGTCCGGGACCGTCGTCAGCGGCGGGAAGTCCTACACCCTGGACATGCGGCTGAAGTCGGACGCGGGGTCCGGCGAGGTGAAGTCGCAGGACAGCACCTTCCAGCTGCTGCGGGTGGGGGAGCAGCTCTACCTGAAGGCGGACGCGGCCTTCTGGGGCAAGTCGGAGGCGGCGGGGAAGCTCGGCGACAAGTTCGTGAAGGTCCCGGAGGGCGACCCCTCGTACAAGCAGCTGCGCGGCTTCACGGACATGGACGTGCTGCTGGACGGGCTGCTGGGGCTCCAGGGCAAGATCGCCAAGGCGGAGGAGTACACGAAGGTCGGTACGACGCGCACGGTGCTGCTGACCGCGGACAAGGGCGCGGGCGGCAAGCTCGCGGTCTCGCTGGAGGGCACGCCGTACCCGCTGCGGCTGGAGCGGGCCGGCGGGGCGGGGGCGGTGGAGCTGGCGGACTGGGGGACGACGTTCCAGATCGAGCCGCCGCCGAAGGAGCAGACGGTGGACTACGGGTCGGAGCTCCCGACGGAGCCGGCGGCGAAGCCGGGCGGCACGGGCCAGGGCGCCAACCCCAACGGCTAGCCGGGGGTGTGGCCCTGCGGGCCGGTTCGGGCGGGGCACTTCCAGCCCCTCCGGCGTTTGAGGAGCGGGGTTCGGGGCGGAGCCCCGTGTGGTGGGGCGGAGCGTTGCCTGCGGGGCTGTGGCTTCGCCGGGGCCCGCTCGATCGCCGCTCGGGCTTGAAGTGCGGCCCGGCTGCGCCGCGTGCCTCGGGGGCTTCGCCGGGGCCCGCTCAAGCGCCGGCCGGGCACGGGGCCGGCGGGGTGTTGCCCGGCCCGGGTGGTCAGGTTCGCTTGGGCTTGCGGCGCAGGAGGAGCGCCGGCAGCGACGGCGGGATCTCGCGGCGGGTGATGCCCGGCGAGGGCAGCGGTACGGCCGCCAGCGACCCGCCCGGCAGGGCGGACCGCACCTCCACCGGCTCCAGCCGCAGCAGCCGGCACTCCCGCGCCCACCGCGCCGGCATGTCCTCCGAGTCGGGCGCGTTCAGCCGCTTCCCCTTGAGCTCGGCGACCGCCGCCTCCCACGCCTCGCTGCCCGGCGCCAGCTCGGACACCCTGGCCGTCCAGGCCACCAGCCGTCCGCCCTTGTCCTTGCTGCGGACCGTGACCTCCGCGGTGGACCCGGCCACCAGCCCCGGGAACGGCTGCTCGCCGGGCCCGTCGCCCACGACGTGCGCGGCGCCGTCCACCCAGGCGTGCCACAGCGCCCGGTCGGGTCCGGTGCCCCGGACCCAGATGAGGCCGGACTTCTTGGTGGCCTCCTCGACGAGGGCCAGATCGAGCGTGGCGATAGTCATGGCCGACAGCCTAGGCGGCTACAGCCAGCCGTTGCGCCGCAGGGCCCGGTGGATGGTGAAGCAGATGCCGACGATGGAGCACATGACCATCGGGTAGCCGTACTCCCACTTCAGCTCGGGCATGTGCTCGAAGTTCATTCCGTACACGCCGCAGATCATGGTCGGCACCGCGATGATCGCCGCCCACGACGTGATCTTGCGCATGTCCTCGTTCTGGGCGACCGTCGCCTGCGCCAGGTTGGCCTGGAGGATGGAGTTCAGCAGCTCGTCGAAGCCCATCACCTGCTCGTGCACCCGGGCCAGGTGGTCGGCCACGTCCCGGAAGTACTTCTGGATGTCCGGGTCCACCAGCCGCATCGGCCGCTCGCTCAGCAGTTCCATCGGCCGCAGCAGCGGCGCCACCGCACGCTTGAACTCCAGTACCTCGCGCTTGAGCTGGTAGATGCGCCCCGCGTCCGAGCCGCGCGGGCCGCCCTTCCCCGCCGGCGCGGCGAAGACCTCGCTCTCCACCAGGTCGATGTCGTCCTGTACGGCCGCCGCCACCGCGATGTAGCCGTCCACCACGTGGTCGGCGATCGAGTGCAGCACCGCTGACGGCCCCTTGGCCAGCAGTTCGGGCTCGTCCTCCAGCCGGTGCCGGAGTCCCTTCAGCGAACCCTGGCCGCCGTGCCGGACGGTGATGACGAAGTCGGGGCCGGTGAAGCACATGACCTCGCCCGTCTCCACCACCTCGCTGGTGGCGGTCAGTTCGGCGTGCTCGACGTAGTGGATGGTCTTGAACACGGCGAACAGGGTGTCGTCGTACCGCTCCAGCTTCGGCCGCTGGTGCGCGTGCACGGCGTCCTCCACCGCCAGCGGGTGGAGCCCGAACTCGGCGGCGATGCCGGCGAATTCGGCTTCGGTCGGCTCGTGCAGCCCGATCCAGGTGAAGCCGCCGTCCCGGCGCGCCTCGCGCATCGCGGCACGCGGGGTGGGGCAGGCCGACGCGGGCAGCCGGCGCCCGTCGCGGTACACCGCGCAGTCGACGACCGCACTGCTCGACGAGGGGTCACGCGTGGTGTCGTACCCGGGCTGTACGGGGGTGGACTTGCGCAGCGAGGGACGGACGACTGCGCGCAGGTCACGGATCATCGACATGACGGGCTCCTTCGCACGCGCGGCTGCGGACCGCACGGGTGGAGGCCTTCCGCGGGCTCGAACGGTGGTTACCGGAGGCGGGCGGAAGGAACAGGGCGACGGGAGGGATGGTGACTGGTACTGCACGATCGACTTCGATCCACCGCAGCCCCACCTCCTCCGGCCGGTCCCCCGTGGGGGATGTCCATGTCCAGCGGTCAACACTATCAGCCGACAGATGGTCAAAACCCTGCCTTTACCCACCCCATATGAGTTCTATGCTCGCCGCATGTCAGAAATTCTCGCTCTGGTCGAGGCCCGGCTGCGCACGGCGCTCGGCGAACCCGACGCCCGCGCCGCGGTCACCTTCCTCGGTACCGACCGCATCGAGGTGCTCCGCTTCCGCGCCTCCGACGAGGGTGGCCCGCTGGTGCGGTACGCCACCCTCGGCATGTCCGCGCAGCCCATGGCCGACCCGACCGTCGTGGTCGCCGACCCGGTGCGCGGGCCGCGCGCCGAGCTGGTGCTGACCGTACGGGCCGGGAACGCCGAGACCGACAAGGTGCTGCGGCCGCTCGCGGTGCTGGCCGCCACCCCGCAGGTGGAGGGACTGGTCGTGTCCCCCGGCGCTTCGCTGGACCTGGGCGAACCCCTGTGGCCCGGGGCGCCGTTCGGCTCGGTGCTGGTGGCGGAGCCGGGCGGACTCGTCGAAGACCTGGAACTGGACGAGCCGATGGACCCGGTCCGCTTCCTGCCGCTGCTGCCGATGACGGCGAACGAGGCCGCGTGGAAGCGGGTGCACGGAGCCGCGGCCCTCCAGGAGCGCTGGCTGGCCCGCGGGACGGACCTGCGCGACCCGCTGCGCTCGGCCGTGGCGCTGGACTGAGCCCCGCCGGTCTCCCGCCGGGCCCGCCGCCGACCCGCGCCGCGCCGTGGCCGGCGACGGCGGCCACGGGGAGCACCCGGAACATCCGGACGGGTGATCGTCCCTTGACGCAGCGACGGCCGGGGAGGAGCGTGGCTTCTTATGAGGGGCGAACCGAGTTGCCCGAAGTGCGGTGGCCGGGTCAGGGCGCCCGGTCTTTTCGTCGACTCCTGGCAGTGCGCGGTGCACGGCACCGTCCACCCCCTGCAACCGGTCATGCCGCCCAGCGTCGACGCCCTCGGCGTCGTCGTGGGACGGGCCAAGGTGCCGGTGTGGATGCCCTGGCCGCTGCCGCTCGGCTGGCTGTTCACCGGCGTGACGGCGGCGGGTGACGACCGCAGCGGGGGCCGGGCCACCGCCGTGGCCTGCTCGGGCCCGGGCCCGCTGGGCGGGCCGGGCGAGCTGCTGCTCGTCGCGGAGGAACTCGGCGTGGGCCTCGGCGCCCGGTACGCGGGCATCGACGGCCCCGACCCCGGACCCCAGTTCGACGTCGCCGCGCCGCCGCAGGTCAAGGTGGTCGCCGGCGGCCGGCCCACACCGCTGTGGCACGTCCGCGGGGCCCCCGACGACCGCGCGGTGTTCGCCGGCGAGGCCCGGGGGATGTGGCTGTGGGCGATCGTCTGGCCGGAGAAGTCGGGGCTGCTCATGTACGACGAACTCGTCCTGGCGGACCTGCGCGACGCCGGAGCGGAGATCGAGCTGGTGCCCTGCGGGGCCCTCAGCCCGCAGCTGCTGTAGTCCGGGATGTCCCGGGTGTCCGGGGTGGGGCCGGTGCCGGTTATCCTGGAGCGTCCCCCGTCCGCCCGACCCCTGGAGCCGTGCCGTGCGCATCGACCTGCACGCCCACTCCACGGCCTCGGACGGTACGGACACCCCCGCCGAGCTGGTCCGGGGCGCGGCCGCCGCTGGGCTCGACGTCGTCGCCCTGACCGACCACGACACGGTCGGCGGGTACGCCGAGGCCCTCGCCGCCCTTCCGGACGGACTCACGCTGGTCACCGGCGCCGAGCTGTCCTGCCGCCTCGACGGCGTCGGGGTGCACATGCTGGCCTACCTCTTCGACCCCCGCGAGCCCGAGTTCGCCCGCGAGCGGGAGCTGGTCCGCGACGACCGGACCCCGCGCGCCCAGGCGATGATCGGCAAGCTCCGGGAGCTGGGCGTCCCGGTCACCTGGGAGCAGGTCTCCCGGATCGCCGGGGACGGCTCCGTGGGCCGGCCGCACATCGCGACCGCCCTGGTCGAGCTGGGCGTCGTACCGACCGTCTCGGACGCCTTCACCCCCGACTGGCTTGCCGACGGCGGCCGCGCCTACGCGGAGAAGCACGAGCTGGACCCCTTCGACGCCGTCCGCCTGGTCAAGGCGGCCGGCGGGGTGACCGTCTTCGCGCACCCCGGCGCGGTCAAGCGCGGCCGGTGCGTCCCGGAGGACGTGATAGCCGAGCTGGCGGCCGCGGGCCTGGACGGCATCGAGGTCGACCACATGGACCACGACGCCGACACCCGCGCCCGGCTGCGCGGCCTCGCCGGCGACCTGGGTCTGCTCACCACCGGCTCCAGTGACTACCACGGCAGCAGGAAGACCTGCCGCCTCGGCGAGTACACGACCGACCCCGAGATCTACGGCGAGATCACGCGCCGCGCGACCGGCGCGTTCCCGGTCATGGGCACCGGCGGAACCGCCACCCTCTGACGGCCCGGCCCAGGTCCGACCGCCCGCGTGCGGCGGACCGCTGCCGCCGCCCGCTTTCCCCCCGCGCCGGCGCGCGCCACGCGCGCCCGCGCCCCCGTTCTCGTACGACCACTCCTGCAAGGCATCTTCGTGTTCGACTTCGCGGTCTTCGGATCCCTCTTTCTCACCCTTTTTGTGATTATG
The DNA here is from genome assembly GCF_042900645.1 of Streptomyces sp. NPDC012888. NCBI lineage: Bacteria > Bacillati > Actinomycetota > Actinomycetes > Kitasatosporales > Streptomycetaceae > Streptomyces > Streptomyces sp. NPDC012888. The sequence goes on along the minus strand of NZ_JBIBBM010000004.1, from coordinate 349,595 downwards.
GACCCCCCGGGGATCACGCCGATCTTCCTGGCGCTCACCTCGGGGCGTCCCGTCAAGGTCCAGCGCCGGATGGCCTTCCAGGCGGTCTGCGTGGCCTTCGGCGTCATCGCCGTCTTCGGTATCTGCGGTCAGCAGATCCTCGACTACCTGCACGTCTCGGTGCCCGCGCTGATGATCGCGGGCGGACTGCTTCTGCTCCTGATCGCGCTCGACCTGCTCACCGGCAAGACCGACGAGCCCAAGCAGACCAAGGACGTGAACGTCGCGCTGGTCCCGCTCGGCATGCCGCTGCTCGCCGGGCCGGGCGCGATCGTCTCGGTGATCCTGGCCGTGCAGAAGGCCGACGGCGTCGGCGGCCAGGTCTCGGTGTGGTCGGCGATCATCGCGATGCACGTGGTGCTGTGGCTGGTCATGCGCTACTCGCTGGTGATCATCCGGGTGATCCGTGACGGCGGCGTGGTCCTCGTGACCAGGCTCGCCGGCATGATGCTGTCGGCCATCGCCGTCCAGCAGATCATCAACGGCGTGCTCCAGGTGGTCCAGGCCGCCTGACCTCGGCGGATCCGCGTATGCGAAGGCCCCCGCGCCGGCTTGCCGGAGCGGGGGCCTCGTCTTGGGCGGGTGCGGAGGTCAGGCTGACGCGGACTCGGCCGGCCGGATCAGGATCCGCTGGCCGACCGCTGCGGCCTGCTGCACGATCCGGCTGACGGAGGCCGCGTCGACGACGGTGCTGTCCACGGCGTTCCCGTCGACGTCGTCCAGGCGCAGAATCTCGAAGCGCACGGGCTTCTCCCTTCGTCAGTGTTCTCCTTGCTACGGGTGTTAACGAAGTGTAAGCGGCAAACATTCCCTACGCTAAGGAAATTTTTTCACTGGCTAAATATTGGCTGGGACGGAGGACCAGAAACCGGCCAGGGCGGCCGCCGTCGCGGGCGGGTCCTCGGCGTTCGGGGAGTGCTCGGTCCCCGGCACCACCAGCCGGGCCGCCCCCAGCCGGCGGGCCATCGCGTCCATCCACGGCACCGGCCAGGCGTAGTCCACGGCCCCGGACAGCACCAGCTTCGGCAGGGCCACGGCCGCCAGCTCCTCGACCCGGTCGGGCTCCGAGATCAGCACCCGGCCCGTGCCGATCAGCTGCTCGGGGACGGTGGCCAGCCAGCGCTCGCGCAGGAACGCGGCCAGCTCGGGGGCGTCGGGGACGGCGTCCTCCGGGTCCGCGGCCCGCATGGCCGCCCACACGCCGGGCATGTCCTCCCGCATCGCCTCCAGGGCGGCGACCAGCAGCTTCGTCCGGGCCTGCTGCTCCTCGGAGATGGCGGCGGGGCCACTGCTCATCAGGGTCAGGCTGCGGAAGGGAGCCGGGTCGCGGATCACCGCGGCGCGGGAGATCAGCCCGCCGAGCGAGTGCCCGACCAGGTGCACCGGGCCGCCCAGGGCGGCGGCCTGCGCCAGCAGGTCGCGGGCCAGCTCGTCCAGGGTGTACGCGGCCTCGTCGCGCGGGCCGGGGCTCTCGTACTGGCCGCGGCCGTCCACCGCGACCACGCGGTAGCCGGCCTCGGCGAGGGGTTCCAGCAGCCCGATGAAGTCCTCCTTGCTGCCGGTGAACCCGGGGACCAGCAGGGCGGTGCCGTGGGCCGGCTCGCCGGCCTCGTGCACGGCGAAGTCGCCACGGGTGGTGTGGAGGCGGGTGGCTCGGGCCCCGGCGGGCAGCGAAAGACGCGGCGGCTTGCTCATGCCCGGAGGTTACCGCCGAGTCCACCCCGGTGCCCGGCCGCATGCGCCGGCCCCCGCGCCGCATGCCGAGCTGCCCCGCGCCGGGCCGCCGCCGTGTGGGGGCGGGCCCCGGCCGGGGTACGGCGACGGCCACCGCCCTGGGGCGGTGGCCGTCGGTGCGCTGTGCGGGCCGTGTGGGCCGTGTGGGCCGGCCCGCGCCGGTTACGCGCGGCGGGAGCGGGTGCGCTTCGGTTCGGTCGGCGGGGCCATCTGGAACTCCGTCACCGGGGTCGCCTCGGCGATCGGCGCGACCGCCGCCTTGCGCGTCCGCGTCCGCTTCGGTGCGGCCGGAGCCTCCTCGGCGGCGACCGCCGCCTTGCGGGCACGGGTCCGCTTCGGGGTCTCCTCGGTGGCCGGGGCCTCCGTGGCGACCGTGGCCTTGCGGGTGCGGGTGCGCTTCGGGGCGGCCGGGGCCTCCTCGGTGGCCGGGGCCTCGACCACGGTGGCGGTCTCGACCGGGACCGCGACCTTGCGGGTGCGGGTGCGCTTCGGCGCCGCCGGGGTCTCCTCGGCGGCCGGGGCCTCCGTGGCGACCGTGGCCTTGCGGGTGCGGGTGCGCTTCGGGGCGGCCGGGGCCTCTTCCGTCGCCGGGACCTCGACCACGGTGGCGGTCTCGACCGGCACCGCGACCTTGCGGGTGCGGGTGCGCTTCGGCGCCGCCGGGGCCTCCTCGGCGGCCGGGGCCGCGGCAGGGGCCGGGGCCTCCGCCACCGCCGTCTCGACGGCCGCGGTACGGGTGACCCGGGTCCGGCGGCGGCGCGGCTTGCGCGGCTCCGCCGAAGCCTCCTCGACCGCCTCGACCGCCTCGACTGCCTCGGCCGTGGCGGCCGACTCCGTCTCCACGGCCGCGGAGAGCTCCTCGCCGCCCCGGGTCCGCCGCCGCTGGCGCGGCGTACGGGGGGTCCGGGCCGGCCGCTCCGCGGGCGCCGCCGCGGCGGGGGCGCCCCGGCGGCCGCGGCCGCCGGTCTCGCCCAGGTCCTCGATCTCCTCGGCGCCCAGACCCGCCCGGGTCCGCTCGGCCCGGGGCAGGACGCCCTTGGTGCCGGCCGGGATGTTCAGCAGCTCGAACAGGTGCGGGGACGTGGAGTACGTCTCCTCGGGCTCGTGGAAGTCCAGCCCCAGCGCCTTGTTGATCAGCTGCCAGCGCGGGATGTCGTCCCAGTCGACCAGGGTGACGGCGGTGCCCTTCGCGCCCGCGCGGCCGGTGCGGCCGACGCGGTGCAGGAAGGTCTTCTCGTCCTCGGGGGACTGGTAGTTGATGACGTGCGTGACGCCCTCGACGTCGATGCCGCGGGCCGCGACGTCGGTGCAGACCAGCACGTCGACCTTGCCGTTGCGGAAGGCCCGCAGGGCCTGCTCGCGGGCGCCCTGGCCCAGGTCGCCGTGGACCGCGCCGGAGGCGAAACCGCGGCGCTCCAGCTGCTCGGCGATGTCCGCGGCCGTCCGCTTGGTCCGGCAGAAGATCATCGCCAGACCGCGGCCCTCGGCCTGCAGGATGCGGGCGACCATCTCCGCCTTGTCCATCGAGTGGGCGCGGAAGACGTGCTGGGTGATGTTGGCGACGGTCGCGCCCTCGTCGTCCGGCGCGGTGGCGCGGATGTGCGTGGGCTGCGACATGTAGCGGCGGGCCAGGCCGATGACCGCGCCCGGCATGGTCGCCGAGAACAGCATGGTCTGGCGCTTCGCCGGAAGCAGGTTGATGATCTTCTCGACGTCGGGCAGGAAGCCCAGGTCGAGCATTTCGTCGGCCTCGTCCAGGACCAGCGCCTTGACGCGCGACAGGTCCAGCTTCCGCTGCCCCGCGAGGTCGAGCAGGCGGCCCGGGGTGCCGACGATCACGTCGACGCCCTTCCTGAGCGCCTCGACCTGGGGCTCGTAGGCCCGGCCGCCGTATATGGCGAGGACCCGGACGTTGCGGACCTTGCCCGCGGTCAGCAGGTCGTTGGTGACCTGGGTGCACAGCTCGCGCGTCGGGACGACGACGAGGGCCTGCGGGGAGTCGGTCAGCTGCTCGGGGCGGGCCCGGCCGGCCTCGACGTCCGCCGGGACGACGACCCGCTCCAGGAGGGGGAGGCCGAAGCCCAGCGTCTTGCCGGTACCGGTCTTCGCCTGGCCGATGACGTCCGAGCCGGAAAGGGCGACGGGAAGGGTCATCTCCTGGATGGGGAAGGGGGACACGATGCCGACGGCTTCGAGGGCTTCGGCGGTCTCGGGAAAGATCCCGAGGTCTCGGAACGTAGTCAGGGTGCTGCCTCTTCTGTGAGACGCGGCCTGAGGCGGCGAATGGGGGTCGTACCGTGCCTGGCTGTGCCGTACCGCTACGTACGGAGCTGCGCGGGACCACTGCCTTCGCTCAAGCGCTCTTGCCGCTGAGGGGGCCCCTCATGAGAAGCGGCACGCATGGGCGTGCCACCACATCGAGGGCGGTCGGTTGGAGCCGATCGGGCCACCGACCGGGCATCCTCATTCGGATGGCCCGCCGAGTATCCGGCAGGCGCATTACCACTGTACCCCCAAATCGCGCAGGAGTGTCGGGTGAATTCACCGGATCAGCATCTTTGAGCAGGTCGGGCAGGTGGTTCCGGCGGCCGTCCGGCGGGCTATTGTGCGGAGCATGTCGACCGAAGAAAACGCCCAGCACGAAGTCCAGCCGTCCGCCGACGAGGCCGCGACGGGCATCGCCGCCCAGAGCTGGGTCGAGGCCTCCGCCTCCCCGCAGTACCGGGCCGCCGTGGTGGACCTGCTCGGCGCGCTCGCGTACGGGGAGCTCGCGGCCTTCGAGCGGCTGGCGGAGGACGCGAAGATGGCGCCCACCCTGGCCGACAAGGCGGAGCTCGCGAAGATGGCCTCGGCCGAGTTCCACCACTTCGAGCAACTGCGCGACCGGCTCGCGGCGGTCGACGCCGAGCCGACGGCCGCGATGGAGCCCTTCGCCAAGGGCGTCGACGACTTCCACCGCCAGACGGCGCCCTCGGACTGGCTGGAGGGCCTGGTCAAGGCGTACGTCGGCGACTCCATCGCCAGCGACTTCTACCGCGAGGTGGCCACCCACCTGGACTCCGACACCCGCGCCCTGGTGCTCGGCGTGCTCGACGACACCGGCCACGGCAACTTCGCCGTGGAGAAGGTGCGCGCCGCGATCGAGGCCGACCCGAGGGTCGGCGGCCGGCTCGCGCTGTGGGCCCGCCGGCTGATGGGCGAGGCCCTCTCGCAGGCCCAGCGGGTGGTCGCCGAGCGCGACGCCCTCTCGACCATGCTGGTCGGCGGGGTCGACGGGATGGCGGCGGGCTTCGACCTCGCCGCGGTCGGCGAGATGTTCGCCCGCATCACCAAGGCGCACACCAAGCGGATGGCGGCGCTGGGCCTCGCCGCCTAGCCGGCACCGGACCCGCGCCCCGCGCGGGCGGTCAGGGCCTACGACGGGACCGAAAACGGAGCCCGCCGGCGGGCCGGGCCGCCGCGCGGCGCCGGACGCAGCAGCAGGGACAGCACGACCGCCGACACCAGCACCGCGCCGACCAGCGTCGCAGCCGGCGTGCCGTGCCCGGGGCCCAGCGCGAACCGCGTCAGGTACGCCCCGAACAGCGCCCCCAGCACCCCGCTGACCAGCACCAGCCAGGGCGTCGGCAGGCGCCCGGCGAGGAATCTCACCGCGGCCGAGGACAGTGCGAGACCCAGCAGAGCCGAGCCGAGCGCTTCCAGCAGCAGCATGGTTCCTCCCGCGTGACAGGGGCCTTGGGGGCGGTGGCCGGTCGCAGCCGTCCTACCCGAAGCGGAAGTAAAGGAAACGGCCCGGTGGGGATCCCACCGGGCCGTTTGTCAGCTCGCCCGCACGCCTCAGAGGGCGCCGAAACCGACCTTGCGGATGCTCGGCTCGCCGATGTCGACGTACGACAGCCGGTCCGTCGGCACCAGGACCTTGCGGCCCTTGGTGTCCGTCAGCGACAGCAGCTGCGTCTTGCCGGTGAGCGCGTCACTGACGGCCTTCTCGAGTTCCTCGGCGCTCAGTTCGGTCTCCAGCACGAGCTCCCGGGGTGCGTGCTGCACGCCGATCTTGACCTCCACGGCTTGTCCCTCCGACGTCTCCGGGTCGCGCGATCACCGCGCCGTACACCGACACATTAGCCCGGCGGAACAGCCCGGACGGACGACCCGGGCACGCTCGCAGCGAACAGCGTCAGTGCTGCTCGCTGCCGTGCAGCGGGAAGCCGGCGATGCCGCGCCAGGCCAGCGAGGTCAGCAGGCCGACCGCCTTGTCCCGGGCCACCGGGCTCTCGCTGGACAGCCAGTACCGCGCCACCACCTGGGACACCCCGCCCAGGCCCACGGCCAGCAGCATCGACTCGTCCTTGGACAGGCCGGTGTCCTCGGCGATCACGTCCGAGATGGCCTCGGCGCACTGCAGCGACACCCGGTCGACCCGCTCGCGCACCGCCGGCTCGTTGGTCAGGTCGGACTCGAAGACCAGCCGGAAGGCCCCGCCCTCGTCCTCCACGTACGCGAAGTACGCGTCCATGGTCGCCGCGACGCGCTGCTTGTTGTCGGTGGTCGAGGCCAGCGCCCCGCGCACCGCCTGGAGCAGGTTCTCGCAGTGCTGGTCCAGCAGGGCCAGGTACAGGTCGAGCTTCCCGGGGAAGTGCTGGTACAGCACCGGCTTGCTCACTCCCGCGCGCTCGGCGATGTCGTCCATCGCCGCCGCGTGATACCCCTGCGCCACGAACACCTCCTGGGCCGCGCCCAGGAGCTGGTTGCGTCGGGCTCGGCGCGGCAGTCGCGTGCCCCGCGGGCGCGCCGCCTCGGTCTGCTCGATGGCTGTCACGCCGCCTCCCACTTTCTCTAAGAACACAGTGCGCTCTGCGCCGCGCCCGCCATCGTACTTTTCGGTAACCGAATCCGGGGGGTCCGGACCGAGATTTCTCGCGGTACGGACGCCCTCAGGTGCTGGTCAGGCGCCGCTCAGACGCCGGTCGGGCGCCGGTCAGCGGTACTCCTCCTCGTCGAGGGCCACCACCCGGGCCTGCTCGGCGGCGTCGCCGTCCGCGGCCTCGGCCCGCCGCTCCTGCCCTGCGAGCGGCTCGTCCTCGCGGGGGCTGAGCTCGGTGTGCTGTTCCGCCGCGTCCGCCTCCGGCGCCTCCGCGTCGGGCGCGTCCCGGAACTGGTCACGGAAGCTGTCCGGCTCCGCTGGGTCCACAGTCATGGGGCTCCCCTCTTTCCCTCGCTCACTACGAGACTAGGAGAGTCACCCGTGCGCCGCTAGGCGGATCTGTGACCGCGGACACACGGAAGCCGGTGTGATCGTCTCGTAACATTGGGCGCATGTCTTCGACCGAGCTGCCGGGCGTACGGTCCACCGCCGAGCCCTCCGCACCGGTGCGGACGGTCCGTGTGGGTGAAGGGGAACGACTGCGCACCGTGGCCCTCCCCGGGCTGTCGCTGACCGTCCGCTCCCGGCCGCCGGCCCGCCAGGGACTGCCCACCGCGCTGTACGTGCACGGGCTCGGCGGTTCCTCGCAGAACTGGTCCGCTCTTATGGAGCTGCTGGAGGACACCGTCGACGGCGAGGCCCTCGACCTCCCCGGCTTCGGCGCCTCCCCGCCCCCCGCCGACCGCGACTACTCCGTCACCGGCCTGGCCCGCGCGGTGATCCGGCACCTCGACGCGGCCGGCCGCGGCCCCGTCCACCTCTTCGGCAACTCCCTCGGCGGCGCCGTCGTCACGCGCGTCGCCGCGGTGCGGCCCGACCTGGTCCGCACGCTCACGCTGGTCTCGCCGGCCCTGCCCGAGCTCCGCGTCCAGCGCTCCGCCATCCCCACCGCGCTGCTCGCCGTGCCGGGCGCGGCCGCCGCGCTCGGCCGGCTCACCCGCGACCTCACGGCCGAACAGCGCACCCGGGGGGTGATGGGCCTCTGTTACGGAGACCCCTCACGGGTGACGCCCGAGGGCTTCCGCAACGCCGTCGAGGAGATGGAGCGGAGAATGGCGCTCCCCTACTTCTGGGAGGCGATGGCCCGTTCCTCCCGCGGGATCGTCGACGCGTACACCCTGGGCGGGCAGCACGGACTGTGGCGGCAGGCCCAGCGCGTGCTCGCCCCGACCCTGCTCGTCTACGGCGGGCGCGACCGGCTCGTCTCGTACCGTTTGGCGCACAAGGCGGCCGCCGCCTTCCGCGGCTCGCGGCTGCTGTGCCTGCCCGAGGCCGGACACGTGGCGATGATGGAGTACCCGGAGGTGGTCGCGTCCGCCTTCCGGGACCTGCTCCGGGACTCCGGCGGCGACGGCCCGCCGGGACCCGCGGCCACGGCCGGCGCGGGCGGGGGCGGCGAAGAAGACAAGAGCGACGGCAGAGGCTGAGGGAATCGTGGGACGACATAGTCGCAAGGCCCCCGACCCCGTCTCCGGTGCCGCCCCGGCGCCGCCACCCTCCGTCACGACCGGGATACCGTCCGCCGGATCCGGCCGCCGCCGCAGGACCGAGCCCGCCGTCGTCCACCAGGCCCCCGGCCGTCAGACCGACGCCGCCGCCCGGGCCGGTCACCCCCAGCTGCACGAGCCCGGCGGGGGCTGGGGCGCGGCCGGGGCCGGCACCGTCTACGGCGACTGGCTCGGCACGCCGCGCGCCCGGACCACCCCCGCCGCCGTACTGGACACCGACACCCCCGCCTTCGGGACCCCGGCCGTGGGCTTCCCCCGGCTGACCGTCCCCGGGCCGGTCCCGGCGGCCGCCCCGGAGCGGGAGGACGCGTACGCGGCCACGGCGCCCGAACGCGCCCCCGAGCCGCGGGCGGTGGCACCGGAGTCAGGGCGCGGGGCCAAGGTGCGCACGTACACCGGGATGGCCGCCGCGGCCGTCACCGTCGTGCTCGCCGTGGTCGTGGCCGGGCAGGTGGTCACCGAGGACGAGGGCCGGCGCACCGGCGCCCGGGCCTCGGGCGACGACGCCGCCAACCGGGGCGCCGCCGGCCGGTCCGCGGCCTCCCGCTCCGACGGGCGCCCCACCCCGGCCGCCCCCTCCGCCGCGCCCCCGCAGCCGGTGGTGGCGCCGGAGAAGACGTACGAGCAGAAGATGGCGGAGCAGCTGCCCATCGACCCGGCGCTGGCCGGACCGGGCACCTTCGAGACCGTCCCGGGGCTCGCCAAGGCACCCGGCAAGGGGCGGCTCACCCGCTACCGGGTGGACATCGAGCACGGACTCGGCCTGGACGGGCAGCTGTTCGCCGAGGCAGTGCACCGCACCCTCAACGACGACCGCAGCTGGGCGCACAACGGCGCCCGCGCCTTCGAACGGGTGCCCTCCGGCGAGGTGGACTTCGTCATCACCCTCGCCAGCCCCGGCACCACCGGCACCTGGTGCGCCAAGTCCGGCCTGGACACCACCATCGACAACGTGTCCTGCGACTCGGCCTCCACCGACCGCGTCATGATCAACGCGTTCCGCTGGGCGCAGGGCTCGCCCACGTACGGGCCGCACGCGATGTTCGAGTACCGGCAGATGCTCATCAACCACGAGGTGGGCCACCGGCTGGGGAACGGCCACGTCAGCTGCCGCACCCCGGGCGCCCCCGCGCCGATCATGCAGCAGCAGACCAAGTCCCTCATCATCGACGGGATCCCCTGCAAGCCCAACCCGTGGGTCTACCCCGGCGGCTGACCCGAGCCGCCCGGCCCGACGACCTAGCGCGGTCGAACGCGAACCGTACGGGAAAGTTACGACTCTTCACCCCTTCCGGTGGCGCGACGGACAACCGTCCGTCGCTCCGGCGGCGCATCCGCTTGAGTTTCCCCGCGGCGGAGCGCCGCGAACGGGAGAACGGGGGTGCCACGCGTGCGGATCGCATTACTCACCGACGGTGGCTCGAAGCTGTGGTGCGACCGGCTCGTGCGCGGTCTCCCGCAGCACGAGTTCGAGCTGTACACCCAGCCCGCGCCGGCCCCCGAGGACCGGCACGGCCTCGGCCGCCGGGACCGCCGTCGCTTCGCCGCCGCCTTCGCCGAACTCGCCGCCGGGACCTGCGCCGCCGACGGCGCGGCCTTCGCCACCGGCCTCCACGGCCTCGCCGAACTCGCCCGCGAGCGGCCCGGGACCGAGCGCGCCCTGCGCTCCGAGCAGGCCCTGCGGATCCTGGAGGCCGCCTGCCGGTCCGCCCCGGCCGACCACCACCGCACCCTCCGCACCGCCACCGTCCCCGACCTGGTCCACACCGCGGACGGACTGGCCCGCGCCCTGCGCCCGCTCCGGCTGGACTGGTACGCGGACCGCGGCCGCCTGGCCTCCGCCGACGTGGTGCACGCGGCGGCCGGCGGGACGGCGGCCCTGCCCGGCCTGCTGGCCAAACGCTTCTTCGGGGTCCCGCTGCTGGTCACCGAATACGGCAGCTGGCTCCGCGCGCACTACCTCGACGGCACTGTCACCGGCACCGGGACGGAGCCCGGCCGTCCGCCCGCCGCACGGGCCCTGCTCGCCGCCTTCCACCTCCGGCTGGCCGCCGAACTGTACGCCCGCGCCGACCGGCTGACGCCCGGCAACGCCCACACCCGCCGCTGGCAGGAGCACTGCGGCGCGCCCCGGGCACGGCTGCGCACCGTCTACCCCGGGATGGAGGCGGACCGATTCGCCACCGTGGGGGAGGCGGCCGAAGCCGCGGCCGTCGGTGGGAGCGCCGGCCACCCCGACGAGGACGCCACCCTGGTCTGGGTCGGGCGCGTCGAACCCGCCAAGGACCTGATCGGCCTGCTGCACGCCTTCGCCGAGGTCCGCCGGGCCGAGCCGCGCGCCCGGCTGAGGATCTTCGCCACCGGCGCCGGCTCGCCGGCCTACCTGAAGGACTGCCGCGCCCTCGCCGCCCAGCTCTTCCCCGACGAGGCCGCGGACGCCGTGTCGGCCGGCGAGAACCCCGTCGCCTTCGAGGAGGTGGGCGGCCCCGAGGCGCCCACCCCGGCGGACGCCTACGCGGCCGGCCGGGTCGTGCTGTCCTCCTCCGTGGTGGAGGGGTTCCCGATCACCCTGGTCGAGGCGATGTTCTGCGGGCGCGCCACCGTCTCCACCGACGTCGGCGCCGTCTTCGAGGTCATCGGCGGCACCGGCCTGGTGGTCCCGCCCCGCAACCCGCGGGCCCTCGCCGAAGCCTGCACCTCCCTGCTCCGCGATCCCGAGCGGGCCGCCCGGCTGGGGTCCGCCGCCCGGGCCCGGGCGCTGGAGCTGTTCACCGTGGAACAGAACACGGCCGCCTTCGGCGAGATCTACCTGGACCTGATCGCGACCCGCGGCCCCGCCCCGGCCCCACCCGGGATCCCCTTCGCCCTGCCCGCCGAGGCCCGGGTCCCGGGCAACTGGACCGCTCCCACCCGGCCCGCGGAGGTGACCGCGTGAACCCGGACACCGCAGCCGCGCCCTCCGCCGCCGAGGCCATGGCACCGGCCCGGCGGAGGTCCGCCGGGGACCCGGTCAAGCTGCTGATGCAGCGCAACCGCGAGCTGTGCGAGCAGGCCGTCGACCCGCTGGAGATCGCCGCCGGGCTCGAAGCCCTCGGCCTCACCGACCGGACCGCCGCCCGCTTCCGGCACCGGGACGTGTTCGCCCTGGCCGAGGAGATCTGGGCCCGGGCGCCCCACCCCGGCCCGGCCGGAGCCGCCCGGCCCCCGGCCGCGGGCTCCCCCGACCGCCCGGCCCGGGGCGTGCTGTCCGGCTGCGCGCTCGCCCTGCTGCCCGGCGCGCTGGTCCTGCTGATCGGGGCCGCGACCGGCTCCGGCCGGGCGGAGCCGCCGGTGTGGGCGGCCGCCCTGACCGGGCTGGTCATCGCCGCCGGCCTGCTCCTGCCCGTCCCGCCCGGACCGCGCCCGGCGGGCCCGCTCCGGCGGGTGCCCTGGCCCGCGCTCGCCGTCGCCGCCCTCGGGTACGCCTGGGCCGCGCACCGGTACGGGCCCGCCGCCGGGGCCGGCCTGGCCGCCGCCCTCGCGCCGGCGCACTGGCTCGGCGCCGGCTACGCCGCCCGGGCCCGGCGCCGGCTCGCCCTGAGCCGGACCCTGGACGAGTTCCGGGGTGCGGCCCGGCCGCTGGTGCCCCTCGCCCTCGGGCTGTTCGGCCTGGCCGTCCTGCCGGGGTTCCGGCTGCTCGGCGTCCCGCTCGGCGCCGTACTGCCGCTCGCCCTGCTGCTGTTCCTCGCCCGGCTGTGCCTCGGTCACGCGGTGCCCGTCACCGCGGCCCTCGCCGTGGGCCTGCTGCCGCTGCCCGGAGCCGCGCCGCTGGCCGTCGCCGGGCTCCTCGTACACGCCACGTTCGCGCTGTCCCGCGCATCCGCACACACCCCTACCCATCACACCAAGGAGAAGGACATGACCGGCCAGGCACACGAGCAAGGGGCCGCGCGATGAGGGTGCTGCTGATCGGAGCCAACGGATACCTCGGCCGCTACGTCGCCGACCGGCTGCTCGCCGACCCCGCCGTACAGCTCACCGCGCTCGGCCGCGGCGACGACGCCGACGTACGGTTCGACCTCGCCACCGGCAGCCCCGGCGCCCTCACCCGGTTCCTGGACGCCGTGCACCCCGGCGTGGTCGTCAACTGCGCAGGCACGACCCGCGGCGGAGCCCGCGAACTGACCCGGCACAACACCGTCGCCGTCGCCACCATCTGCGAGTCGCTGCGCCGCAGCGGGTGCGGGGCGCGCCTGGTCCAGCTCGGCTGCGCGGCCGAGTACGGGCCCAGCCAGCCCGGCTCCTCCACCGCCGAGGACGCCGTCCCGAGACCCGGCGGGCCGTACGGGGTCAGCAAGCTCGCCGCCACGGAGCTGGTGCTCGGCTCCGGCCTGGACGCCGTGGTGCTCCGGGTGTTCTCGCCCGTCGGCCCCGGCACCCCGGCCGGGTCCCCCCTCGGCCGGCTCGCCGAGGCCATGCGCCGGGCCATGCAGTCCGGCGACAGCGAGCTGAAGCTGAGCGGGCTCGGGGTGCAGCGCGACTTCGTCGACGTGCGGGACGTGGCCCGGGCCGTGCACGCGGCCTCGCTCTCCGCCGCCCAGGGCGTGGTCAACATCGGCACCGGGCGCGCCGTCCGGCTCCGGGACGCCGCCGCGGTCCTGGCCCGGGTCGCCGGCTACGGCGGGGCCCTGCACGAGCTGGACGTACCGGACCGGGGAGCCCCCGGACACGTCGCACACGCCGGCCACCCCGGGCACGCCGGGCACCCGGGTCACCCCGGACGGACGCTGGGCATCGGCGCCCCCCGTTCCGAGGTCACCCCGGAACAGCTCGCCGCGGCCGCCGCCCCGCCGCAGTACCCCTACCCCGACGGGTGCGGGGCCTGGCAGCAGGCCGACGTGCGCACCGCCCGGGACCGGCTCGGCTGGCGGCCCCGGATCAACCTGGAGGAGTCCCTGGCCGACATCTGGATGGAGGCGGCGTGCCGCATCTGACCACCCCGCCCGGTGCCGCGCCCGCGGCCACCGGGGCCGGCCGGCTGGGCCTGGGCGTCCCCGGCTACGCGCACCCGCTGGTCGCCCCGGTCGAATGGGGCGAACTGGCCCGCCCCGGGACCCCGCTGCACTGGGCCGTGCTGAACGTCACGGACGGGCCCGGGCAGCGGCCCGACCCGCACTGCTCGGAGGCCGCCCACCGGCTGCGGGAGGCGGGCGGCACCGTCCTCGGCCATCTCGACATGCGGGACGGCACGCGGACGTTCGGGGAGCTGGTCTCGGACGCCCACCGCTACACGGACTGGTACCGGGTCGGCGGCTTCTACCTGGCCGGGGCCCCCGCCGGCCGCGAGGAACTGCCGGCCGTGCGCCGCATCGCGGACACCCTGCGGACGCTCGGCGACTCTCTGCGGATCGTGCTGGGCCACGGCACCCACCCCTACGTCGGGTACGCCGAGACGGCCGACCAGCTGGTCACGTTCTCCGGGGCGTGGGCGGACTACCGCTGGTCGCAGGTGGCCGAGTGGACCGCCGAGCACCCGCCGGAGCGGTTCTGCCACTTCGTCCACGGGGTGCCGCGCACGCACCTGGAGGAGGCGGTGCGGATCGCGCGCTGGCAGGGCGCGGGCACGATCTGGTTCACCGACCGCTCCGGCGGCCGGGGCGGGGCGGACCCGTGGGCGGGGATGCCCGCGTACTGGGACGAAATCGTCTCGCGTATCGGACAGGGTGTCTCGGAATGAAGTAGGGCGTGGCACTGTTACGGAAGGAACAACCGTTCAGATACTCCCCGCGCGTGCTGCGGGGATGACCCGCCAGGAGTCCCCGTGTCGTTGCCACCCCTGGTCGAGCCTGCTGCCGAGCTCACCGTCGACGAGGTACGTCGGTACTCCCGTCACCTCATCATCCCCGACGTCGGGATGGACGGGCAGAAGCGCCTGAAGAACGCCAAGGTGCTCTGTGTGGGCGCCGGCGGCCTCGGCTCCCCTGCCCTGATGTACCTGGCGGCGGCCGGCGTCGGCACTCTGGGCATCGTCGAGTTCGACGAGGTCGACGAGTCGAACCTGCAGCGCCAGATCATCCACAGCCAGGCGGACATCGGCCGCTCCAAGGCCGAGTCGGCGCGCGACTCGGTGCTGGGCATCAACCCGTACGTGAACGTGGTCCTGCACGAGGAGCGGCTCGAAGCCGACAACGTGATGGACATCTTCTCCCAGTACGACCTGATCGTCGACGGCACGGACAACTTCGCCACCCGCTACCTGGTCAACGACGCCTGCGTGCTGCTGAACAAGCCGTACGTGTGGGGCTCGATCTACCGCTTCGACGGCCAGGCCTCGGTCTTCTGGTCCGAGCACGGCCCCTGCTACCGCTGCCTCTACCCGGAGCCCCCGCCGCCGGGCATGGTCCCCTCCTGCGCCGAGGGCGGCGTGCTGGGCGTGCTCTGCGCGTCCATCGGCTCCATCCAGGTCACCGAGGCCATCAAGGTCCTCACCGGCACCGGCGAGCCGCTGGTCGGCCGCCTGATGATCTACGACGCCCTGGAGATGCAGTACCGCCAGGTCAAGGTCCGCAAGGACCCCGACTGCGCGGTCTGCGGCGAGAACCCCACCGTCACGGAGCTCATCGACTACGAGGCCTTCTGCGGCGTCGTGTCCGAGGAGGCCCAGGAGGCGGCGCTGGGCTCGACGATCACTCCCAAGCAGCTCAAGGAGTGGATCGACGAGGGCGAGAACATCGAGATCATCGACGTCCGCGAGATCAACGAGTACGAGATCGTCTCGATCCCCGGCGCCAAGCTGATCCCCAAGGGCGAGTTCCTGATGGGCAACGCCCTCCAGGACCTGCCGCAGGACAAGAAGATCGTCCTGCACTGCAAGACGGGCGTCCGCAGCGCGGAGGTCCTCGCGGTGCTGAAGTCCGCGGGCTTCGCGGACGCCGTGCACGTCGGCGGCGGCGTGATCGGCTGGGTCAACCAGATCGAGCCGAGCAAGCCGGTCTACTAGGCACGACCAGGCACGGGCCTGTCACGCGTACGGGCCGCACCCGGCATTGCCGGATGCGGCCCGTACGCGCGTCCGCGCGCCGTCAGGCGGCGGTGCAGACCGTGTTCGCGGGCGGCACGGTGCCGTCGAGCAGGTAGCCGTCCACGGCCTTCTGCACGCACGCGTCCCCGCTGTTGTACGCGCCGTGCCCCTCGCCCTTGTACGTCAGCTCCACGCCGACGCCCTCGCCGAGCCGCTCCGCCATCCTGCGGGCCCCCTCGTACGGGGTGGCCGGGTCACCGGTGTTGCCGATGACCAGGATCGGGGCCGAGCCGGGGGCGCTGACGTCCGGGGTGTCCCAGGCGCCGTTCACCGGCCAGTCGGTGCAGCCCAGCAGGCCCCAGCCGAGGAACTCGCCGAAGACCGGTGAGGCGGCACGGAACTGCGGCAGCCTGGCCTTGGTCTGCTCCAGGGTGTAGCGCTCCTTGGAGTCGGCGCAGTTGATGGCCGTGTTGGCCGCGCCGATGTTGCTGTAGTTGCCGTTGGGGTCACGCCCGTTGAGGGCGTCGGAGAGGGCCATGAGCAACTGGCCCTGGCCGCCCTCCGCTTCGTCCAGGCCCTGTTCCAGCAGGGGCCAGAGCTCCTCGGAGTACAGGGCCTGCGCGATGCCGTTGGTCGCCTGGGCCTGGGTGAGCTCGCGGTCGCCGATGCCGGGGATCGGCTGCTTGTCCAGCCGCTGCTGCAGCTTGATGATGTTCTGCTCGATCTCCTTGGCGGTGCTGCCCTGGAGCCGGCATTCGTCGCCGCGGTCGACGCAGTCCTGGGCGAAGTTGCCGAGGGCCAGCTGGAAGCCCTTGGCCTGGCCCAGGGAGCTCTGCTCGGCGGTCTTCGTCGGGTCCACGACCGCGTCGAACACCGCCCGGCCCACGTTCTTCGGGAAGAGGTGGGCGTAGACCCCGCCGAGTTCGGTGCCGTAGCTGATCCCGAAGTAGTTCAGCTTCTCGTCGCCGAGGGCCTGGCGGAGCACGTCCATGTCCCGGGCCGCGTTCTCCGTGCCCACGTGCGGCAGGACCTTCGCGGACTTCGCCTCGCAGGCCTCGGCGTAGGAGCGGATGCGGTCGACGTACTCCTTCTCCTCGGCGGGCGTGGTGGGGGTGTTGTCCTGGGCGTAGTACGCGTCCAGCCGCCGGTCGTCCTCGCAGCGCACCGGAGCGCTGCGGCCCACCCCGCGGGGGTCGAAGCTGACCAGGTCGTAGCGGTCCCGCAGGCTCGCGTACTCCTGGGCCGCGCCGGGCAGGGTGGTGACGCCGGAACCGCCCGGGCCGCCGAAGTTGAACACGAGCGAGCCGATGCGGCGGTCCTTGTCACGGGCCTGCGACCGGATCACGGCGAGTTCGATCTGCTCCCCGCCGGGGTCGGCGTAGTCCAGCGGCACCTTGAGGGTGGCGCACTGCCACTCCTTCGACGGAGCCTCGCCGCCACCCTGGGCGGGGGAGGGGGTGGGACAGTCGCCCCAGTCGAGTTTCTGCGGCCCGGGGAGGGCGGTGGGACTGCGGCCGCTGGCGCCGCCGCCGTTCCCGCCGGTGCAGGCGCCGGCGAGGAGGGTGGTCGCGGCGAGGGCGGCGGCAGCGGTGGCCCGCAGGGCGTGGCTCGGCATGTCCCCATCCTGTGCCCCGCCCGCCCCGCCCGCCCGCGCCGTGGGCCATCCGGGTCACGGCCCAGGCCCGGCCGAGGGCGCGGGCGCGAGCGGCGAGCCGCGAGCCGTGAGCCGCGGGTCAGCGGCGGGTGAGCCGGGTGAGGGTGACGCCGTGCGGGAAGGAGGTGCGCTCGGCGACGTCGAACACCGTCGGGTCGAAGGCCCCGTCGAAGACGGGGATCCCGGCTCCGGCGACCACCGGGTAGGTCTTGATCACCAGTTCGTCGATCTCGGGCAGGAGCGCGCCGGCCAGCTTGCCGCCGCCGCAGAGCCAGATGTCGAGGTCGCTCTCCTCCCGCTTCAGCTCGCGGACGAGGCCGAGCGGGTCGCCCGGCACGACCGTGACGGCCGGGTCGGTGTCGGGCTTGAGGGTGCTCGACACCACGTACTGGCGGAGGTGGGCGTACGGGCTGGTGAAGCCGGCGTCGAGGCCGGGCCGGTAGCTGCCCAGCCCCATCAGCACCGTGTCGAAGTGCCGGTTGGGGGCGTCGGCGAGGCCGGCGGCGGCACGGAAGGCCGTCGGGACGGTGTCGGGGTGGACGGCGTTGGTCCACGCGGCGTACGCCGCCTCCTGCCGCTCGTCACCGAGCCCGAAGAAGAACTCGTACTCGCCGCCGGGGCCCGCGATGCGGCCGTCGAGGGAGACGCCCACGTAGTACACGAGCTTTCGCATCTGGAACTCCTTGCGTAGTACTCTGTCTGTAGTGGTTGGAATGTAGTACTACAGATGGAGTGGTGTCAATGGCAAGACGGAACGACCAGCGGCGCGCCGCCCTCGTCGACGCCGCGATCGAGGTGCTGGCCAGGGACGGGGCGCGGGGGCTGACCTTCCGGGCGGTGGACAAGGAGGCCGCCGTGCCCACCGGCACCGCCTCCAACTACTTCACCGACCGGGACGACCTGCTCACCCAGGCCGGAGCCCGCGTCTACGAACGGCTCCAGCCCGACGATGCCGAGAGCCGCCGGGTCGAGACGGCCGGCCGCGACCGGGAGACGTACGCCCAGCTGATGCGCGAGCTCGTCGGCCGGGTGTCCTCCTTCCGCACCGGATACCTGGCCCTGCTCGAACTCCGCCTGGAGGCCACCCGCCGCCCCGAGCTGCGCAGGGTCCTCACCGGGCGGGTGCGGGAGGACGTCGACGCCAACGTCGCCTATCACGTGGCCTCCGGGTTCCCCGGCGACGCCACGGCCGTGAAGCTGCTGATGCTGACGCTGAACTGGCTGATCGTGGAGCAGCTGACGCTCCCGGACGTCTTCTCCGAGGCGGAGCGGGACGCGCTGGTGGACGCGGCGGTCGCCCGCATCGTGGCGGAGCCGGAGCCGGAGCCGCGGTAGGAGGAGCGCGGTAGCCGGAGCCGAGGCAGCCGGGCCGCGGTAGCCGCCTCGCGGCCCGTACGACGGCGCGGCGGGGCCCCGGGGTGGCCGGGGCCCCCCCCCCCCCCGGGGCGGGGCCCCCCCCCCCGGGGGCCCCTTGGGCGTACCTGGGGGGGCGGCAGTTGTAAGGGCGACCCGCCCGGCGCACCCGCCGCCCCCAA
>NZ_JBIBBM010000004.1:195121-331191 GCF_042900645.1 Streptomyces sp. NPDC012888 | reverse complement strand
CCGGGGGCGGGGCCGGGGGTGGGGGGGGGGGGGTGGCGGTCGCGGGGGCGGCGGGGCGGGGGTCCCCGCGGGGCGCCCGGGGGGGGGGGGGGGGGGGCCGGGGGGGGCCGGGCCCCCCCCGCGCCGTCGTGTCCGTCGTACCGCCGGCCGCTTGCCTAGATCGCTTCCTTGCGGGTCAGGAAGTTGAACGAGATCCAGCCCGGCAGCACCGGCAGCCAGAACGTCATCAGCCGGAACAGCAGCACGGCCGAGATCGCGATCTCCTTCTCCAGCCCCGCGGCGATCAGGCCCAGGGTCAGCGTGGTCTCCACCGCGCCGACACCGCCCGGGGTGGGTGCCGCCGAGCCGAGCGCGTTGCCGGCCAGGAAGACCACGGCGATGCTGGCCAGCGAGATCGCCTCGCCGCCGCCGAACGCCCGGATCGAGGCGTCCAGGCACATCACGAAGCAGCCGGTCAGCAGCAGCATCCCGCCGATGCCGGTCAGCAGCTTCTGAGGCCGCTGGAGGACGTCCAGCATGCGCGGCACGACACCGGCGAACAGCGCCCGCAC
The DNA here is from genome assembly GCF_042900645.1 of Streptomyces sp. NPDC012888. Lineage (NCBI taxonomy): Bacteria > Bacillati > Actinomycetota > Actinomycetes > Kitasatosporales > Streptomycetaceae > Streptomyces > Streptomyces sp. NPDC012888. The sequence continues at coordinate 330,640 of NZ_JBIBBM010000004.1, read as the reverse complement.
CCGGGTCACCACGAACTTCCGCAGGAACGGGATGGCCGTCACCACCAGCACCAGCACCGCCACCGTCAGCAGGCCGGCGATGACCGTCCGGGACGGGGTCATCTCCTGCGTGTTCTCGGTGCCCGTCAGATAGCCGAACGCCAGCAGCAGCATGATGTGGCAGCCCAGCCCGAACAGCTGCGAAGCGCCGACGCTCGCCACCGCGAGCCCCGGACGCACCCCTCCGCGCTGGAGGAACCTCGTGTTCAGCGCGACACCGCCGACCGCCGCCGGCGCCACCAGCTTCACGAACGAGCCGGCCACCTGCGCCGCCACCGTCCGCAGGAACGGCACCCGTTCGGGGACGAACCCGAGCAGGCTCATCGCCGCGGCGAAGTAGCTGAGCGCCGAGAACGCCACCGCCGCCCCGACCCAGCCCCACTGCGCCGTGCTGATGATCTTCCCGAAGTCCACGTGGGTGAGCTGCGACAGCAGGAAGTACGCCGCGAACGCGCCCGCGATGAACGACACCAGCGTGCGCGGCCGGATCCGCTCCAGCCGGGCCGGCTCCACCGGCGCCTGCGGCCGGATCAGCAGGACCTGCCGGCGGATCTGGCTGAGCAGGTCCTCCTCGCGCGCCTCGTCCAGGGCCACGTCCAGCGCCCGCTTCTCCGCCTTCCGCTCCGCCTTCGACTCGGCCTTGGCCGCCTTCGGCGACTTCCGCGCCGCGGCCTCCGCCTCCCGCTGCGCCTTCGCCTGCCGGGACGACTCCAGTACCGCCTCCCGCTCCCGCTGCGACCGCTCCCGGGCCAGCCTGCGCAGGGTCGCCCGGGTGGACCGGCTCAGCGCGATCGGCTGGAGCAGCGGCAGGCAGTCCGCGACCGCGTCGGGGCCGAGCACCGACACCGCCGAGGCCACCGCCCGCTCCGCGCCGACCCGCAGGCCCAGCGTCGTCAGCAGCTGGGCGATGTCCATCCGCAGCACCAGATCACCGGCCGCGATCTCCCCGCCGCGGAGGTCGGTGAGGACGATGCTGCCGGAACGATCCACCAGCAACGCGTCCCCGGTGAGCCGGCGGTGCGCGATCCGCCGCGACTGCAGGGCCCTGACCTGCTCCCACGCGTTGCGGCTCAGCTCGTCGGTGATCTCCTCGTCGGACAGCGCGTCCAGGCTGCGGCCGCCGGTGTGCTCGTACACGAGCATCACCGCGTCCGGCCCCAGCTCCGAGGTCGCGATCAGCTTCGGCGCGTTGGCGCCGGCGGCGATCGCCGCGTACGCGAGCAGCGCCTCCTGCTCCAGCGCCTGCCGCAGGGACTGCAGGCTGCGCCGGGTGGTGATCCCGCGGAGCGTCAGCCGCCGCCACACCCGGTAGAAGAACCCCTGCGCCTGCTGCTCGCGGTCCACCACCGTGACGTCCAGCGGCGGGCCGTCCTCCAGGGTGACGTGGTACCGGCGGCCCCGGTCGCCCTGCTCGTGGCCCTCCCCGACGTCCGGCACCTCGGCGCGCATGGCGCTGACCGGCTGGAAGCCGACCCGGCGGAGACCGGCGAGCAGGTTCTGGCCGGTGGGCCGCACGTTCGGCGAGCCCACCGCGTACAGGGTCCCGTACGCGACGCTCCAGCCGATCAGCACGGTCAGGACGATCGAGAACGGCGTGGTGTAGCCGCTGACCAGCATCGCGAAGGCGTCGAGCAGCAGCACCACCCACAGCGCCACCCGCCAGCGCGGGCGCCGGGTCATGCCAACGGCGGTCATGTACGCGATGACGGGCGCGAGGTAGCCGTGCACCGGGTCGGTGAGCACCTCCCCGGCACCGGTGGTGCGGGTGAGCGCGTCCTGGATGGTGGCGGGGGCGGCCCGGGACACCCACAGGTCGGTGGCGAGCGTCACGCCGTGCGCCAGTACGGCGGCCAGCACGCCGTCGGCGATGCGCAGCCCGTCCCGCTTGATCAGCCGCTCGATGGCGAAGGCCACCGGGACCAGCAGGACCGCGATGCTGCCCACCAGCCCGGCCACCTTGATCAGCAGCGGCGGCGCCTCCTGGGTGCCCGCGCTGATGTCGGCTTCCAGGCCCGCGGCGGTGCCGTGCGCGAAGGCGGCGATGCCCAGGACGACCACGATGCCGAGCATGCCGACCAGCAGCCGGACCAGGTCGGAGGGCCGGTGCACGCGGGCGGCGAGCAGCGGTTCGTCCACCTCGACGCGGTCGGCGTCGGTGTGCGCCGGCTCCTCCGGCACGACCGGAGCGGGCGGGCCCGCCGGGGAGGGCGCGGGCGCGTCCGCCGGGGAGGGAGCGGGCGTGCCGGAGCCGGCGCCGGCCCGCGGCCGCGAGGCCGCACCGGGCCCCGCGTCCCGCCCTGGGGCCGCGTCGTCCGGAGGGCTGACGCCCCGCTCGTTCGCCGTCACTTCCGTCTCTTCTTGATCACGTATCACCAGTCACCGCCCGGAAGATGGTGGCACGGAAGGAGGACGCGGCGGGGCACCAGGGTGCGAGCCCTTGTGGAAGGAAACGTTCCACGCGCCTGCCGGAAGGGTGCGGCACCATGTCCCGAATGAGCGATGACATCCCGGGTGCGGCCGAGCTCCCCGACTACGCCGAGCGCGTCCTGGACGCCGCCGAGCGGATTCCGCCCGGCCGGGTGATGACCTACGGCGACATCGCCGAATGGCTGGGCGAGGGCGGGCCCCGCCAGGTGGGCCGGGTGATGGCCCTCTACGGCGGCCCGGTCCCCTGGTGGCGCGTGGTCCGCGCCGACGGCGTCCCCCTGCCCGGCAGCGAGCAGCGTGCCCTGCGGCACTACCGGACCGAGGGCACCCCGCTGCGGGAGTCCACGGCCGGGATCCGCCTGGACATGCGGCGGGCCCGCTGGGCCGGTCCGGACGACGGACGTCAACAGCCTCACACGTGACAGCATCCGCGATTCCGGGGCCGAACGGGGCACGGACCCCCGACACGGGCGCCCGTACGGGGTACCGGACGGGGTACCCGACGCGGCGCCGGACGGAACTGCGCGGGGCACCCCGGTTGCCGTAGCGTTGCCTCTTCGGCAGACGCAGGCACACCCTTCAGGACCGGACCGGCACCCCACGTGATCACCTCTTCATCCCACACCCGTACGCGGACCCCGGACGCGTACCGGCTGGTGCGTGGCGAGCCGGAACGGGTGGATCCCCCTGTCCTGGACGCAGCGCAGCGCGCGGTGGTTGAGCACACGGGCGGCCCGCTCCTGGTCCTCGCCGGCCCCGGCACCGGCAAGACCACCACCCTGGTCGAGGCGGTCGCCGCCCGCGTGGAGGCCGGCGCCGACCCGGCCCGCGTCCTGGTGCTCACCTTCAGCCGCAAGGCGGCCGTGGAACTCCGCGACCGGGCCGCGCTCCGCCTCGGTGGCTCGCGCGCCCCGCAGGCCACCACCTTCCACTCCTTCTGCTACGCCCTGCTCCGCGCCCACCAGGACGCCGAACTCTTCACCGAGCCGCTGCGCCTGCTCTCCGGCCCCGAGCAGGACGTGACCGTCCGCGAGCTGCTCGCCGGCCAGCGCGACCTGCGGACCATCCCCTGGCCCGACGACCTGCGGGCCGCCCTGCCCACCCGCGGCTTCGCCGACGAGGTCCGGGCCGTCCTCGCCCGCGCCCGCGAACTGGGACTCGGACCGGGCGCCCTCGGCGAGTTCGCCGCCCGCACCGGACGGCCCGACTGGGCGGCCGCCGCCGCGTTCCTCTCCGAGTACCTCGACGTCCTCGACATGCAGGGCACCCTCGACTACGCCGAGCTGGTGCACCGGGCCGTGCTGCTCGCCGAGCGCACCCCCTCGGTCGCCTCGCTCTACGACGCCATCTACGTCGACGAGTACCAGGACACCGACGCCGCGCAGATCCGGCTCCTGCGCGCCCTGACCGGCACCGGCGCGCGACTGGTCGCCTTCGGCGACCCCGATCAGTCGATCTACGCCTTCCGCGGCGCCGACGTGGGCGGCATCCTCGGCTTCGCCGACGACTTCCCCGGCGCCACGGTGCTGCCGCTGACCCACTCCCGCCGCTCCGGCGCCGCCCTGCTCGCCGCGACCCGGCTGCTCACCACCCGCATGCCCGTGCCCCGGCTCCCCGCGGCCGCCGTCCGCGCCCACCGCGAGCTGCGGCCCACCCGGCCGGGCGGCCGGGTGGAGGTCTTCACCTACCCGACGCCCGCCGCCGAGATCGACAACATCGCGGACGTCCTGCGCCGTGCCCACCTGGAGGACGGCGTCCCCTGGCAGGACATGGCCGTACTGGTCCGGGCCGGCGGCCGCACCCTCCCCTCGCTCCGCCGCGCCCTGATCTCGGCCGGCGTACCGGCCGAGACCGACGGCACCGACGTCCCCCTCCGCCACGAACCCGCCGTCGCCCCCCTGCTGACGGCCCTCCGCCTGTGCGCCGAGTCCGCCCTCGCCGGCCCCCCGCCCCCCGGGCCGCAGGAGGCCCCCGATCAGGAGCCGGAGGCCCCCGGCCTGGAACCGGAGGCTCCCCTGGACGGAGCCCGCATCGAGGCCGCCCTCACCCTGCTCGGCTCACCGCTCGGCGGGATGGACACCACCGACCTGCGGCGCCTCGGCCGCGCGCTGCGCGAGGAGGAGCGGGCCGCCGGCACCCTGATACCCGCCCCTTCCGACGTCCTGCTGGCCCGCGCCCTCGCCGAGCCCGAGCGGCTCCTCGCCCACGACCCCGCGTACAGCCGCGGCGCGCACCGCCTCGGCCTGCTCCTCCGCAAGGCCACCGAACTGCTCGCCGGCGGCGGCACCGCCGAGGAGGCCCTGTGGACCCTGTGGGACGGCACCCCCTGGCCGCAGCGCCTGGAACGGAACGCCCGCCGGGGCGGCGCCGCCGGACGCAACGCCGACCGTGACCTCGACGCGGTCTGCGTCCTCTTCGACACCGCCGCCCGCGCCGAGGAACGCACCGGTGGCCGCGGCGCCCTCAACTTCCTGGAACAGCTCGAGGCCGAGGACATCGCCGCCGACACCCTCGCCGGACGGCAGGGCCGCCGCGAAGCGGTCCGCCTGATGACCGCCCACCGCTCCAAGGGCCTGGAATGGGGCCTGGTCGTCGTGGCCGGGGTCCAGGAAGGCCTCTGGCCCGACCTGCGCCGCCGAGGCTCCCTGCTCGAAGCCGACCGCATCGGACGCGACGGCCTCGCCGAACCGCTCACCCCCGGCGCCCTCCTCGCCGAGGAGCGCCGGCTGTTCTACGTGGCCGCGACCCGCGCCCGCCACCGGCTCGTCGTCACCGCCGTCAAGGCCCCCGCCGAGGACGGCGACCAGCCCTCCCGCTTCCTCACCGAGCTCGGCGTCACCCCCAAGGACGTCAGCGGGCGCCCGCGCCGCCCGCTCGCCGTGCCCGCCCTCGTCGCCGAGCTCCGCGCCACCACCGTCGACCCAAAGGCCTCACCCGCCCTCCGCGAGGCCGCCGCCCGGCGCCTGGCCCGGCTCGCCGCGCTCACCGACGACGAGGACCGCCCCCTCGTCCCCGCCGCGCACCCGCAGCGCTGGTGGGGCCTGTACGAGCCCACCCGCAGCACCGTCCCGCTGCGCGACCGCGACCGGCCCGTCGCCCTCTCCGGCAGCGCCCTGGAACAGCTCGCCAACACCTGCTCCCTGCAGTGGTTCCTCGGCCGCGAGGTGAAGGCCGACACCACCGCCAGCGCCGCCCAGGGCTTCGGCAACGTGGTCCACGTCCTCGCCGACGAGGTCGCCTCCGGGCGCACCCCCGCCGACCTGGACGTCCTGATGGAACGCCTCGACACGGTCTGGGACGCCCTCGCCTTCGACGCGCCCTGGAAGTCCCGCCAGGAGAAGGACAACGCCCGCGCCGCCCTGGAGCGGTTCCTGCGCTGGCACCACTCCGACCGCGGCGGCCGCACCCCCGTCGCCACCGAACAGGACTTCGACGTCACCCTCGAAGCCGGCGGTCACGCGGTTCGGATCCGCGGCTCGATGGACCGCGTCGAGGCCGACCCGCAGGGCCGCGCGTACGTCGTGGACTTCAAGACCGGCAAGTCCGCCCCGACCGGCGCCGAGGTCGCCCGGCACCCGCAGCTCGCGGTCTACCAGCTGGCGGTCCGCGAGGGTGCGCTCGACGACCACTTCGACGGAAGACGCCCCGAGCCCGGCGGCGCCGAACTCGTCCACCTCCGCCAGGGCAAGGCCGACCCCAAGGTTCAGGCCCAGCAGCCGCTGTACGACGGCGCCTCGGGGGAGTGGGTCGGCGAGCTGCTGGCCACCGCCGCGGGCCGCGTCCTCGACGAACGCTTCACCCCCTCCACCGGCACCCACTGCGACCACTGCTCCTTCCGCGCCGCCTGCAGCGCCCGCCCCGAGGGCCGCCAGACCGTCGAATGACCCCCGCCGCCCGCCTCGCGCCCCGGACGCGACCGGCCCCGCCGGCGTTTGGTTCGGGGGGTCCCCCCGGACGGAGCCCGGGGGAGGGCGTGGGGCGGCGCCCCACCTGCCCGGGGCAGAGCCCCCGCTGGGCCCGCTCAAGCGCCGCTCGGGCTGTAGGTGCCCCGCCGGGACCCGGCCGCGCGGGCCTCGCAATGGCCGGGCCATTCCAGCCTCGCCGGCGTTTGAGGCGCGGGGTGTGGGGCGGCGCCCCGCGTGCCCGGGCGGAGCTCCCGCCCGGCCCGGGGTGCGGAGCCGGGCCGACGTCCGGCGGCGGCGCGGCCGGGCCTGTCGGCGGCCCCCGCTAGCCTTGACGGGTGTCCCCCCGCGCCACCCGCCTCACCGACCCCGAGCAGCTCAAGGAGCTGCTCGGCATCCCGTTCACCCCCGAACAGACCGCCTGCATCACCGCCCCGCCCGCCCCCCAGGTGATCGTCGCGGGCGCCGGCTCGGGCAAGACCACCGTCATGGCCGCCCGCGTGGTCTGGCTCGTCGGCACCGGCGCGGTGGCCCCCGAGCAGGTCCTCGGCCTGACCTTCACCAACAAGGCGGCCGGTGAGCTCGCCGAGCGGGTCCGCAAGGCCCTCGCGAAGGCCGGGATCACCGACCCCGACCCCGCGCCCGTACTCTCCGGGCAACCCGGCGGGGCAGACACGGCAGCCGGCGAGCCGCGCATCTCCACGTACCACGCCTTCGCCGGTCAGCTCCTCAAGGACCACGGACTGCGCATCGGCCTGGAGCCCAGCGCCCGCCTGCTCGCCGACGCCACCCGCTTCCAGCTCGCCGCACGCGTGCTCCGCGAGGCCCCCGGCCCCTACCCGGCGCTCACCCGGTCCGTCCCCGACCTCGTCGGCGACCTGCTCGCGCTGGACGGCGAACTCTCCGAGCACCTGGTCGACCCCGCCGACCTGCGCGCCCACGACACCGCCCTGCTCGATGCCCTCGCCGGGGCCAGGCTCACCAACGAGGACCTCCGCAAGGTCCCCGAGACGGCCCGCGCCCGGCTGGAACTCCTCGAACTCGTCGACCGCTACCGCGCCGCCAAACGTTCCCGCGACCTCCTCGACTTCAGCGACCAGATCGCCCTCTCCGCCCGGCTCGCCACCACCCGCCCCGAGGTCGGCGCACTGCTGCGCGAGGAGTTCCGGATCGTCCTGCTCGACGAGTACCAGGACACCTCCGTCGCCCAGCGGCTCCTGCTGTCCGGCCTCTTCGGCCAGGGCACCGGCCACGCCGTCACCGCCGTCGGCGACCCCTGCCAGGCCATCTACGGCTGGCGCGGGGCCTCCGTCGCCAACCTCGACGACTTCCCCGAGCACTTCCCGCACGCCGACGGCACCCCCGCCGCGCGCCACTCGCTCAGCGAGAACCGTCGCAGCGGCGGCCGCCTCCTCGACCTCGCCAACACCCTGGCCGCGCCGCTGCGCGAGATGCACGAGGGCGTCGAGGCGCTGCGCCCCGCACCCGACGCCGGGGACGCCGGCTTCGTCCGCTGCGCCCTGCTCGACACGCACGCCGAGGAACTCGACTGGCTCGCCGACTCCCTCGCCCACCTGGTCCGCACCGGCACCGACCCGGGGCGGATCGCCGTGCTGTGCCGTTCCGCGGCGGACTTCGCGCAGATCCAGGCCGCGCTGGTGGACCGGGACGTCCCCGTCGAGGTGGTCGGCCTGTCCGGGCTGCTGCACCTGCCCGAGGTCGCGGACCTGGTCTCCGTCTGCGAGGTGCTCCAGGACCCCGGGGCCAACGCCGCCCTCGTCCGCCTCCTGGTCGGCCCGCGCTGGCGCATCGGCGCCCGCGACCTCGCCCTGCTCGGCCGGCGCGCCCGGCTGCTGGTCGCCCGCGACACCGGCCCGGCCGCCGACCCGGACCTCCGGCTGGCCGCCGCCGTCGAGGGCGTGGACCCCTCCGAGGTCGTCTCCCTCTCCGACGCCCTGGAGACCTTCCTGGACCCCGCCGACGGCGAGGGCGACGACGGCCTGCCGTTCTCCGCGGAGGCCCGGGTCCGGTTCGCCCACCTCGCGCGGGAGCTGCGCGACCTGCGCCGCGCCCTCGCCGACCCGCTCATGGACGTCCTCCACCGCATCCTGTCGACCACCGGCCTGGACGTGGAGCTGGCCGCCTCCCCGCACGCCCTGGCCGCCCGGCGGCGGGAGACCCTGTCCGCCTTCCTGGACGTCGCGGCGGGCTTCGCCGCCCTCGACGGCGAGGCCTCGCTGCTGGCGTTCCTGGCGTTCCTCCGCACGGCCGCCCAGTACGAGAAGGGCCTGGACCACGCGCTGCCCGGCGGCGAGAACACGGTGAAGGTCCTCACCGCCCACAAGTCCAAGGGCCTGGAGTGGGACGTGGTCGCCGTACCCGGCCTGCACGCCGGCGCCTTCCCCAGCGAGAGGCCCCGCGAGGCCTGGACCTCGTACGCGAAGGTGCTGCCGCACTCCCTGCGCGGCGACGCGTCGACCCTGCCCGCGGACCCGCCGTGGACCTCGGCCGGCCTCAAGGCCTTCAAGGCGGAGCTCAAGGCGCACCAGGCCACCGAGGAGCTCCGCCTCGGATACGTCACCTTCACCCGTCCGCGCGACCTGCTGCTCGCCTCCGGGCACTGGTGGGGGCCCACCCAGAAGCGGCGCCGCGGCCCTTCGGCGTTCCTCACCGCCGTGTACGAACACTGCACGGCCGGCTCCGGCCGGGGCGAGGTCGAGGCGTGGGCAGACGAGCCGGCCCCGGACGCGGAGAACCCGGCCCTGGCCGCCGGCGCCTCCCCGGACCACTCCTGGCCCCTGCCCCTCGACCCCGACTCCCTCCGCCTCCGCCGCGAGGCCGCCGCCCTGGTCGAGTCCCACCTGGCCGCACCCCCGGCCCCCGAGGAGCCCTACCTCTGGCCCCCGCACTGCGAGGAACCCGCCTGGCCCGAAGAAGCCCCCTGGCCGGACGAGGACCCGTTCCTCGACGCCCCCGCCCCCGTCGGGGCCTCCGGCGCGCCCCGGAACCAGGCCGCCACCGCGCTCGACCCGTACGACGGCGCTCCCGAGCACGACGGGCCCCGCTTCGGCGCCCACGCGGACGAGGTCCCCTGGCCGGACGACGTCCCCTGGCCGGACGAGGACCCCTTCCTCGACGCCCCCGCCTCCGCCCGGGCCGGCGACGCGCGCCGTGAGCAGGTCGTCGTGCCCCAGGCCCGTGGCCCGGTGGCCGCGGGGGAGCCCGTGGGCTCCGGCGCCCCCGACGCTCCGCTGCCGGCGGACCACCGCACGCCCGCCGCGCCGCACGCCGCCCCCGGCTCGGTGCCCGTGCCCCGCGGTGCAGCCGGGCACGGCGGGGTCCGGGGCGGAGCCCCGGTTCCGGGAAGGGGCGGGGCGGGGGAGAACGCCGCGGCACCGGCACCGCCGGCCGGCACCCCCCTGACCCCCGAGGACGCGCGGACCATCGCCTCCTGGGACCGCGACCTCGACGCCCTGGAGGGCGAGCTCCGCCGATCCCGCGCCGCCGTGCGCGACGTGGAGCTGCCCGCCGCCCTGTCCGCCAGCCAGCTGCTCCGCCTCGCCGCCGACGAGGACGCCTTCGTGCGCGAGCTCGCCCGCCCCATGCCCAAGCCGCCCCAGCCCGCCGCCCGCCAGGGCACCCGCTTCCACGCCTGGGTGGAGTCCCGCTTCCAGGACCTCCCGCTGCCGCTCCTCGACGTACTCGACCCCGCCGTCGAGCTGCCCGGCTCCGACCAGGAGGTCGCCGACGAACGGGACCTCGAAGCCCTCAAGGCGGCCTTCGAGCGCAGCCCCTACGCCGACCGCACCCCGCACCGCATGGAGGTGCCCGTCCAGCTCACCCTCGCCGGCCGGGTCGTCCGAGGCCGCATCGACGCCGTCTACGCCACCCCCGGAGGCGGCTGGGAGATCGTCGACTGGAAGACCGGCCGGTCCACCCAGGCCGACCCGCTCCAGCTGGCTGTCTACCGCCTCGCCTGGGCGGAGACCACCGCGACCCCGCTCGACAAGGTCACCGCGGTCTTCCTGCACGTCCGCACCGGCCGCGTCATCAGGCCCCGCGACCTGCCCGGACGCGACCGCCTTGAGCGGATCCTCCAAGGCAAATCGGACGCGGAAGATGCCCGCCAGGCGGACGGCTAGGCTCAGGGGCATGAGCCAGACCCCGGACAGCGCCGTCCGTACGTACATCGCCGACCACCGCGCCGCGTTCCTCGACGACCTCGCCGAATGGCTGCGCATCCCCTCCGTCTCCGCCCAGCCCGAACACGCGGACGACGTGCGGCGCAGCGCCGACTGGCTCGCGGACACCCTGCGCCGCACCGGCTTCCCGACCGCCGAGGTCTGGCCGACCAAGGGCGCGCCGGCCGTCTTCGCCGAGTGGCCCTCCGGGGACCCGGACGCGCCGACCGTGCTCGTCTACGGGCACCACGACGTGCAGCCCGCCGACCGCGCCGACGGCTGGGGCACCGAGCCGTTCGAGCCGGTCGTACGCGACGGCCGGATGTACGGCCGGGGCGCCGCCGACGACAAGGGGCAGGTGTTCTTCCACACCCTCGGCGTCCGCGCCCACCTCGCCGCCACCGGCCGCACCGCCCCCGCCGTCAACCTCAAGCTGCTGGTCGAGGGCGAGGAGGAGTCCGGCTCGACGCACTTCCGCGCCCTGGTCGAGGCCAACGCGGACCGCCTGGCCGCCGATGTCGTGATCGTCTCCGACACCGGCATGTGGAGCGAGACCACCCCGACCGTCTGCACCGGCATGCGCGGGGTCGCCGACTGCGAGGTCGACCTGTACGGACCGGAGCAGGACATCCACTCCGGCGCGTTCGGCGGAGCCGTGCCCAACCCGGCCACCGTGGCTGCCCGCCTGGTCGCGGCCCTCCACGACGAGGACGAGCGGGTGACCGTCCCCGGCTTCTACGACGGCATCGCCGAGCTGACCGACGCCGAGCGCGACCTCATCGCCGAACTTCCCTTCGACGAGGAGGAGTGGCTGCGCACCGCCAAGTCGCACGCCACCGCGGGCGAGGCCGGCTACTCCACCCTGGAGCGGGTCTGGGCCCGCCCCACCGCCGAGGTCAACGGCATCGGCGGCGGCTACCAGGGTCCCGGCGGCAAGACGATCGTCCCCGCCTCCGCCCACCTGAAGCTCTCGTTCCGGCTGGTCTCCGGCCAGGACCCGTACGCGATCGAGGCGGCCGTCACGGAGTGGATCACCGCGCGGATCCCCGCCGGCATCCGCCACTCCATCACCTGGGGCGCACCCACCCGCCCCTGCCTGACCCCGCTGGACCACCCGGCCCTGCAGTCCGTGGTCCGCGCGATGGGCCGCGCCTTCGGCGCCAAGATCCGCTTCACGCGCGAGGGCGGTTCCGGCCCCGCCGCCGACCTCCAGGACGTGCTCCGCGCCCCGGTCCTCTTCCTCGGCATCTCCGTCCCCTCCGACGGCTGGCACTCGCCGAACGAGAAGGTCGAGCTGGAGCTGCTGCTCAAGGGCGTCGAGACGACCGCCTACCTGTGGTCCGACCTCGCCGCGAACTGGCCGCGCCCGGCCGCCGCCGGCGACCCGTCCGCGCGCCCCGCCACCTGAACCCGCACACCTCGTCTGACCCATCACCGGGGGAGTTGGAAGTACCAGTGAGCACCTCGACCGAGCGTCCCATCTCGCTCACCGCGCCCGGCGGCATCGACCGCGCCGCGCACCACCGCCTCGACGAGGCCTGGCTGGCCGCGGCCTGGAGCCACCCGACGACGCGGGTCTTCGTCGTCTCCGGCGGCCAGGTCCTGATCGACGACACCCCCGACGGGGGCACCGGGATCGTGATGACCCCGGCGTTCGAGGCGCCGGTCACCGAAACGCACCGGTACTTCCTCGGCACGGACGACGACGGCATCAGCTACTTCGCCCTGCAGAAGGACTCCCTGCCGGGCCGGATGGACCAGTCCGCCCGCCCGGCCGGCCTGCGCGAGGCCGGGCTGCTGCTGGGCCCCCGCGACGCCTCCCTGATGGTGCACGCGGTGGCGCTGGAAAATTGGCAGCGGATGCACCGCTTCTGCTCCCGCTGCGGCGACCGCACCGTCGTCGCGGCGGCCGGCCACATCCGCCGCTGCCCGGGCTGCGGCGCCGAGCACTACCCCCGCACCGACCCCGCCGTGATCATGCTGGTGACGGACGACCAGGACCGGGCCCTGCTCGGCCGGCAGGTGCACTGGCCTGAGGGCCGCTTCTCGACCCTGGCCGGGTTCGTGGAGCCCGGCGAGTCCATCGAGCAGTCGGTGGTCCGCGAGGTCTGGGAGGAGGCCGGTGTCCGGGTCGGCCGGGTGGACTACGTGGCCAGCCAGCCCTGGCCGTTCCCGTACAGCCTGATGCTCGGCTTCACCGCCCGCGCCCTGTCCTCGGAGATCAACGTGGACGGCGAGGAGATCCAGGAGGCCCGCTGGTTCTCCCGGGAGGACTACCGCCTGGCCATCGAGGGCGGCGAGCTCCTGCCGCCGTCCGGCATCTCCATCGCCGCCCGCCTGGTCGAGCTCTGGTACGGGCAGCCGCTCCCCAAGCCGGCCGGAACGGTCTGACGCGGGCCGTCCCGGGAACACACGGAAGAGGGGAGGGCCCCCGCCTCGGCGGGGGCCCTCCCCTCTTCCCGTACGCCCTGGCCTCAGACGGCGAGCGCCTGCTGGACCTGCGCCAGGCTCGGGTTGGTCATGACCGACTCGGTGCCCGCGGGGGAGACGATGAGGACCGTCGGGACGGTCTGGTTGCCCCCGTTGGCCTTCTCGACGAACGCGGCGGACTCCGGGTCCTGCTCGATGTTGATCTCGGTGTAGGCGATGCCTTCCCGGTCCAGCTGGGTCTTCAGCCGGCGGCAGTAGCCGCACCAGGTCGTGCTGTACATCGTCACGGAACCCTTGTCCTGCATGGGGAAGCTCTCCTTCGGGGGCTCGGGGGTCGGTCCGAGTGTTGAACGCACGGGACGCCCGGGCCATTCCCGCCCCCCGGTACGACCGGCGGCGGCGGGCTGTGGACGGTTTGCCGCCCGCCCCGGCGGACCTGGCAGCATGGCGGGGTGACACCAGCAACGCACTCCTCCTCCTTCCCGCCCGTCGCGGAGTCGGCCGACGCGGTGCTCCTGGGCCTGGACCCGGAGCAGCGCGAGGTCGCCACGCAGCTCAGCGGGCCGGTGTGCGTGCTGGCCGGCGCCGGTACGGGCAAGACCCGCGCGATCACCCATCGGATCGCGTACGGCGTGCGCTCGGGCGCCTTCAAGCCCGCCAGTGTGCTCGCCGTCACCTTCACCAACCGGGCCGCCGGGGAGATGCGCGGGCGCCTGCGCGGGCTCGGGGCGGAGGGCGTCCAGGCCCGGACCTTCCACTCCGCGGCCCTCCGCCAGCTCCAGTACTTCTGGCCGAAAGCAGTCGGAGGCGACCTGCCCCGGCTGGTCGAGCGCAAGGTCCAGCTGGTGGCCGAGGCCGGCGCCCGCTGCCGCGTCCGCCTCGACCGCAACGAGCTGCGCGACGTCACCGGCGAGATCGAATGGGCCAAGGTCACCCAGACGGTGCCCGCCGACTACCCGGCGGCCGCGCTCAAGGCCCGCCGCGAGGCCCCCCGGGACCTGGCCGAAATCAGTCAGATCTACGGCACGTACGAGCAGCTCAAGCGCGACCGCGCGATGATCGACTTCGAGGACGTCCTGCTGCTCACCGTCGGCATCCTCCAGGACCGCCAGGACATCGCCGAGACCATCCGCGGCCAGTACCGTCACTTCGTCGTCGACGAGTACCAGGACGTCAGCCCCCTCCAGCAGCGCCTGCTGGAGCTCTGGCTCGGCGACCGGGACAGCCTGTGCGTGGTCGGCGACGCCAGCCAGACCATCTACTCCTTCACCGGCGCCACCCCCGACCACCTCCTGGACTTCCGCACCCGCTACCCGCACGCCACGCTGGTCAAGCTGATCCGCGACTACCGCTCCACGCCCCAGGTGGTGCACCTGGCCAACGGCCTCCTCCGCCAGGCCCGCGGCCGCGCCGCCGACCACCGCCTGGAGCTGGTCTCCCAGCGCGAGCCCGGCCCCGAGCCGGCCTACGCCGAGTACCCGGACGAGCCCGCCGAGGCCGAAGGCGTCGCCCGCCGCATCCGCGACCTGATCGCCGCCGGAGTGCCCGCCGGCGAGATCGCCGTGCTGTTCCGGATCAACGCCCAGTCGGAGGTCTACGAGCAGGCCCTGGCCGACGCCGGCGTGCCCTACCAGCTGCGCGGCGCCGAACGCTTCTTCGAGCGCCAGGAGGTCCAGCGCGCCCTGGTCACCCTGCGCGGCGCCGCCCGGTCGGGCTCGAACGACCCGCTGCTCGCCGACGTCGTGGAGCTCCCCGCCCAGGTGCGGGCCGTGCTGAGCGGGCAGGGCTGGACCCCCGAGCCGCCGGCCGGATCCGGGGCTGTCCGCGACCAGTGGGAGTCACTGGCCGCGCTGGTCCGCCTGGCCGAGGACTTCGCGGCGAGCCACCCGGGCGCCACCCTGGCCGACCTCACGGACGAGCTGGAGGAGCGCAGGGCGGCCCAGCACGCCCCCACCGTCCAGGGCGTCACCCTCGCCTCGCTGCACGCGGCCAAGGGCCTGGAGTGGGACGCCGTCTTCCTGGTCGGCCTCACCGACGGCATGGTCCCGATCACGTACGCCAAGACCGACGAGCAGATCGAGGAGGAGCGGCGGCTGCTCTACGTCGGCGTCACCCGCGCCCGGCTGCACCTCGGCCTGTCCTGGGCGCTGTCCCGGTCGCCCGGCGGTCGCGCCTCCCGCCGGCCCAGCCGCTTCCTGCACGGCCTGCGCCCCGGCTCCGCCTCCGCCGGCGCCGGCCCGGTCGCCGGCGACCGGGCCTCCCGCAGGCGCGCCCGCCGCGGCCCGGCCCTCTGCCGGGTCTGCGGCAAGACGCTCACCGAGGCCGGCGAGCTCAAGCTGATGCGCTGCGAGGACTGCCCGTCCGACATGGACGAGGGCCTGTACGAGCGGCTGCGGGAGTGGCGCTCCGCCCAGGCCGCCGAGCAGGGCCTCCCCGCGTACTGCGTGTTCACCGACAAGACCCTGATCGCCATCGCCGAGGCCGCGCCGGCCGACGCGGGCGAGCTCGCGATGATCTCCGGCGTGGGTGGGCGCAAGCTCGACCGGTACGGAGCCGAGGTGTTGGCCATCTGCGCAGGCCAGGAGCTGCCGACGGGCCCAGCTGACGACGCGTGAAAACTCGTCGGAAAAATAGTTTGCACATGCCCTGGCAATCCCCATAGGTTCTTAACCACGGGAACAGCGGCTTCTCTGAAGCCCTGGTTCCGTGCTGTACTTATCCGAATACACGGGACAGGCCCACCAGCCGGTCCCCGAGACGCCGAGAGGAGGCGAGTCCAGTGATCAACTTCAACACCTTCACCAAAATGACCGATCGCTCGGTTGCCGCCTCCTGCCTGCTCGGCTCCACGTCCCTCCTTGCCGCCCCCGCGTTCCTGGGTCAGGGCACCGGTCTGTCCGCGATTGCCGCGAACAGCCCCGCCATGCCGTCGATCCTTCCGGTCCGCGAGCGCAACGAGCGACCGACCCAGGCACCGGTGGCAGTAGCGAAGGAGCAGGCGGCACATGGCGCCTATGCCTTTGCGGCAGCCGGTGCCGGATCCCAGAAGCAGACGACGCAGCACCACCTGATGTGGGCCTTCCGTGGGCTCGAACCCTGGAGTGATCCAGCCTGATCGCATGATCAGGCCGGCGCCTTCAGGGCCGCGGAACCCCACCGGGATCCGCGGCCCTTCTGTTTGCCCCCGAACGGGGACGGACGGAGCGAAGGGGCCTTGCGGACTGGCAAGACCAGGTACCAGCCGACACCGGCCACCGCCGGAACGACTAGCAGACGAAGACGAGGAAGAAACCACCGTGCAACTCGAAGCGCACGCCCCGTCCGTACCGCAGACCCAGACGATCTCCCCGCCCGCAGTCCCGGAGGACTCCACCTTGACCCCGCTCACCGCGCTCACCGCGCTCGACGACGCCATCGAGAACCTCGGCGTACCCGTCCCCTGCCGCTCGTACGACCCGGAGGTCTTCTTCGCGGAGTCCCCGGCCGACGTCGAGTACGCCAAGTCCCTCTGCCGCACCTGCCCGCTGGTCGAGGCCTGCCTCGCCGGCGCGAAGGAGCGCCGTGAGCCCTGGGGCGTCTGGGGTGGAGAGCTCTTCGTCCAGGGCGTGGTCGTGGCCCGCAAGCGGCCCCGCGGCCGCCCGCGCAAGAACCCGGTCGCGGCATGAACGCCACGCAGCGCACCGGATTCGGAACCATCGACCGCCCCCTGACGCACGACCCCCTGAAGCAGGCCCTCATGACCCCCCACGCCACCAGCGAGCAGCCCTCCGGCTCCGCCACCGAAGACTTCATCACCACCGGCGCGATCACCTCGCGTCAGAACAGGACCCGCGCCATGCAACTCATCCCAGAAGCCCTGGCCCGTGCGCATATGGACGACCGTATGCGCGAGGCCGACGCCGAACGACTCGCCCACCGGCTGGTCGTCGCGCGCCGCATGCAGCGCCGCGCCGAGCGCGTCTCGCTGCGCGCCCGCCGCGCGCTGGCCATGGCCGTCATGCACTGACGGCCAGGCGGCCACCGCAGCAGATCCACAGCACATCCGGGGGGACCGGTCCGTACGGGCCGGTCCCCCCGGCCGTTCCCGGTGCGTTGCGGACGGCCGTCAACCCCTCGCGGCGGTATCGTCTGGAGGTGGACCAGTCGACCCCCCAACCCGCCTCCCCGGGGTCCGGTACCCCGGCCGTCGTGTGCGCCCGCTGCGGCGCCCGGCACCCCGAGGACACCCCGCTCACCTGGACGTGCTCCGTCGAGAACGGCACCCGGGAGTACTTCTGCCACGACTGCGCCCGGGCCAACATCCGGGCCATCGAAGGCAGACTCGACTCCTCCTGGTGGTGACGTCCCGCCGGTCAGCCCTCCGCCCGGTCCTCCTCCGCGAGGAACCCCGGCAGCCAGGCCTCCAGCTCCTCCCGCAGCCGCACGGTCGCGCCCAGCTGACACAGCACCCCGATGGTGCTGAGGGTGACCCGGTGGATCAGCAGGTACGAGGGCGGCAGGTTGAGCTGCTTGCCCAACTGGTGCGCGGGCGACCGGGGGTCGGCTATCCGCGCGGCCTGCCCGCGGATCCAGCCCCGGGTGAAGGTGAACTCCTCCACCTCCGCCGGCTCGATGATCGGAGCCAGGTAGTCCAGCACCGTGTCCGGGTCGAGCTCGACCGTCTCCTTCACGAACCCCTCGGCGCACAGCTGCTCGTACACCGCCTCGGCATCGCCGCGCAGCGTCATCCGCAGCGAGACGCCGATGGACCTGGGCAGGCCGCCCGGCAGCCGGTCGACGGTTCCGAAGTCCAGGACTCCGAGCCGCAGCCGGCCGTCGTCCCCCGCCACCAGCCGGAAGTTCCCCGGGTGCGGATCGGCGTGCAGCAGGCCGGTCCGGGCAGGGCCGGAGAACAGGAACCGGGCCAGCAACTGCCCCGCGCGGTTCCGCTCCTCCTCCGTCCCGCCGGCGATGACCTCCGAGAGCGGAACGCCCTCCATCCACTCGGTCACCAGCACCTGGTCGCCCTGGTGCACCACCTCCGGAACCAGCACGTCCGGGTCGCCCTCGAAGGCCTCCGCGTGGATCCGCTGGGCCTCCGCCTCCAGCTCGTAGTCCAGTTCCTCGGTGACCCGCTCCCGCAGCTCCCGGATCAGCGGTTTGATGTCCATGCCCGGGATCAGCGGACCGAGCAGTCCGGCGAACCGCCCCAGCTGCTTCAGGTCCGACAGCAGCGCGTCGCCGGCCCCCGGGTACTGCACCTTGACCGCGACCTCCCGGCCGTCGTGCCACACCGCCCGGTGCACCTGCCCGATGGACGCGGCCGCGGCCGGCTTGTCCTCGAACTCGGTGAACAGTTCCCGCCAGTCAGCCCCCAGACGATCCGCCAGCACCTGGTGCACGGTCCCCGCCGGCATCGGCGGAGCCGCCTCCTGAAGCTTGGTCAGGGCCGCCCGGTACGGCCCGGCCACCTCCTCGGGCAGCGCCGACTCGAATACCGACAGGGCCTGCCCGAACTTCATCGCGCCGCCCTTGAGCTCCCCCAGCACCCGGAACAACTGCTCCGCGGTGCGCTGTTGGAGCTCCCGCGCCACGATCTCCGCCGACTTGCCCCCGATCCGCTTGCCCAGACCCCACGTGGCCCGGCCGGCGATGCCGAGCGGCAGCGCGGCCAGCTTGGCGGTACGGGTGACCGCCTTCCGGGGAAGATCAGACATGCGCCCCTCCAGGTCCCAGACAGCCGCGCGGTGAACGGCGGTTACCCGGCCATTGTGTCCTGTGGCCCTACGGCCGCGGACGAGTCCCCCTCTCCCGGCCGCCAGGCCCCGCATCCGCACCCCGGATGGGGCTCCGCCCGGCTGTGCGTCCAGTGCAGTCCCGGAAGGGCTGCCTCCCACCTGGCCCCGGTGGACGCCGGCAGCTCTCCGTCGAGGAAGGCCAGGGCGTGGGCCGCCGCCAGACCGGCCACCGCCGTGGCCAGTCCCAGGTCACAGGCGGGGACGCCCCGCCGCCGGTGCGCCGTCCGCCACTGCACCAGCAGCCGGGGCCAGGCCCGGTCCCGGTCCACCCGGTCCCGCTCCAGGCATCCGGCGCAGGCCGTGCCGCCCGGGAGCACCAGCGGACCCACCAGCCCGGTGCCCTCCAGCACCCCGGCGTACAGGTGCGGGACACCGCTCTCCATCCAGCCGGCCGCCGCACCGGGATCCGGGGCCCAGGCGTCCAGCCCCTCGCGGGGCGCGACCACCACCAGGGCCAGCCCGGGCTCCGGCCCCGGCAGCTCCCCGGCTCTGGGAGGCCGCTCCGGACCCGCCGACCGGACCAGCGACGCCGCGGCCTCGCCCCGCAGCCGCCCCACGCTCTCCGGGCCCATCCCGCCCGGCGCCAGATCGCCCGGCACCACCCGGCCCCCGTCCAGCACCTCGACCCGGCCCACCCCGGCGCCCGCCAGCACCGCCGCGACGAGCGCGCCCACCCGCCCGGCCCCGCGCACCTGCACCCGGGTCCCGCGGCGCGCCGCCAGCCCGGCCCGGGCCCCGCCGGGCTCCCGCCGCACCAGGGACAGCGAGCCCAGGTCCGGGCCGAGTCGCTCCGGTAACGCCCGCCCGCCGCCGGCCGCCCCTCCTGCCGGGGCGTCGTCGATCAGGCCGGCCCCCGTCAGCTGCCGCACGAGATGGTCGGCGCACTCGCCGGGGAGCCCCAGCGCGCCCGCCTCGGCGCGCAGCCGGTCCATACCGCGGGTCCCGTCGATCCGGTCGATCAGCGACCCCGTCGCCGTGTCCACCGGGCCGAGCACCACGGCGTGCGCCGGGGTCACCCCGAACTGCACCGTCTGCAGGTCCCGCCAGGCCCTCGCCAGTGCCGGCTTCACCTTCGGATACATGACCTTCCCCCGTCCTCGTCACTTGCCTCGTACCGCGAGAATGCCCGTTCCTGGACCGGCCCGCGGAGATTTGTCCACAGCCCTCCCGATTCGTCATATGAGATGGCGGGACTTCCGTCGCGGGCACCCGGTACCGTCATGGCGTGTCCGCCGATCCACCCGACCACCCCGTCGAAGTCCGCCGGAGTGCGCGCCGCCGCAGGACCGTGTCCGCCTACCGCGAGGGAGAGCGCACGGTCGTGCTCATCCCTGCCCGGATGTCCGAGGCCGAGGAGCGGCGCTGGGTGGGCGTGATGCTCGACAAGCTCGCCGCCCGGGAGGGCCGCCGCCCCCTGGGTGACGCCGAGCTGACCGAGCGGGCCGCACTCCTGTCCGGCCAGTACCTCGACGGCCGTGCCCGTCCGCGTACGGTGCGCTGGGTGACCAACCAGAACACCCGCTGGGGCTCGTGCACCCCGGCCGAGGGCAGCATCCGGTTGTCCCACCGCCTGCAGGGCATGCCCGAGTACGTGGTGGACTACGTGCTGCTGCACGAGTTGGCGCACCTGCTGGTGCCCGGCCACGGCCCGCGCTTCTGGGAGCTGCTGGAGGCCTACCCGCGGACCGAGCGCGCCCGCGGCTACCTGGAGGGCGTGGCCGCGGCGGAGCGGCTGCCCAAGGTTCCCGGACCGCGCGAGAGATGACGTGCGCTCACCTGTGGGGCCGGTCGTCCACAGGTCTCCGCACCCCTTGGCCGAATCTCCGCGGTTGCGGCTAGCCTGGCCGCACGCATTCACTTCGGATGGGGGACGGGCGTAGCGCATGGCCAGGGAATTCCAACGCGGCCACAAGGCCAGGATCAGCGACCTCACGGCGGGGACGGATCTGTACGTGGGTGTGCAGATCTCCGGCCCGGGGCTGACCTTCGACATCAGCTGCTTCGGTCTCGACGCGGAGGAACGGCTCTCCGACGACCGCTACTTCATCTTCTACAACCAGCCGAAGTCGCCCGAGGAGTCGATCCAGCAGCTCGGCGCGCAGGCGGGTGACACCGAGTCCTTCCGGGTCACCCTGGACCGGATCCCGGCCGGCATCCACAAGCTGTCCTTCACCGCCACCATCGACGGCGACGGCACCATGTCGCAGGTAGGCCCCGGCTACATCCGGATCGTGGCGGGCGGCGAGGAGGTCGCGCGGTACGCCTTCACCGGCGCGGAGTTCAGCACCGAGCGCGCCGTGATGCTCGGCGACTTCTACCTCAAGGACGTCTGGCGGTTCGCCGCCGTGGGCCAGGGGTTCGACGGCGGCCTGGCCGCCCTGCTGGAGAACTTCGGCGGTGAGGTCGCGGAGGAGCAGGCCGCCCCCGAGCCCCCGCCGCAGCAGCCCGCCCCGCCGCAGCCGGCTCCCGGGTTCGCACCGCCGTCGGCCCCCGCGCCCGCCCCGACGCTCGCCGCGCCCCCGGCCGCCCCCGTACAGCCCTCGGTCCCGGCCCCCGCGCCCGCCCCGGCCCCGGTGGCCGCGCCCGCGCCCGCCCCGGCCGCCGGGTTCGGTACGCCCGCGCCGCAGACCGCGGCCTTCGGGTCCCCGCCGCCCTTCGGCGCCGTGCCCGCGCCCGCCCCGGCTCCGCAGGCCCCGCCCGCCGGCGCGACCGCACCGCCCTTCGGCTCCGTCCCGCCGCCGGGCGCCCCGCTCGGCGTCCCGTTCGGCGCGGCCCAGCCCCTCGCCCCCGTGCCCCCCGAGGCCGGCCTACGGGTCGTGCTCACCAAGTACGCGGAGGCCCCGGCCGGCGACCGCTGGACCGAGCAGAACCCCCAGCAGGTCCGCGTCACCCTCACCAAGGGCCAGGCCGTCCTCGCGAGGCAGGGCAGCATGGTCGCCTACCAGGGCGACGTCGACTTCGCCCACAAGGGTTCCGGCCTGCTCGGCAAGCTGACCGGTCAGCTCACCGGCCAGGGCATGGCGCTGATGCGCTGCTCCGGCGACGGCGAGGTCTTCCTCGCCGACGAGGCCAGCCGGCTCTTCGTCATCCGCCTCGAAGGCACCGACCAGCTGTACACCAGCGCCCAGGGCGTCCTCGCCTTCGACGAGTCCCTCTCCACCGAGGTCCGCCGCATCGAGGGCGCCGGCCTGCCCGGCGGCGGCCTGTTCTCCATGCTCTTCTCCGGCACCGGGGCCGTCGTCGTCAAGACCCGCGGCACCCCGGTCGTGCTGCCCGTCGGCAACGCCACCTACGTCGACGGGAACGCGGTCATCGCCTGGTCGGCCGGCGCCCAGGCCGTCACCACCACCGCCCTGCGCCTGCGGCGATCCGGCTACGCCAGCCGCAACGGGGAAGCCGTGAACCTCCAGTTCCGCGGCGCCCCCGGCAACTTCGTCGTCGTACAGCCCTTCGAGGTGTGAGGCAGCCCATGGACACGCAGACCCTCGGCGCCCACCGCGCCGCGAACACCGGCCTCCGAATGGCCGTGCACAACGCCAAGACCCTCAAGGTCGCGATGGTCACCGGTCAGGACCTGATCGCCAAGGCCGGCTCGATGATCGCCTACGACGGCTACGTCCAGTTCGACGCGGCTCCCGCGGACCTGCGCCGCTCGGCCGAGGAGATGGTGACGGGCGAGGGCGGCAAGCTGATGCTCTGCCGCGGTGACGGCGACCTCTTCCTCGCCGACTACGGGGCCGACGTCCTCGTCGTGCACCTCGCCGACGAGGCCCTCTCCGTCAACGGCGCCACCCTGCTCGCCTGCGATGCCACCCTGAGGCTGGCCATCGAACCGGTCAAGGGCCTGGCCAAGCTCTCCGGCTCCGGCCTGACCAACCTCGTCATCCGCGGCACCGGCTGGGTGGCCCTGGTCAGCCGGGGCGTACCCACCGTCCTGAACTGCGCCGAACGCGAGACCTACGTGGACCCCGACGCCCTCATCGGCTGGACCACCGGCCTGGACCTCAAGGCCAAGCGCACCGTCAAGGCCGGCGCGCTGATCGGCCGGGGCAGCGGCGAAGCCCTCCAGCTGGGCTTCAAGGGCCAGGGCTTCGTGATCGTCCAGCCCAGCGAGGACACCGGCGACCGCTTCAAGATCCGGGGCTGAGAGGAGCACCGACCCACCATGCACAGCACACTCTTCGCGCACGTCCCGGTGCCGTCCACCGGCCGCTACACCCTGCAGAACCCCCAACTGCTCAAGGCCGAGATCACCCAGGGCAACGGCGGCTCCGTCCTCGCCCGCCAGGGCGCCATGGTCGCCTTCGAGGGCCAGGTCGACTTCCAGAGCCAGTACCGCAACAACAGCTGGCGCAACGTCCGGCACATGACCGGCGAAGGCCTGGAACTGATGAAGTGCAAGGGCACCGGCCAGGTCTACCTGGCCAACTTCGCCCAGCACATCCACGTCATGGACGTCGGCCGCGGCATCACCGTGGACAGCAAGTACGTCCTCGCCTTCGACTCCACCCTCGGCGTCGGCATCGTCGCCATCGACAGCGCCGTCGAGGTCGCCTCGGCCGGCGCCTACAACCTGGAACTGACCGGCACCGGCCAGGTCGCCCTGCTCACCTCCGGCGAACCCCTCGTACTGGAAGTCGGCCCCGGCAAGAACGTCTGCGCCGACGCCGACGCCGTCATCGCCTGGTCCACCTCGCTGCGCACACAGCTCCAGGCGCCGACCTCCACCTCCGGCGTCTGGCGCCGCCGCGGAGCCACCGGCGAGGGCTGGGAGATGCAGTTCCAGGGCGAGGGCCACGTCCTCATCCAGCCCAGCGAGCTGCTGCCGCCCACCCACCTGCGCGGCGGAGTGCTCGGCTTCGGCATGCGGGGCAACTCGCTCGGCAGCAGCCGGGCCTGAGCCCCCGCCCCGCCCGGGCATGCGAACGGGCCGGGGGCGGATGCGCAGGAACACTCCCGCGCATCCGCCCCCGGCCCGCCAGGCAGGCCCTCCCGTACGCCTAGAGCCGCGCGCGGACCGCCTCCACCAGGCGGACCACCGAGTCGTCGGCCACCGCCGCGACCTCGTCGTACCCGAACCAGCGCAGGTCCAGCGACTCGTCGCTGATCGCCGCGACCGCCTCGGGCGGTGCCACCGCCGCGTACTGCACGTCCAGGTGCCAGTTGCAGGGCGAGGGGATCGGGTGCCGGTCCAGCCGCACCGGCCCACCCGGCAGCAGTGACAGCCCCGACTCGATTCCCGACTCCTCCCGGGCCTCGCGCAGCGCCGCCTCCGTCAGCGTGGCGTCACCCGCCTCGCAGTGACCGCCCATCTGCAGCCACATGCCCAGCTTCCGGTGCAGGGTCAGCAGCACCCGGCCCCGGGACGGGTCCACCACCAGCGCACTGGCCGTGACGTGCCCGGCCGTGCACGGCTTGTACATCCCGTCCGGGTGGGCTTCCAGGTGCTCCAGGTAGACGTCGCGGAGCTCGGGCTGGTCCTGGTATGCCTTCAGTACCAGGACAGCGTCCTCGTGCAGGCTCACTTCTTGTCTTCGCCGTCCTCGTCGCGCTTGTCCCCGGCCGCGGCCTCGCCGAGCATCTTGTCGATCTCCGAGAAGTCGAGGTGCTCGCGGTGCACGAAGCCGTCCGGGTCGTCCAGGTCGGACGCGGTCGGCAGCATGTCCGGGTGCTCCCACAGGCCGTCCCGGCCGTCCACCCCGCGCGCGTCGGTGAGCAGGGCCCACAGGCGCGAGGCGTCCCGCAGCCGGCGCGGACGCAGCTCCAGGCCGATCAGCGTCGCGAAGGTCTGCTCCGCCGGGCCGCCCGAGGCACGCCGCCGGCGCAGGGTCTCCCGCAGGGCGTCCGCCGAGGTCAGCCGGGGCTTCGCGGCCTCGTGGACCACCGCGTCCACCCAGCCCTCGACCAGCGCGAGCGCCGTCTCCAGCCGGGCCAGCGCCGCCTTCTGCTCCGGGGTGTCCTGCGGCTGGAACATGCCGCCCTGGAGCGCCTCCTGCAGCTGCTCCGGGTTCGACGGGTCGATCTGGCCGACCACGTCCTCCAGCTTCGAGGTGTCCACCTTGATGCCGCGCGCATAGCCCTCGACCGCGCCGAACAGGTGCGAGCGCAGCCACGGCACGTGGGCGAAGAGCCGCTGGTGGGCGGCCTCGCGCAGGGCCAGGTACAGCCGCACCTCGTCGGAGGGCACGCCCAGGTCCTTGCCGAAGGTCTCGATGTTCAGCGGGAGCAGGGCGGCCTTCCCCGCCGGACCCAGCGGCAGCCCGATGTCGGTGGAACCGACGACCTCGCCCGCGAGCACGCCCACGGCCTGGCCGATCTGCTGCCCGAACATCGCCCCGCCCATGGAGCGCATCATGCCGAGCAGCGGGCCCGCCATGGCCTGCATCTCCTCCGGCAGCACCTGGCCCATGGCCGCGCCGACCCGCTCCGCGACCGGGTCGACGAGCTCCTTCCACACCGGCAGGGTCGCCTCGACCCACTCGGCGCGGCTCCACGCCACGGCCGTACCGGCGCCGGACGGCAGCGACGTCACCCCGTCCAGCCACAGGTCGGCCAGGCGGACGGCCTCCTCGACGGCGGCCTTCTCGGCCACGCCGACGCTCGTGTCCTTGACCCCGTCTGCGGTGCCCTGCGCCACGGTGCGGCGGGCGATGTCCTTGGCCATGTCCCAGTTCACGGGACCGCCCTCGTAGCTGAGCATCTGGCCGAGCTGCTGGAACGCCGCGCCCAGGTCACCGGGGTTCATGGCGCCGAACATCGCGGCGAACGGGTTGTCGGCGCCACCGGGCATGCCGCCGGGCAGCCCGGCCCCGCCGAACCCGAACGGATTGGGCTGACCCTTCTTCCTGCCCTCGTCGCCGTCCTCCGGCTCCTCCGGCGGAAGGCCGAATCCGAATGGGGTGTCACTCACGGGTTTCCTCGGCTCGTAGGGCCGCCGGCACGGGCCGGCGGGCAATGGTCCCGACAACACCACCCAGCGTAGACACCACGCCCGCTTCCGGGCTCGGTGCTCCGCACACTCCTGGGCTGCGGCAGGATGGACGTCACCTGGTAGGTACGCGTCAGGACGCGTCCCTACTGAAGACAACCGCTGGAGACGCCCGGTGAGTTCCCCAGATCCGCAGGTTCGAGCGCCGCATGACGGCGAAAACCGGCCCGGAGAGGCCGACGCGGCCGATGCGGCCGCCGCCGTTCGCCGCCCGCGAAACCCGGCCGTGCGCGGCCCGGTCGTGGCCGTCACCGGCGCGGCCGGCGGCGTCGGCGCCGCGCTGGTGGCCCGTCTCGCCGCCTCGGACGAGATCAAGCAGATCATCGCGATCGACGAGCGGCGCGGCGAGTGCGCGGACGCCCAGTGGCACGTGCTGGACGTCCGCGACCCGGCGATCGCCGACAAGCTGCGCGGTGCCGACGTGGTGGTGCACCTCGCGCTGGACCTGGACCTGGAGACCGACTCCGCGGCCCGTACGGCGTACAACGTCCGCGGCACCCAGACCGTGCTGACCGCCGCCGCGGCGGCCGGCGTACGGCGGGTCGTGCTGTGCACCTCGGCCATGGTGTACGGGGCGCTGCCCGACAACGACATCCCGCTCTCGGAGGACTCCGAGCTGCGCGCCACGGCCGAGGCGACGGGCGTCGGCGACCTGCTGGAGATCGAGCGGCTCGGGCGCCGGGCGCCGCGCGCGCACCCCGGCCTGAACGTGACGGTGGTCCGGCCGGCCGTGCTGGTGGGCGGTACGGACACGGCGCTGACCCGCTACTTCGAGTCCCCGCGGCTGCTGGTGGTGGCCGGCTCCCGCCCGACGTGGCAGTTCTGCCACGTCGAGGACCTGGTCACGGCCCTGGAGTACGCCGCCCTGGAGAAGGTCGAGGGCGAGCTCGCGGTGGGCTGCGAGGGGTGGCTGGAGCAGGAGGAGGTCGAGGAGCTCAGCGGGATCCGCCGCATGGAGCTCCCGTCGGCGGTGGCGCTGGGCGCGGCGGCCCGGCTGCACCGGATCGGGCTGACCCCGTCGCCCGCGGGGGACCTGGCGTACACGATGCACCCCTGGGTGGTCAGCGTCAGCCGGCTGCACGCGGCGGGCTGGCGGCCCCGCTGGACCAACGAGGAGGTCCTGGCGGAGCTGCTGCAGGAGGTCGCGGGACGCCATACGGTCGCCGGCCGCCGGCTGGGCCGCAAGGACGCGACGGCCGCGGGTGCGGCCGGTGCGACCGTGGCCCTGCTGGGTGCCGCCGCGGTGGTCCGCCGCGCCCGCCGCCGCCGAGGCCTCTAGCCCCGCCGCGCCCCGGCCGCCGGTACGGAGCGCCGCCCGCCGGGCGGCGCCTCCGGCCGGGCCCGCTCAAGCGTCGCTCGGGCTTGATGCGCGGCCCTGGTCCGGCCGGCCCGCAGGCCGGTCGGGCGGGGCTGTAGAAGGCTCCCAACGGTGGGGGCGCGGGACGGGTGATCCGGGTATTCCGCGGCGTCAGCCGCTAGGGCACGATGAAGGCATGGCACCGCACTTCGACCACCCCGGCGAGCAGGCCGCTCCGGACCCGATCCGGCTGCTTGAGATCCGTGACACCCCGCTCTCGCTCGACGAGGTCTTCCGGGCAGTCGGCGACGACTCCACCGGCGGCACGACCCTGTTCGTCGGCACGGTGCGCGACCACGACGGCGGCGCCGACGTCGACGCGCTCGGCTACTCCTGCCACCCCACGGCCGTCGCCGAGATGCGCCGCGTCGCCGAGCGGGTCGTCGCCAAGTACCCGGTCCGCGCCCTGGCAGCCGTCCACCGCGTCGGCGACCTGTCCGTCGGCGACCTGGCGGTCGTCGTGGCCGTCTCCTGCCCGCACCGCGGCGAGGCGTTCGAGGCCTGCCGGATGCTGATCGACGACCTCAAGCACGAGGTGCCGATCTGGAAGCACCAGACCTTCTCGGACGGCACCGAGGAGTGGGTCGGCGCCTGCTGACCGGGCGCCCGGCCACCCGTTCGGACGTGCAACACGCCCTCGATTTGCGTAACCCCGCACCGAGGGCGAGCGTTGTGGTCACCAACAGCTCTGACTCCGGGTAGGGAGGCACGGAATGGCGTCTCTGGCGTGGCTGCTGATTCCGCTTTTCGCCGCGATAGGCGCGGCCGTATGGGGAAGCTGGGCGGCACGCGACCGCACCTCCGGTGACATATCCGAGCTCGCCGGCTACGCACGCTTCCGCGAGGCCATGGACCGGCCCGCGGGCCCCGACCAGGCATCGGCGCGCTCCGGGGCGGACAGCGTCTGACGCCGTCCCGTACTGTCGTGACATGCCACGCCGCACCGCGACGATGCTCGCCTCCACGCTCCTGCTGTTCGCGCTGCTCTGCGCGGGGGTCTTCATCAAGGTCCCGTACTCGGAGATGAGCCCGGGGCCGACCGTGAACACGCTCGGCGAGGCCAACGGCGAGGCCGTCCTCCAGATCAACGGCCGCAAGACGTACCCGACCACCGGCCACCTGAACATGACCACGGTCCGCGTCACCGGCGCCGACTACGACATGAACCTGCTGGAAGCGGTCTACGGCTGGGTCTCCGACGACAACATCGTCGTGCCGCACGAGAACCTCTACCCCAACGGCAAGACCGAGGAGCAGTCCACGCAGGAGAACGCCGAGGAATTCAGCCAGTCGCAGGAGAGCGCCAAGGTCGCCGCCCTGAGGCAGCTGGGCATCCCGGTCACCGCCCGGGTGGCGGTGTTCTCCGTGGTCAAGGGAAGCCCCGCGGAGGGCAGGCTGCACGCCGGGGACGTGGTGAAGGCCGTGGACGGCACCCCGGTCAAGGCCCCGGCGGACGTCGCCAAGCTGGTGACCCGGCACAAGGCCGGCGAGAAGGTGGAATTCACCGTCGTCCCCGCCAAGGAGGCCGCGGCCGCCGAGAAGGCCGGCAAGGAGCCCGCGGGCAGCGAGAAGGTGGTGCTCACCACCGCGGCCGCCGAGGGTGACGGCCACGCGATCGTCGGGATCCGGGCCGAGACCGACCACACCTTCCCGTTCGGCATCGACATCAAGCTCGCCGACGTGGGCGGACCCAGCGCGGGCCTGATGTTCGCCCTGGGCATCGTCGACAAGCTCACCCCGCACGACCTGACCGGCGGCAAGTTCGTCGCCGGCACCGGCACCATCGACGACCAGGGCAAGGTCGGCCCCATCGGCGGCATCCAGATGAAGACCATCGGGGCCCGCGCGGCCGGCGCCCGCTACTTCCTGACCCCGGCCGACAACTGCGCCTCCGCCTCCCGGCAGACCCCGGAGGGGCTCACCCTGGTCAAGGTCGGCACCATCGACGACGCGGTGAAGTCACTGGAGAAGATCGGCAAGGGCGACACGGCCGCGCTGCCGCGGTGCGACGCGAAGCCGGACGCCAAACAGGACGCGAAGTAGGACGCGGAGCCGGACCGCCCCCCCCGGCGGCCACCCGCGCCGCCCCGCTACGCGAAGGTCGCCGCCAGTGCCTCCGCCAGGCCGGGCACCAGGCCGGCCCCGGTCAGCACCTCGCTCGCCGAGTCCTTCTCCCGCAGCCGTACCGCCGACTCCCGCGAGCCGTCCCGCAGCACCGCCACGGTCAGCCGGACCTCCTGCCGCTCCGGGTGCCCGGCCACCCACTTCGCCAGCTGCTTCTCGCTCAGCCCGGTCGGTACGGCGGCCTCCGCGGACGGCGGCAGCATGAGCCGCTCCACCGTCAGCGCGCAGCCGACCACCGCGTCGGGCCAGGCGATGGTGCCCAGGAACTTGTCCAGGGGCATCCCGGCCGGCAGCTCGTCCTGCTCGATCGGGGTGTACTGGGCCTTGCCCGCGTCGTCGCGGTCCAGCCCGAGCTGGCCGGCCAGCCGGGGTTCCTGCCTGCGCAGCCGGGCCGTGTCGACCAGGGCGAACAGCCGGGCCGGCCGGTCCCAGCCGAGGCCGGCGGCGTACTCGTCGATCTCAAGGCACGCACGCGTCAGCGGGCTGGCCGCCATGGGGGTGCCGGGGGAGGGGGAAACGTTGGACATGGACAACATCCTGCCTCGTTCCGACCCGATAACGGGAACTGACCAAAGCCTCAGTAAGTTGCATGAGTGGGCCCTACCATCGGGGGCCCCGCAATATCGACCAGCGACTTCGAGGTGCGCACCTTGGCTTTCCAGATGCCGGACCGCGGCGGAGGCCCATCCGGGCCACGGATCAGAGTCGGCCGCCCCTCCCGGCGCGCCCGCACTCTCCTGATGACCTTGGGAGTACTGGCCGTCCTGGCCATGCTCTTCATCATGTTCGCGGGTTTCTGGACCGACTGGCTGTGGTTCCGTTCGGTCAGGTACTCGACGGTCTTCACCACCACCCTGTGGACCAGGATCGGCCTGTTCGCCGTCTTCGGACTGCTGATGGCCGGTGCGGTCGGGTTCAACATCTGGCTGGCCCACCGGCTGCGGCCCCCGCTGGCCGCCATGTCGATGGAGCAGCAGAGCCTCGACCGCTACCGGATGAGCATCGCCCCGTACAAGCGGTGGCTGCTCCTCGGCATCAGCGTGCTGGTCGGCCTGATCGCCGGCGCCTCGGCGGCCGGCCAGTGGAAGACCTGGCTGATGTGGGTCAACGGGGTCCCCTTCGGGAAGAAGGACCCCCAGTTCGGCCTGGACGTGGCGTTCTACGCCTTCGACCTGCCCTGGTACCGCTTCCTCCTCGGCTTCGGCTTCGCCGCGGCCGTGCTGTCGCTGATCGCCGCCGCCGTCGTGCACTACCTGTACGGCGGGCTGCGCGTCTCCAGCCCGGGCGCCCGGGCCACCGCCGCCGCCACCGGCCACCTGTCGGTGCTGCTCGGCCTCTTCGTCTCCCTCAAGGCGGTCGCGTACTGGCTGGACCGGTACGGCCTGGCCGTGAAGTCCAGCGACTTCAAGGCCGCCGACAACTGGACCGGCCTGCGGTACGTCGACGCCAACGCCTACCTGCCGGCCAAGACCATCCTCTTCTGCATCGCCGCGATCTGCGCCGCGCTGTTCTTCGCGACGCTCTGGCGGCGCACCTGGCAGCTGCCGGTGATCGGCTTCGGGCTGATGGTGCTGTCGGCGATCCTGATCGGCGGGCTCTACCCGGCGATCGTCCAGAAGTTCCAGGTCCAGCCGAACGAGCAGGCCAAGGAATCGCCGTACGTCCAGAAGAACATCGCGGCCACCCGTGACGCCTACGGGATCGACAAGACGGAGGTCCAGCCCTACTCGGGCATCCCGAACCCGCAGGCCGACAAGAACAAGCTGCGGCAGGACGCCGACACCACGGCCAGCATCCGCCTGCTCGACCCGAACATCGTCTCCCCGGCCTTCCAGCAGCTCCAGCAGAACAAGGGCTACTACGGCTTCCCGTCCACCCTGGCGGTGGACCGGTACAAGGGCCAGGACACCGTCATCGGCCTGCGCGAGCTGAACCTCGCCGGCATCCCGAAGAGCAGCTGGATCAACGACCACTTCCGCTACACGCACGGCTACGGCGTCGTCGCCGCCAAGGGCACCGAGGTCACCTCGGACGGCACCCCGGTGTTCACCGAGTCCGGCCTGCCCTCCACCGGCGACCTCGGCAAGTACGAGCAGCGGATCTACTACGGCGAGCAGACCAAGCAGTACTCCATCGTCGGCGGCCCGCAGAAGGAGCTCGACTACGCGGACGACAGGGGCGAGAAGGAGACCACCTACCAGGGCGACAGCGGTGTGAGCCTGGCCAACCCGGTCAACCGTGCCGCCTACGCCCTGGCCTTCAGCGAGCCCCAGATCCTCTACTCGGGAGCCATCGGAGAAGGATCGAAGATCCTCTACAACCGGACCCCGAAGGAGCGGGTCGAGGCGGTCGCCCCCTGGCTGACCATCGACGGCGCCGCCTACCCCGCGGTGATCGACGGCCGGATCCAGTGGATCGTCGACGCGTACACCACCAGCAACGGCTACCCGTACGCCTCCCGCACCACCCTCGGCGACACCACGGCGGACTCGCTGACCGACTCCCAGCGCGCGGTCGTCGCGCAGGAGAACCAGGTCAACTACATCCGCAACTCGGTGAAGGCCACGGTCGACGCCTACGACGGAACGGTCCGGCTGTACCAGTGGGACACCCAGGACCCGGTGCTCAAGACGTGGATGAAGGCCTTCCCGGGCACGGTCAAGGGCAAGAAGGACATCCCCCAGGCCCTCAAGGACCACCTGCGCTACCCGCAGGACCTGTTCAAGGTGCAGCGCGAGCTCCTCACCCGCTACCACGTCACCGACCCGCAGACCTTCCTCAGCGGCAGCGAGGTCTGGTCCGTCCCGGACGACCCGACCAACAAGGAGGGCAACGCGGTCCCGCCGTACTACCTCTCCATGAAGATGCCGGGCCAGAAGGAGAAGGACCAGGTCTTCTCGCTGACCACCACGTTCACCCCGAACGGGCGCGACAACCTCAGCGCCTTCATGGCGGTCAACGCCGACCCGGGCACTCCGGACTACGGCAAGATCAGGGTGCTGAAGCTGCCCACCACGAACCCGGTGGACGGCCCCAAGCTGGTGCAGGCCAAGTTCAACTCCAAGCCGGAGATCGCCCAGGAGATCAACATCCTGAGCCGGGGCGACTCCCAGGTGGAGTACGGCAACCTGCTCACCGTGCCGCTCGACAAGGGCATGCTCTACGTCGAGCCGGTGTACGTGCGCGGTGGCGGCACCAAGTACCCGCTGCTGAAGAAGGTCCTCGTGACCTACGGGGAGCAGACCGCCTTCGAGGACACCCTGGAGAAGGCGCTCAACGTCGTCTTCGGCGCCGAGTCGCCGACCGCGCCCCCGCCGGCCCAGCCGCCGGGCGAGGGTACGAACCAGCCGCCGACCAGCCAGGACCCGACCGTCAAGGCGGCCCTCTCCGACGCCCAGAAGGCGATCGAGGCCGCGGAGAAGGCGCGGCAGGCCGGTGACTGGGCCGCGTTCGGCAAGGCCCAGGAGGACGTGAAGGCCGCGGTGCAGCGGGCGATCGAGGCCGAGGCCAAGCTCCAGCAGCCGGCCCAGCCCGCGCCACAGCCCGGCGGCTGACCGGCCAGCGGAAAAGGGGGACAGGAGCCGTTCCGCGTCGTGGTACTGTTGTTTCACCGACGCGGGGTGGAGCAGCTCGGTAGCTCGCTGGGCTCATAACCCAGAGGTCGCAGGTTCAAATCCTGTCCCCGCTACTGAAGATGAAGGCCCGGATCCATGGGATCCGGGCCTTCGTCGTGCCCGGGAGGGTGAGTTGGGGCCGGAGCGTGTTTGACTTATGGCTCTGTGGGCATGTCGACAAAACGCTGAAGTGACCTCACTGGCTGCGACATACCAGGTGTACGCGGGTAGCAGGTGATGCGACGATGGGATTTATGGGGGACAGGTCAACTCTGCTGGAGACAGGGCGGTTTGTGCGGCAGGACACCGAACAGGACGCGGTGGCTGTGGCCGGGGTGTTCGCCGAGGCCGAGACCGAGGCCGCGAGCGACGCCGAGCTCGAGGCACGGCACCGGGGCCCCGCCGACAAGGGCGACCCCGGAGCCATGAGCGTGCTCGGCGCCCTGTTGCTGCGCCGCGGAGACCTGGACGGGGCCGAACCCTACCTGCGCGGTGCCACCGCGGAGGGCGACCGCGCCGCGGCCAACAACCTCGGCGTCCTGTTGCACCAGCGCGGTTACCCCGAAGAGGCGGCGGGCTGGTGGCGGGTCGCCGCCGTCGCCGGCTCCGCCCCGGCCGCGCACGCCCTGGGCCGCCATTACCGCGAACGCGGTGACGAGCCCGCGGCCGAGTACTGGCTGCGCCAGGCGGCGGAATCCGGCCACGCCCTCGGCGCGTACGGCCTGGCCGACCTGCTGGAACACCGCGGTGACGCGGGCGCCGAACGCTGGTACCGGCAGGCCGCCGAACAGGGTCACCGGGAGGCCGCCTACCGCCTCGCCCGCGCCCTGCGCAAGCGCGAGCCCGCCGAAGCCGAACAGTGGTACCGCCAGGCCGCCGCCCGCGGCCACCGGCGCGCCGCCCTGCACCTGGGCATCCTGCTGGAGGCGCGCGGCGAACTGAAGGAGGCCGGGCGCTGGTACCTGACCTCCGCCAAGCAGGGCGAGGCCCGCGCCGCCTGCGCCCTGGGCTTCCTGCTGCGCGACGCCGGCGACGAGGACAACGCGGCCGCGTGGTGGCACCGGGCCGCCCAGGACGGCGACGGCAACGCCGCGAACGCCCTGGGCGCGCTGCACGCCGCCCGCGGCGAGACCGAGACCGCCGAGCGCTGGTACCGGGCGGCGATGGACGCGGGCGACCACAACGGGGCGTACAACCTCGCGCTGCTCTGCGCGGCCCAGGAGCGCACCGCCCAGGCCGAGCAGTTCTACCGGCGCGCCGCCTACGCCGGCCACCGCGAGGCCGCCAACGCGCTGGCCATCATGCTGCTCCAGGGCGGGGACGCGGCCGGCGCCGAGCCGTGGTTCTCCAAGGCGGCCGAGGCGGGCAGCGTGGACGCCGCGTTCAACCTCGGCATCCTCTTCGCCAGCCGGGACGACGACCGCACGGCGCTCAAGTGGTACGAGCGGGCCGCCGCGGCCGGGCACACCGACGCCGCCCTCCAGGTCGGCATCGCACTGGTCCGCGACGGCGAGGAGCGGGCCGCCGAGCGGCACCTGCGCTGCGCGGCCGGCGGCGGCAGCGCCGAGGCGGCCTTCCGCCTGGCCTCCCTGCTGGAGTCGCTGGCCCCGCCACCGGAGCCGCCCGCCCTGGGCGAACCGGTGGCCGCGGCGCGCACCGAGAGCGAGGAGTGGTACGAGCGGGCCGCCCAGCAGGGGCACCGCCGGGCCCAGGTCCGGGTCGGCATGCTGGCCGCGAGCCGCGGCGACCTCGGGGTGGCGGCGCGCTGGTACCGCGAGGCCGCCGAGGCGGGATCGCGCAACGGCGCGTTCAACCTCGGGCTGCTGCTGGCCCGCGAGGGGAACGAGCCCGAGGCGGCCCTGTGGTGGACCCGCGCCGCGGTCGCCGGTCACGGCCGGGCGGCCCTCCGGCTGGGGCTGCTCGCCGCCCGCCACGGCGACCTCGCCGAGGGCCAGAAGTGGTGTGCCCGGGCCATGGAGCTCGGCCCGGCGGAGGTCTCCGAGCGGGCGGCCCGGCTGCGCGACGCCCTGGCGGAGGAGTTGTCCGCTTAGGGTGCGGGCGGGTGAGCGGGGGTGGCGCGGAGCAGGTGTGCCGCGTGTCACCGCCGAAGCGATTTGCGCTGCTCGGCCGGCTTCACGTAACGTTGGGTTCACCGACGCGGGGTGGAGCAGCTCGGTAGCTCGCTGGGCTCATAACCCAGAGGTCGCAGGTTCAAATCCTGTCCCCGCTACTGAAGACGAAGGCCCGGATCCATCAGGATCCGGGCCTTCGTCGTGTTCGCCTGTTCACGCGTTCGCGCGCCTGGTCCCTCTCCTGGAGCGTTCACGCCCGTACCCGGTGTTTTTCGGACGTTCCCCCGCGCAAGGTGACACACCGCCCTACGGCGAGGCCCCCGGCGGGATCGCCGGGGGCCATGCTGGGCCGAAAAGAAGGAACGGGACGGCTGCGGGCCGGATCGCCGCAGGTCAGGCGGTGGCGCAGTTCGGGCAGACGCCGCGGTACGTGACCTCCACGTCCTCCACGGTGAAGCCGAAGCGCTCCGAGACCGGCAGGTCCGCGAGCGGGTTGCCGGCCGGGTGGACGTCGCGGATCGCGCCGCACCGGGCGCACACCAGGTGCTGGTGGGGCCGGTGGGCGTTGGGGTCGTACCGCTTGGCGCGGCGGTCCGTGGAGACCTCCAGGACCTCGCCGAGCGAGACGAGCTCGCCGAGCGTGTTGTAGACGGTCGCCCGCGAGATCTCGGGCAGCTTGGCCACGGCGCGGGCGTGCACCTCGTCGGCCGTCAGGTGCACGTGGTCACCGTCGAGCACCTCGGCCACGACGCGGCGCTGTGCGGTCATGCGCCAGCCGCGTCCGCGAAGTCGTTCCAGCAGGTCACTCATGAAAACCAGCCTAACAGTGAAGCGGTCCGGGTTGGATCAGGGTGCAGTTCCCGACTTGACTCACACTTGGATGCTTACTTGACTTAGACAAAGTCCATCGTAGGATCGAGTACGGCTTACGCCAAGGACAGGACGAGCAGCAGATGACGCAGGAGGCGCACGTGACGCAGGGACCGCTCACCACGGAGGCCGGAGCCCCGGTCGCCGACAACCAGAACAGTGAGACCGCTGGCGTCGGCGGGCCCGTTCTCGTCCAGGACCAGCTGCTGCTGGAGAAGCTCGCCCACTTCAACCGCGAGCGCATCCCGGAGCGGGTCGTCCACGCGCGCGGCGCCGGCGCCTACGGCACCTTCACCGTGACCGCGGACGTCACCCGGTACACCCGGGCCAAGTTCCTCTCCGAGGTCGGCAAGCAGACCGAGACCTTCCTGCGCTTCTCCACCGTGGCGGGCAACCTCGGCGCGGCCGACGCGGTCCGCGACCCGCGCGGCTGGGCGCTGAAGTTCTACACCGAAGAGGGCAACTACGACCTCGTCGGCAACAACACCCCCGTGTTCTTCATCAAGGACGCGATCAAGTTCCCCGACTTCATCCACACCCAGAAGCGCGACCCGTACACGGGCTCGACCGAGGCCGACAACGTCTGGGACTTCTGGAGCCTGTCGCCCGAGTCCACCCACCAGGTGACCTGGCTGTTCGGCGACCGCGGCATCCCGGCGTCCTACCGCCACATGGACGGCTTCGGCTCGCACACGTTCCAGTGGAACAACGAGGCCGGCGAGGTCTTCTGGGTCAAGTACCACTTCAAGACCGACCAGGGCATCAAGAACCTCACCCAGGCCGAGGCCAACAAGCTCGCCGGCGAGGACCCGGACTCGCACCAGCGCGACCTGCGTGAGGCGATCGAGCGCGGCGAGTTCCCGTCCTGGACCGTGTACGTCCAGATCATGCCCGCGGCCGAGGCGGCGAACTACCGCTTCAACCCCTTCGACCTCACCAAGGTGTGGCCGCACGCGGACTACCCGCGCATCGAGATCGGCAAGCTGGAGCTCAACCGCAACCCGGAGAACGTCTTCGCCGAGGTCGAGCAGTCGATCTTCAGCCCGGCGCACTTCGTGCCCGGCATCGGTCCGTCCCCGGACAAGATGCTCCAGGGCCGCCTCTTCGCCTACGGCGACGCCCACCGCTACCGCGTCGGCATCAACGCCGACCACCTGCCGGTGAACCGCCCGCACGCCACCGAGGCGCGCACCAACTCCCGTGACGGCTTCCTCTACGACGGCCGCCACAAGGGCGCGAAGAACTACGAGCCGAACAGCTTCGGCGGCCCGCACCAGATCGACCGCCCGCTGTGGCAGCCGATCCCGGTCGCCGGCGTCACCGGTGACCACGCGGCCCCGGTCCACGCCGAGGACGACGACTTCGTGCAGGCGGGCAACCTCTACCGCCTGATGTCCGAGGACGAGAAGGGCCGTCTGGTCGAGAACCTCTCCGGCTTCATCGCCAAGGTCTCCCGCGACGACATCGTCGAGCGCGCGATCGACAACTTCCGCAAGGCGGACGGCGACTTCGGCAAGCGGCTGGAGGCCGCGGTCCAGGCCCTGCGCGGCTGACGACCCGCTTGCCGTTGGGAAGGCGACGGGCCGGCACCCCCTCGGGGGTGCCGGCCCGTCGGCGTCTAGGCGGCCACCGCGCGCCGGGCGGGCACCCAGCAGCGGATGATGTCGCGGACCGAGACGATGCCGACCGGTCCTCCGCCCTCCAGGACGATCAGGTGCCGGAAGCCGCCGTGGGCCATGGCCTCGGCGGCTTCCTGCAGGGTGGCGTCCGGGGTGCAGAACACCACGTTGTTCGTGGTGTGCGCACCGACGGTCTCGCGGTCGGGGTCGTGCCCCGCGCCGACGGAGTTGAGTATGTCGCGCTCGGTCAGGATGCCGATCCCGCTGTGTTCGGGATCGAGGACGACGGCGGCGCCGACCCGGCGGCCGGCCATCAGGCAGGCCGCCTGCCGCAGGGTGTGGGCGGGTCCGAGGGTGAGGATCACGGTGCTCATGGCGTCACGGACGAGCATGAAGAGAGCCACCTCCTGGGGAGAGTCCCTCCGCGCGACGTGCGCCAGTGAAAGGCTTCACAAGCGCACAAGCGGAGGATTCTCAGATTCCCACTCCTCACCCCCGGTCATCAAGGGGGCGCACTCAGTCGCGCGGTCGCAGATGGGTCAGCAGCGGCTCGTGCAGGAGCCCGTTGGACGCCACCGCGTTCCCGCCGTGCACGCCGTCCACCCCGTCCAGGCTGGTGAACCGGCCGCCCGCCTCCTGGACCACGACCGCGATGGCCGCCATGTCCCACAGGTTCAGCTCCGGCTCCCCGCACAGGTCCAGGGAACCCTCGGCGACCATCATGTACGGCCAGAAGTCCCCGTAGGCGCGGGTCCGCCAGACCTTGCGGGCCAGGTCCAGGAACCCGTCCAGCCGCCCCCGCTCCTCCCAGCCGCTCAGCGAGGAGTACCCGAACGAGGCGTCCTCCAGCGCCGCCACCTTCGACACCCCGATGGGCGTGGTCTCGCCGAGCGCGCCGCCCGCGTACGCGCCGCCGCCCTCAGAGGCCCACCAGCGGCGGCCCAGCGCCGGGGCGGACACCACCCCGACCACGGGGCGGAACGTGCCGTCCGCGCTCTGGGCCATCAGGGAGATCAGCGTCGCCCAGACCGGGACCCCGCGCACGTAGTTCTTGGTGCCGTCGATCGGGTCGACCACCCAGCGGCGCGGCCCGCCGCCCTTCAGCCCGTACTCCTCGCCGAGGATCGCGTCGTCCGGACGTGCGGCCTCGATGCCGGCGCGGATCACGGCCTCCGCGGCCTTGTCGGCCTCGCTCACCGGCGTCATGTCGGGCTTGGTCTCGACCACGAGGTCGAGGGCACGGAACCGCTCCATCGTGGTGCGGTCGGCGGCGTCGGCGAGTTCCAGGGCGAGGCGCAGATCATCGTCATACTCGGGCATGGCCGAACAGTATCGAGCCGGTCCGGACCCGACCACACGGGCCGTCTTGACAGCACGGGCGCCCCCGCCGACCCTGGCGGGATGCCCACAGCACGGGAGGCCCTGCTGGAAGCGGCCGGAGCGGCGCTCGCCGCGCGCCCCTGGCCCGCCATACGGATGGTCGAGGTCGCGGCCGCCGCCGGAGTGTCCCGGCAGACCCTCTACAACGAGTTCGGGGGCAAGGAAGGACTGGGCCGGGCCCTGCTCCGCCGCGAGGCGGACGCCTTCCTGACCGGCCTGGAGGAAGCGCTGGCCCCGCCCGGCACCCCCACCGCGCGCCTGGCCGCGGCGGCCGGCCGCGCGGTGCGCACGGCCCGTGACCGGCCCCTCCTGCGGGCCCTGCTCACCGGCTCACGGCCGGCCGGACTGCCCGGCCCGGACGGTACGGAAGGCCCGGTCCCGCCCGACCCGGGCCGGCTCCTGGCGGAGGCGCGCGACCGCGTGGCCGCACGGCTGGCGCCGACCGGGGTCCCGCCGCAGGCCTGCGAGCTCGCCCTGCGGATCGCCCTGTCGTACGTGGTCGCCCCGCCGGACGGTCAGTGGCCCGAGCCCGACAGCTGGAGCCCGATCACCCCCACGATCACCAGCGTGATCGAGACGATCTTCAGCGTGGAGACCAGGTCGCCCAGGAACACCATCCCGTAGATCGCGGTGCCGGCCGCCCCGATCCCGGTCCACACCGCGTACGCCGGGCCCACGTCCAGCTTCCGCAGGGCGATCGTCAGCAGCCCGAAGCTGCCCAGCGCGAAGCAGGCGAAGGCGATGGTCGGCCACAGCCGGGTGAAGCCGTGGGACAGCTTGAGGCAGACCGCGAAACCGGTCTCCAGGAACCCCGCGACCACCACCAGCAGCCAGGCCATGCCGCATGCCTCCCCGCGTCACGTGACACGGCCTCGCTCGACATCGCGCCACTTGGTGCGAATATGCATTTACCAGACATGGGTCCGGTCAAACGTTCCCGCTCAGTCGCCCTCGCGGCGTTCGCGGGTCGCCAGCAGCCGCCGCAGCGAGAACAGCCGCGCCGGGTCGGCATGGCCCTCGGCCACCCACTCGTCCAGCGCGCAGTCCGGCTCGTCGTGGCTGCACGCCCGCGGGCAGCCCTCCGTACCGTCCACCAGGTCCGGGAAGGCGAGGATCACCCGGGACGGGTCCACGTGGTGCAGACCGAACGACCGCACGCCCGGGGTGTCGATCACCCAGCCCTCCACCCCGGGCAGCGGCAGCGCCAGCGCCGAGGTGGTGGTGTGCCGGCCCCGCCCGGTGACCGCGTTGACGTGGCCGGTCGCCCGCCGCCGGTCCGCCGCGACCAGGGAGTTCACCAGCGTGGTCTTGCCGACGCCCGAGTGCCCGACGAAAGCGGTGATCCGGCCCGCCAGGCGCGCCCGCACCCGGTCCGCCGCGTCGCCGGTCTCCAGCTCGTCGCGGTTGACCACCACGAAGTCCACGCCCAGCGTCGCGTACGTCTCCAGCAGCTTGTCCGCCGGCGCCAGATCCGACTTGGTCAGCACCAGCAGCGGCTCCAGCCCCGCGTCGTACGCCGCCACCAGGCAGCGGTCGATCATCCGGGGCCGGGGCTCCGGATCCGCCAGCGCCGTCACGATGGCCAGCTGGTCGGCGTTGGCCACCACCACCCGCTCGTACGGGTCGTCGTCGTCGGCGGTGCGCCGCAGCACCGACGAACGCTCCTCGATCCGCACGATCCGGGCCAGGGTGTCCTTCCTGCCGGACAGGTCGCCCACCAGCGACACCCGGTCGCCGACCACCGCCGCCTTGCGCCCGAGCTCCCTCGACTTCATGGCGACGACCTTGCGGTCCTCCACCAGACAGGTCAGCCTGCCCCGGTCGACGGTGAGGACGAACCCCTCGGCCGCGTCCTCGTGCTTCGGCCGGATGTTGGTCCGGGGCCGGTTGCCCTTGGGGTTCGGGCGGGACCGGATGTCGTCCTCGTCGGTGTTCTTGCCGTACCGGCGCATGGCGCTACTTCCCAGCTCCCGAGAGCATGTCCGTCCACATCTTGGGGAAGTCCGGCAGGGTCTTCGCGGTGGTCGCCACGTTCTCGATCTCCACACCGGCGGTGGCCAGGCCGATCACGGCGCCGGCGGTGGCCATCCGGTGGTCGTCGTAGGTGTGGAAGATGCCGCCGTGCAGCTTCCGCGGGCGGATGTGCAGGCCGTCGGCGGTCTCGGTGACGTCGCCGCCCAGCTCGTTGATCTCCTTGGTGAGGGCGGCCAGCCGGTCCGTCTCGTGCAGCCGCAGGTGCGCCACGCCGCGCAGGGTCGACGGGGAGTCGGCCAGCGCCGCCACCGCCGCGATGCCGGGGGTCAGCTCGCCCACCTCGCCGAGGTCCACGTCGATGCCGTGGATCCGGCCGGTGCCGGAGAACACCAGGCCGGCGTCGGTCAGCTCGCAGGAACCGCCCATCTCGGTGAAGATCTCCCGCAGCGCGTCACCGGGCTGAGTGGTCCGGCGCGGCCAGTCCGGGATCGTCACCGTACCGCCGGTGATCATCGCGGCCGCCAGGAACGGCTGGGCGTTGGACAGGTCCGGCTCCACCACCAGGTCACGGCCGAGCAGCGCGCACGGCGCCACCCGCCACACGTCCTTCTCGCCGCCCGCCTCCGGGGTGTCCACCTGGGCGCCGGCCGCCCGCAGCATCTCCACCGTCATCCGGATGTGCGGCATCGACGGCAGGTTGCCGCCCACGTGCCGCACCTCCACGCCCTGGTTGAACCGGGGTGCCGACAGCAGGAGCGCCGAGACGAACTGGGAGGAGTTGGAGGCGTCGATCTCGACCGTGCCGCCCTCCAGCGCACCGCCCCCGTGGACGGTCATGGGCAGCGCGCCCCGGCCGTCGTCGTCGATCCGGGCGCCCAGGGCGCGCAGCGCGGAGATCACCTGGCCCAGCGGCCGCTCGTACGAACGGGGGTCGCCGTCGAACCGGACCGGGCCGTCGGCGAGGGTGGCGACCGGCGGCAGGAACCGCATCACGGTGCCCGCGTTGCCCACGTCCACCGTGGCCGGGCCGTGCAGCCGGCCCGGGATGACCCGCCAGGCCTCGCCGCTCTGCCCGGTGCCGGACCCGGCCGAGCTGGAGGACACCGTCTCCTCGATGCCCACGCCCATCGCGCGCAGCGCGTCCGACATCAGCTGGGAGTCGCGGGACCGCAGCGGGCGGCGCACCCAGCCCGGCTCGGAGGCGAGTGCGGCCAGGACCAGCGCGCGGTTGGTCACGGACTTCGACCCGGGCACGGTGACGGTGGCACGGACGGCCCCGTCCGCGAGCGGGGCGGGCCAGAGGGCGGAAGTCGCGGGGGTCTCGGTCATGGCCCTCACTTTAGTTGCAGCGGGGGCACCCCCTCGCCCCGCGGGCCAGGAGTTTCAGAGGTCGAGAAGCCAGCGCCCGCCGCCGGTCAGCGAGCACAGCGACACCGCGTGGAACAGGAACAGCCACAGGGCGGGCGGCACCCGGGTGAGCCGGGCCAGCTGGTCGGCGTCCGAGTCGGGCGCCCCCGCGTGCCTCCGCTTCGCCTGCAGCTCGAACACCGGCCGGACCCCGCCCAGCAGCAGGAACCACACCACCGTGTAGGCGAACGCCGCCTGCACCCCGGCCGGCGCCAGCCAGGACACCAGCAGGAAGGTGCCGCCGGACAGCACCACGGTCAGCGCCCCGTACGCGTTCCGGATCATCACCAGCATGGCCAGCAGCAGCGCGGTCGCCACCCACAGCAGCAGGGTGATCCGGTGCCCGGACAGCAGCGCCGCCCCGCCGAGCCCGAGCAGCGGGGGCGCCGTGTAACCGGCGGCGGCCGTCAGGACCATCCCCAGGCCCGCCGGGCGGCCCCGGCTCACCGTCAGGCCGCTGGTGTCCGAGTGGAGCCGGATCCCCTCCAGGCGTCGTCCGGTCAGTACGGCGATCAGCCCGTGCCCGCCCTCGTGCGCGATGGTGATCGCGTTGCGGGACACCCGCCACGGCCCGCGCGGGACCACGACGGCCAGCGCGGCCGCCGCGGCGGCCAGGACCAGCCACTGGGGAGGCAGCGGCTGGGTGCCCGTGAGCCGGTCCCAGAAGCCGACCGTGCTGGATATGTCCATGAGGTGGCGGACTCCTTGCCGTGGGGGTCGAGTGCCATGGCAGTGTGGCAGGCATGTGCGGACGGTATGCGGCGAGTCGTGGGCCCGAGGACCTGGTGGAACTCTTCGGGATCGAGAAGTGGGAGCCGGAGGACACCCTGGCCCCCGACTGGAACGTGGCACCCACCAAGGAGGTGCTCGTCGTACTCGACCGCCCCCTCAAGGACGCCTCCGACCCGCGTCCGGTTCGCCAGCTGCGGAAACTGAAGTGGGGACTGGTCCCGTCCTGGGCCCCGAACCCGGACGGCGCCGCCCGGATGATCAACGCCCGGGCCGAGACCCTGCACGAGAAGCCCTCCTTCCGCCGGCCCTTCGCGCAGCGCCGGTGCATCATTCCCGCCGACGGCTACTACGAGTGGGTCACCGGCACCGACGAGCGGCAGCTGGAGGTCGAGGGCAAGCGGAAACGGCCCCGCAAGCAGCCCTACTTCGTGCTCCCGGCCGACGGCTCGGTCTTCGCGATGGCCGGCGTCTACGAGTTCTGGCGCGACCGCACCCTGCCCGACGCCCACCCCCTCGCCTGGTGGGTGACCTGCTCGGTGATCACCACGGAGGCCGAGACCGCCCCGCTGGGCGTGGCCCCCGCCGAAGGCCCGCGCTCCCTCGCCGACATCCACCCCCGGATGCCGCTGATGCTCACCCCCGACCGCTGGGACGCCTGGCTGGACCCGGCGAACACCGACGCCGGCGGAGGGCTGCGCGAGCTGCTGGCGGCGCCGCCCGGCGGGCTGATGCGCGCCTACCCGGTGTCCACCGCCGTCAGCAACGTCCGCAACAACGGACCGGAGCTGCTGACCGAGCTGGAGGCACCCGAAGAGGGCACCCTGTTCTGAATGAGCACTCGCCCGACGACCACACCCCCGGCGGCCCCCCGCACCGAGACCGCCGAAACCCCCGCCGGAACGGCCCGGATCACCTGGTACCCCGCCCGGCCCGCCCGCTCCGCCCGCCTCGTCCTCGCCGTCGGTCACGGCGCCGGCGGCGGCATCGAGGCCCGTGACCTGGTGGCGCTCGCCGCCGCCCTGCCGGCCCGCGGCGTCACCGTCGCCCTGGTCGAGCAGCCCTGGCGGGTGGCCGGCAAGAAGGTCGCCGCCGCCCCCAAGGTGCTGGACGAGGGCTGGCGCGGCCTGTGGCCGGCCCTCGCCCGGCCCGGCCTGCCGGTGGTCGCCGGCGGCCGCAGCGCCGGCGCACGGGTGGCCTGCCGCACCGCCGCCGAGCTCGGCGCTGCCGGCGTGCTGGCCCTGGCGTTCCCGCTGCACCCGCCGGGCAAGCCTGAGAACTCCCGGGCCGGGGAGCTCACCGGGGCGGGGGTCCCCACGCTCGTGCTCCAGGGCGGCCGGGACCCGTTCGGCCGCCCCGAGGAGTTCCCCGAGGGCGGCCACGAGCTCGTCGAGGTGCCCGGCGCCGACCACGGCCTGGCCGTACCCAGGAAGGCCGACCCCGGCCAGGAGGCGGTCCTGGAGCTGGTCACCGCGTCCGTCGCCGACTGGCTGGACCGCCTGGTCCCGGCCTGACGGACCGGCCCGGCGTCCCCCCGGCCGCCGGCCGACCTGACGGATTCCGGCCAGGCCGGTTTCGCTCCGGGCTGACGGGCGGCCCGGGCGGTGCGGGAGGCCCGCCACACCCCCGCGGGCCGGGAATGCGCCGCCCGGACCCGTGGTTGTCAGGGGTGTCCGTGCATACGGCACGCGAAGCAGGCCAGGAGGAGAGGGAGCCGCATGACCCAGGTCATCAGCCGTAACCGCACACAGGCCGCTGACCTGGAATGGGCGGTGCTGCCGGCGGCCAAGTACGCCCCCGTTCGGGCGGCGGATGGCCGGGAAGGTCGACTATTCTCCGATTCGAGCGGGTCCGCTTTCGGGTCCGCCACGCTGTCGGAGGAGGTGGGTCCTGTTACCGGGACCGACGAAGGCCAGGCGGAGGAGACGA
The DNA here is from genome assembly GCF_042900645.1 of Streptomyces sp. NPDC012888. NCBI lineage: Bacteria > Bacillati > Actinomycetota > Actinomycetes > Kitasatosporales > Streptomycetaceae > Streptomyces > Streptomyces sp. NPDC012888. The sequence continues at coordinate 285,821 of NZ_JBIBBM010000004.1, read as the reverse complement.
CCGCGGAGCGCAACGCGCGCTTCGAACGCGACGCCCTCGGCTACCTCGACCAGATGTACTCCGCCGCGCTGCGCATGACGCGCAACCCGGCCGACGCCGAGGACCTGGTCCAGGAGACGTTCGCCAAGGCGTACGCGTCCTTCCACCAGTTCCGCGAGGGCACCAACCTGAAGGCGTGGCTGTACCGCATCCTCACCAACACCTTCATCAACTCCTACCGCAAGAAGCAGCGCGAGCCGCAGCGCAGCGCCGCGGAGGAGATCGAGGACTGGCAGCTGGCGCGCGCCGAGTCGCACATGTCGACCGGTCTGCGCTCCGCGGAATCCCAGGCGCTCGACCACCTGCCCGATTCCGACGTGAAGGAAGCCCTCCAGGCCATTCCGGAGGAGTTCCGCATCGCCGTGTACCTCGCCGACGTGGAGGGGTTTGCGTACAAGGAGATCGCGGACATCATGGGTACACCCATCGGTACGGTCATGTCGCGACTGCACCGTGGCCGCCGTCAACTCCGCGGGATGCTGGAGGACTACGCCCGTGAGCGCGGGCTGGTCCCGGCGGGCGCGGGAGAGTCGAACGACCGGAAAGGCTCGGGCTCATGAGCTGCGGAGAGCCGCACGAGACGGAGTGCTCTGAGGTCCTGGACCACCTTTATGAGTTCCTCGACCACGAGATGCCGGACAGTGACTGCACCAAGTTCGAGACGCATTTCGGCGAGTGCAATCCCTGCCTGGAGAAGTACGGCCTGGAACAGGCCGTGAAGAAGCTGGTCAAGCGGTGCTGCGGTTCGGACGACGTGCCGTCCGACCTGCGCTCCAAGGTGATGGGCCGGATCGAGATGATCCGCGCCGGACAGGCCGTCCCGGACGACGACATCACGGCCGGCCCCACCCCGGCGACCGGCTGACCCCGGGCCGGCGTCCACCGCCGGACATCCGCAGCAGAACCACCCCCGGAATGCCCTTTCGTTCACCCGAAGGTGCTAATCCGGGGGTTGCCGTATGGCGTGGTACGAAAATGTGGCCCACCTTTCACGGGGGCCCACTCGATCTCCCCCTCGGGTGCCGTTCGATCCGGTACCCGCGCCGCCGTAAGGGAACCGGGGGAGGAGGACGCCGATGCGGACACTTCCCCCGGCCGCGCGCGTCTACGTCCTCTGCGCCGTCGCGGGAGCCCTCGCCTGCCTCGCCCCCGCCCTCACCGCGCCGGCCGCCGTCCCCTGGACGAGCACGGTCCTCCTCGCCGGGCTCTACCTGGCCTGCGAACTGGTGCGGGTCTGCCCGCCCCTGGGCCGCCGGGTCCCCGACGGCATCGGTTCCTTCTTCCCCGTCCTGCTCGCCGCCGTCTTCCTGCTGCCGCCCGCAGCCGCCGCGCTCGTCGCGGTGCCCGGGGCGCTCGCCGGCCGGGTCGAACAGCGGCCGGCCCGGGTGCGCCGCGTCTGGCACGCCGCCCAGCAGGCAGTGGCCGCCTGGGCGGCCGGACATACGTTCGACCTGCTCCGGGGCCCGGCCGCGTCCGGCGGCGGGGCCGGGCCGGCCGGCCCCGACCCGACCGCCTGGGTGGCCGACTTCCCGTACGTGATGCTCCCGGCGGCCGCCGCGGCCCTGGTCTTCTGCCTGGTGCTCACCGCCCTCGACGGGGGCGTCCTCGCCACCGCCGAACGCCGGCCCGCCGCGACCGCCTGGCACGGACTGCTGACCCTCTCGCCGGCGCCGCACCTGGTGCACGGCCTCGCCGGCCTGATGATGGCCGTCATGTGGCGCAGCCCCTACGGCCCGCCCGCCGCCCTCGCCGTCCTGCTGCCCGTGTACATCTCCTGCTGGGTCTTCGCCCAGTACCACCGCGAACGCGCCGCCCACCAGGCCACCATCCGCGCCCTCGTCCAGGCCGTGGACATCAAGGACCGCTACACCCGCGGCCACAGCGAACGCGTCGGGCAGGCCTCCGCGATGATCGCCCGCGAGCTGGGCATGTCCGAGGACCGCCTCGAAGTAGTCCGGATCGCCGGGATCCTGCACGACGTCGGCAAACTCGGCGTCCCCACCCGGCTGTTGCGCAAGGACGGCCCCCTGACCCCCGAGGAACGCCGCATCATCGAACTCCACCCCGAGTACGGGCACGAGATGGTCCGCGGCATCGGCTTCCTCGGCGAGGCCCGGGCCGCGATCCTGCACCACCACGAACGGGTCGACGGCTCCGGCTACCCCTACGGCCTGGCGGGGGAACAGATCCCGGTCCTGGCCCGGGTGGTGGCCGTCGCCGACGCCTTCGACGCCATGACCTCCACCCGCTCCTACAGCCGGGCCCGCCCCGTCCCGGTCGCCCTCGCCGAGCTGGAACGCTGCGCGGGCGCCCAGTTCGACCCGGCGATGGTCGCCGCCCTGGTCGCCGCCATCGGCCGGCTGGGCTGGCGCCCCGCCGTCACCGCGGACGCCCCGCGGGCCGTCCCCGGCCAGGCCACGGGCCCGGCCGCGGCCGGGCACCCCGGGCGAGGGGACGGGGGCCGGTCGCACTCCGGGTCCGTACGCGGGCCCGCCGGCCCCGGCCGCACCACCTCGGGGGGCACCCCGTGAGGGCGGCGGCCGTGTGGGCGGTCCGCGGCGCGGCCGCCGCGCTGACCGCGGCCGCCCTCGGCCACACCCTGTGGAACGGCATCAGCGAACCCGGCACGGCCTTCGCCTTCGGCGTACTGATCACCATCGGCGAGCTCGCCCGCCGGGACACCCGCGACCCGGCCGGCCCCGTCCCCGCCGAAGACCGCCAGCCCGCCCCGCTCGGCTCCGCCGGCGCCCTCGCGTACGCCCTGCTCGGCCAGAACGCCGGCCACCCCACCCAGCACGGGGTGTTCCAGACCGTCGCCGTCGCCGTGGCGGCCGCCCTGGTCGGCGTCGTCCCGCACGTCGCCCGCGGCCACGGACCGGCCCTCGACCACGTCGCCCGCCGGGTGCTCACGGTCGGCTTCGCCGCGGTCTGCTTCCAGCCGCTCCACAACTCCGGACGCCTGGAGGAACGGGTCGGCCAGGGGCCCTGCCTGGTGCTGTACCTGCTCTGCCTGCTCGGGCTGACCGCACTGTGCGACGCCGTGCTCGCCGCCGCCCTGGCCCGGGCCCGCACGGGCTGGCCGTACGGGCCACTGCTCCGGGACGAGCTGCGGGCGCTCGCCGGGATCGGCTCGGCGATCTGCGCGACCGGCGTGGTGATGGCCCTGGGCGTCGCCGTGGCCGGGCTGTGGGCGCTGCCGGTGTTCAGCGTGCCGCTGCTGCTGACCCAGCTGTCGTTCCGCCGGATCTCCGCCGTCCGCACCACCTACCGGCAGACGATCACCTCCCTGGCCCGGGCCACCGAGATCGCCGGGTACACCCCTCCCGGGCACGCCCGCCGGGTCGCCGCCCTCAGCCGCGCCGTCGGCCGCGAGCTGGGGCTGTCCGAGCGCGAGCTGACCGTACTGGAGTACGCGGCCCTCATGCACGACATCGGGCAGCTGTCGCTGGTCGACCCGGTACCCGACGGAGCCACCGCGCCGCTGCCCGCCGCCGAGGCCCGCCGGATCGCCGAGCTGGGCGGGGAGGTGGCCCGGCAGACGGGGGTGCCCGCCGAGGTCGCCGTGGTCGTCGAGCGGCAGGCCGACCCGTACCGGGAGCAGCCGCTCGCCGCCCGGATCGTCCGGGTGGCCAACGCCTACGACGACCTGGCCGGCGGGGCGCGGCAGCCGGGGGGTTCACTGGCCGCCCTGGAGGAGCTGCGGCTGGGCACCGCCCGGGACTACCACCCGGCGGTCGTCGAAGGCCTGGCGCGGGTCCTGCGACGTGACGGAAGCGCCCTCGGACGTGATGGAATCAGCGCTGTTCGGGCGGGGTAACCGATGGGTAATGAGCGGCCGTCCGAGTGGGCATGGTTGGATGCGAAGTGGAGAGTGTCCGCAAGGCTGCACCGATGAGAGCACCGTGGGACCGGCAGGCGGGAATCGTGAGGATCTTCGGGAAGGTACGGCACAGGCCCTCCGCCTCTTGGCGGCAGGCCACCGACCGCGCGTTCACGCTGATCGGCGACGGTCGGTACGAGGACGCGGGTGCGCTGCTGACCAGAGCCGCGGACCTGGAGCCCTGGCTGTCGGAGTCCTGGTTCAACCTGGCGCTGCTGCACAAGTTCCGCCACGACTGGGAGCAGGCGCGGGCCGCCGGGCTGCGCGCCGTGGCCCTGCTGGACCGGGAGACCGGTGCCCCCGACTGGTGGAACGTGGGCATCGCGGCGACCGCCCTGCAGGACTGGCCGCTGGCCCGCCGGGCGTGGCAGGCGTACGGGCTGAAGGTGCCCGGGGACGTGCACGGCTCCGGAGGTTCGGCCGAGCCGACCGGGATGGAGCTGGGCAGCGCCGCCGTGCGGCTGTCGCCGGAGGGCGAGGCCGAGGTGGTGTGGGGCCGGCGGCTGGACCCGGCCCGGATGGAGGTCCTGTCGATCCCGCTGCCGTCGTCCGGGCGGCGCTGGGGCGAGGTCGTCCTGCACGACGGGGTGCCGCACGGCGAGCGGGTGACCGCGGCCGGGCCCGCCTACCCGGTGTTCGACGAGATCGAGCTGTGGGCGCCGTCACCGGTGCCGACGTGGGTCGTGCTGCTGGAGGCGGCCACCGAGGCGGACCGCGACGCGCTGGAGCAGCTGGCCTCGGACGCCGGTTTCGCCGCGGAGGACTGGTCGTCCTCGGTGCGGCTGCTGTGCCGGACGTGTTCCGAGAGCTCCATGCCGAGCGGCGAGGGCGAGGGCGAGCACCTGGACCCGCACGACCACAGCGAGCCCGGCCACCCGGGCCCGCTGGGCCACCGGACGGCCGGATCGGGCCCGCTGTGGGTGCCGGAGCGGGAATGCGGCATCGCGGCGCCCCCCGGACTCGTGCGCGGGCTGCTGGACGGCTGGGTCGCCGACAGTCCGGACACCCGTGAGTGGCGGGATCTCGAAGAAGTCTGCTGAGCGCTGGACGTAGGCTGTACCGGCACACCGGAGACTTTCAGGAAGGCGTACGCGGGACATGGCGCAGCAGGAGAACCAGGTCGTCCAGGTCGACGACGACGGGTACGTCGTGGACACCGAGGACTGTGAGGCGCGCGAACTCGCCTACCGGGAGCGCGGTACGGCCCGGCCCATCACCGTCGTCGGCAACCCGGTGCTGCACCGCGAGTGCAAGGACGTCACCGAGTTCGGCGAGGAACTCGCCCGGCTGATCGACGACATGTTCGCGAGCCAGAAGGCGGCCGAGGGCGTGGGCCTGGCGGCCAACCAGATCGGCGTGGACCAGAAGGTGTTCGTCTACGACTGCCCGGACGACGAGGGCGTGCGGCACACCGGCGTCGTGGTCAACCCGAAGCTCGTGGACCTGCCGGCCGACCGCCGGGTGCTGGACGACTCCAACGAGGGCTGCCTGTCGGTGCCGACCGCGTACGCCTCGCTGGCCCGCCCCGACTACGCCGAGGTGACCGGCCAGGACGCCCAGGGCAACCCGATCAAGGTCCGTGGCACCGGCTACTTCGCGCGCTGCCTCCAGCACGAGACCGACCACCTGCACGGCTACCTGTACATCGACCGTCTCTCCAAGCGCGACCGCAAGGACGCCCTGCGCCAGATGGCCGAGGGCACCCCGCGCTACGAGACCGTCCCGAACGACTAGCGGGGCTCGCCCGGGAACGCCGGATCGACCGGCAGCCGCGCGGTGCGCGGCCGGCCGGCCGATCCGGGAAGTACGGGGGTCGGGGCCGAGGGCTCAGAAGTCCTCGTCGAGGTCCACCGTTCCCTCGACCGCGACCTGGTAGGCCGACGGGCGGCGCTCGAAGAAGTTCGTCAGCTCCTGGACGCCCTGGAGCTCCATGAAGGAGAACGGGTTCTCCGAGCCGTACACCGGGGCGAAGCCCAGGCGGACCAGCCGCTGGTCGGCGACGCACTGGAGGTACTCGCGCATCGACTCGGTGTTCATGCCGGGCAGGCCGTCACCGCACAGGTCGCGGCCGAACTGGAGCTCCGCCTCGACGGCTTCCGCGAGCATGTCGGTCACCTGCTGCCGGAGCAGGTCGTCGAACAGCTCCGGCTCCTCCTTGCGGACCGTGTCCACGACCTCGAAGGCGAAGTTCATGTGCATGGTCTCGTCGCGGAAGACCCAGTTGGTGCCGGTGGCCAGGCCGTGCAGCAGGCCGCGCGAGCGGAACCAGTACACGTACGCGAAGGCGCCGTAGAAGAACAGGCCCTCGATGCACGCGGCGAAGCAGATCAGGTTCAGCAGGAAGCGGCGCCGGTCGGCGGCCGTCTCCAGCCGGTCGATGGTCTCCACCGAGTCCATCCACTTGAAGCAGAACTGAGCCTTCTCGCGGATCGACGGGATGTTCTCCACCGCCGCGAACGCCGCCGCCCGGTCGTCCGGGTCGGGCAGGTAGGTGTCCAGCAGGGTCAGGTAGAACTGGACGTGCACGGCCTCCTCGAACAGCTGGCGCGACAGGTACAGGCGCGCCTCCGGGGAGTTGATGTGCTTGTAGAGCGTCAGGACCAGGTTGTTCGCCACGATCGAGTCGCCCGTCGCGAAGAACGCGACCAAGCGGCCGATCATGTGCTGCTCGGCCGGGGTGAGCTTGGCCAGGTCCGCCACGTCGGAGTGGAGGTCGACCTCCTCCACCGTCCAGGTGTTCTTGATCGCGTCCCGGTAGCGCTCGTAGAAGTCCGGGTAGCGCATCGGGCGGAGCGTGAGCTCGAAGCCCGGGTCCAGGAGGTTCTTCGTCTCTTTGGTCATCACTGGCAGGCCTCGCAGGACTCGGGGTTCTCAAGGGAGCAGGCCAGCGCCTCGGCGTCGACGGCCTGCGGAAGGGGGGTCGCGGCGGCCGGGACGGCCGTGCCGGACGCCGCGCGGGCGATCTTCGTCGCCGGGCGCGAGCGCAGGTAGTACGTGGTCTTCAGGCCCTGCTTCCAGGCGTACGCGTACATCGAGCTGAGCTTGCCGATGGTCGGCGTCTCCATGAACAGGTTCAGCGACTGGCTCTGGTCCAGGTACGGGGTGCGGGCCGCCGCCATGTCGATCAGGCCGCGCTGCGGGATCTCCCACGCCGTGCGGTACAGCGCGCGGACCTCCTCGGGGATCCAGCCGAAGCCCTGCACGGAGCCGGAGGAGTCGCGCAGCGCCTCGCGGGTCTGCGCGTCCCACACGCCGAGCTTCTTCAGGTCCTCCACCAGGTAGGCGTTGACCTGGAGGAACTCGCCGGACAGGGTCTCGCGCTTGAACAGGTTGGAGACCTGCGGCTCGATGCACTCGTAGACGCCGGCGATGGAGGCGATGGTCGCGGTCGGGGCGATCGCGAGGAGCAGCGAGTTGCGCAGGCCGGTCGCGGCCATCCGGGTGCGGAGCGCCGCCCAGCGCTCCGGCCAGTGGTGCGTGACGCCGTAGTGGTCGGGGTGCAGTACGCCCTGCGCGGTACGGGTCTGCTCCCAGGCCGGCAGCGGGCCGTGCCGCTCGGCAAGGTCGGTGGACGCCTCGTACGCGGCGAGCATGATCCGCTCGGCGATGCGCGTGGACAGCTCCCTGGCCGCGGCGGAGTCGAAGGGCAGGCGCAGCTTGAAGAAGACGTCCTGCAGGCCCATGGCGCCCAGGCCCACCGGCCGCCACCGGGCGTTGGACCGGCCGGCCTGCTCGGTCGGGTAGAAGTTGATGTCGACCACGCGGTCGAGGAAGGTGACGGCGGTACGGACGGTCTCGTCCAGCCGCTCCCAGTCCATCCCGCCGGCCGCCGCGTCCACGAACGCGCCGAGGTTGACCGAGCCGAGGTTGCAGACGGCCGTCTCGCCGTCGTCGGTGACCTCGATGATCTCGGTGCAGAGGTTGGAGGAGTGGACCACGGCGCCGGGCAGCGCGGTCTGGTTGGCGGTCCGGTTGGAGGCGTCCTTGAAGGTCATCCAGCCCTGGCCGGTCTGCGCGAGCGTGCGCATCATCCGGCCGTACAGCTCGCGGGCGGGCATGGTCTTCCGGGCCAGGCCGGCCTGCTCGGCCTTGACGTACGCGGCGTCGAACTCCGCGCCGTACAGGTCGACCAGCTCGGGCACGTCGGCCGGGGAGAACAGCGACCACTCGGCGTCGGCGTTGACGCGCCGCATGAACTCGTCGGGGATCCAGTGCGCCAGGTTGAGGTTGTGGGTGCGGCGGGCGTCCTCGCCGGTGTTGTCGCGGAGCTCCAGGAACTCCTCGATGTCGGCGTGCCAGGTCTCCAGGTAGACGGCGGCGGCGCCCTTGCGGCGGCCGCCCTGGTTCACCGCGGCGACGGAGGCGTCGAGGGTCTTCAGGAACGGGACGATGCCGTTGGAGTGGCCGTTGGTGCCGCGGATCAGCGAGCCGCGGGCGCGGATCCGGGAGTACGACAGGCCGATGCCGCCCGCGTGCTTCGACAGCCGGGCCACCTGGTGGTAGCGGTCGTAGATCGAGTCGAGCTCGTCCAGCGGGGAGTCCAGCAGGTAGCAGGAGGACATCTGCGGGTGCCGGGTGCCGGAGTTGAAGAGGGTGGGGGAGGAGGGCAGGTAGTCCAGCCGGCTCATCAGCCCGTAGAGGGAGGTGACTTCCTCGACCGCGCGGACGCCGTCGTCCTCCGCGAGGCCGCAGGCGACGCGCAGCATGAAGTGCTGCGGGGTCTCGATGACCTGCCGGGTGATCGGGTGGCGCAGCAGGTAGCGGCTGTGCAGGGTGCGCAGGCCGAAGAAGCCGAAGCGGTCGTCCGCGCCGGCGGCGAGGGAGGCGTCGACCAGTGCGTCGAGGCGGGCGGCGTGGGCGCTGACGAACCCGGCGGTGCGGTCGGCGATCAGGCCCTCGCGGTGGCCGACGGCCACGGAGGCGGAGAACGAGGTCGCGCCCTGGCCGGCGGCCTCCTCGGCGATGGCGAGCGTCAGCAGGCGCGCGGCCAGCCGGGAGTAGGCAGGGTCCTCGGAGATCAGCCCGGCGGCCGCCTCGGTGGCGAGGCCGCGCAGTTCCGCCTCGTCCGCGTCGGCGCTGCGGCCGCGCAGCGCGGCGGCGGCCACCCGGCCGGGGTCGGTGTCGGGCAGGTCGGCCGTCAGCTCGGTGAGAGTCCGCAGCAGTGCGGCCCCCGGTCCCTCGGTCCCGTGGGAAGACGGGTCGGCGGACTCGGCGCGCGGTGCGGCAGGCGCGGTGGTCACAGGGGGAGCTCTCCCTCGCTCGGCTCCGGAAGTCCCTGCGGGTCGGGCGCGAGGCAGCGCGCGTGCGGGCGTGGCTGACAGGAAGCGAGCGCACCGCACGGCGTCCACCGGCCCAACCGCGAGGCCCGGACGTGTCGGCACCCGGGACGGTCGTACCCGGGCGCACCGTCGGCAGGTAGTCGGACTTCTCATACCGTTGCGGGACAGTTCCGGATTCTCACCGGATTCCCCTGCGTCGACAGCGAGGATGAGCATACATGTGGGGGCGGCCCCGTGCTGCCACCCCCACATGTTGTGTCGCGCGGTCGGCGGTCCGGCTACTGATCGGGTCCGTACAGCTCCAGCGAGTAGGTGATCAGCGGCACGCCGGGGACGGGTGACCAGTCCCGCCCGGGGGTCCGCACGAAGCCCAGCCGGCCGTAGATCCGGTGTGCGGCGCGCATGGCCGGCTGGGTGGAGAGCACCAGGGCCCGGACGCCGTCGACGGCCCTGGCCCGCTCGACGCAGGCCCGTACGAGCGCCTCGCCGACGCCCTGCCCGCGGCCCTCGCGGGCCACGGCCAGCATCCGGAACTCGGCCTCGTCCGGGCCGGCGATGTCGCAGTAGCGGCTGCCGGGCGGGGCGAAGGCCACCCCGCCGAGCAGGGTCCCGTCCTCGCGCACGGCGACGAGCACCTCGGAGTCCTCGGCCCGCGCGGCCACGTCCCGCAGCACCCCGAGGTAGTACCCGTCGGGGTTGGCGTCGAGCAGCCCGTCGCCGACGTAGGCCTGCGCGGTGATCTCCCCGAGGGCTTCGTACTCCTCGGGCCTTGCCTCCCTGATCGCGATGTCCATGTGGACGAGTGTCACGCACCGGTGCCGATGGGCGGCGCTATCGTCGAAGACAGCACCGTCGAGGAAGGCGAGCGAGGCATGAGCGTCATGACCGACCGTCCCCACATGCTGACCGAGGAGTTCGAGTCCGTCGCGCGGACAGTCGCTCGGGAGGTGGAGGGGCTGCGACTGGAGTTCATCGACGGGAAGCTGGGGGTCAAGGCGGTGCCGGACGGGGATCACGACCGGATCATGGTGTGGCTCGCCCGCATCTGCATCCAGCACCGGCCCGAGTTGTGGCTGCACGTCGAGCGCGGAATCAAGGTGGAGCAATACGGCTCGGGCAGGGCGCGGCCGGACGGATCCCTGGCTCCGGACGATGCCTTTGAGGGCCAGGGGGAGTGGGCCGACCCCGCTCCGGTCCGGATGGTCGTCGAGGTCACCTCGTACGACTCGGACACCGATCGGCGCGACCGCAAGGAGAAACCCCGCGCGTACGCGGAGACGGGGATCCCCGTCTACCTGCTGATCGACCGCGACAAGTGCCTGGTGAGCGTCCACAGCGAGCCCGACGGACAGCGGTACGAGACGGTTCGTACCGTTCCCTTCGGCAAGGACGTGGAACTGCCGGCCCCGGTCGGCTTCACCTTTCCGTCCGAGCCCCTCAAGGAGTGGGTGCGCTGACGCCCCGCAGGCAATAGGGCCCCGCCGGATCGGCGGGGCCCTTCACGTGTACGCCGCTCAGCAGCAGCGGAAGCCCTCGCGGGGGTCCGCCTCGCGGGCGTCGACCCGGGCGCGCTCGAAGGCGCGCCGGGTCATGACCTCGGCGTCCGGGTCGTGGGCGCGGGCGTGGGCGACGTAACGGTCGTAGGCCGCCTCGCCGGAGAACTCCCGGACGTAGTACCGGACCTTGGCCAGCCGCTCCCGCAGGGTGGTCATCCCACCGGCTCCTTGACGTGGCCGCCGTCCGAGTCGCGTCCGGCCGCGGCGAGTTCCGCCTTCTCCTCGGCCGTCGGGAACAGTCCGGCCGGGGCGACGATCTTCGACTCGCTCCACGGCACCTCGGCGAGGCGCACCGACTCCGGCTTCCTGACGGCCTTGACGCAGGTGCGGGCCGCGTCGGCGAGCACCACGATGATCAGCAGTGCGAAGAGGGCGCACAGGACGCCGTCGACGGTGGCGTTGGTGACCACCGTGTGCATGTCGTCCATCGACTTCGCGGGCGGCAGCACCTTGTCCGCGTCGATGCCGGCCTGGTACTTGTCGCGCTGCGCGAAGAAGCCGACCTTCACGTCCTCCGAGAAGATCTTCTGGTAGCTCGCGGTCAGGGTCACGACGGCGTCCCACACCAGCGGGACTCCGGTCACCCAGGCCCACTTGAGCCGCCCGGACTTCACCAGCAGGGTGGTGCAGACGGCCAGGGCGACGGCCGCGAGCAGCTGGTTCGCGATCCCGAACAGCGGGAACAGCTGGTTGATGCCGCCCAGCGGGTCCTTCACGCCGACCCACAGGAAGTAGCCCCAGCCACCGACCACCACGGCGCTGGCCAGCCATACGCCCGGCTTCCAGCTGACGTCCTTGAAGGACTTGTGCACGTTGCCCAGGGTGTCCTGGAGCATGAAGCGGCCGACCCGGGTGCCCGCGTCCACCGTGGTGAGGATGAACAGCGCCTCGAACATGATCGCGAAGTGGTACCAGAACGCCTTCATCGAGGCGCCGCCGACGACCGAGGCGAAGATCTCCGACATTCCCAGTGCGAAGGTCGGCGCGCCACCCGTGCGGGAGAGGAGGCTCGATTCCTCGACGTCCTTGGCCGCCTGGGCCAGCGCCTCCGGGGAGATGGCGAAGCCGAAGTTCGTCACCGCCTGCGAGGCGGACTCGACCGTGGTGCCGATCACGCCGGCGGGGGAGTTGATGGCGAAGTAGAGGCCCGGCTCCAGGATGCAGGCCGTGATCACGGCCATGACGGCGACGAAGGACTCGGTCAGCATCGCGCCGTAGCCGATCATCCGGACCTGGGTCTCCTTCTGGATCATCTTCGGGGTGGTGCCCGAGGAGACCAGGGAGTGGAAGCCCGACAGGGCGCCACAGGCGATCGTGATGAACACGAACGGGAACATCGAGCCGGCGAAGACCGGACCGTCGCCGCGCGAGGCGAAGTCGGTGATCGCGGGCATCTTCAGGGTGGGCATCGCGACGAAGACGCCCACGGCCAGCAGGGCGATCGTGCCGACCTTCATGAAGGTGGACAGGTAGTCGCGGGGGGCGAGGAGCATCCAGACCGGCAGCACCGAGGCCAGGAAGCCGTACACCACCATCCAGATGACCAGCGTCTCCTTCTCCAGGGTGAAGGTGTCCGCCAGCGAGGACTCGGCGACCCAGCCGCCCGCGACGATGGCGAGCAGCAGCAGCGCGACGCCGATCACGGAGACCTCGGTGACCCGGCCCGGCCGCAGGACGCGCAGGTAGAAGCCCATGAACAGGGCGATCGGGATGGTCATGCCGATGGAGAAGACGCCCCAGGGGGAGTGCGCCAGCGCGTTGACGATCACCAGGGCGAGCACCGCCAGCAGGATGATCATGATGGCGAAGACGGCGACCAGGGCGGCGGCGCCGCCGACCGGGCCGATCTCGTCCCGGGCCATCTGGCCGAGCGAGCGGCCGTTGCGCCGGGTGGAGAAGAACAGGGTGACCATGTCCTGGACGGCGCCGGCGAAGATCACGCCGGCGACGATCCAGATGGTCCCGGGCAGGTAGCCCATCTGCGCCGCGAGCACCGGGCCGACCAGCGGGCCGGCGCCGGCCACGGCGGCGAAGTGGTGGCCGAACAGCACGCGGCGGTCGGTCGGGTGGAAGTCGACACCGTTGTCAAGGCGTTCGGCCGGGGTGGCCCGCGTCTTGTCGACCCGCAGGACCCGGTTCGCGATGAACTTCGAGTAGAAGCGGTAGCCGATCGCGTACGAGCCGAGGGCCGCCGCGAGCAGCCAGGCGGCGGAGATCTCCTCGCCGCGGGACAGTGCGAGAACGCCCCAGCCGACCGCCCCGACGAGTGCCACGAGCACCCACACGGCGATTGATCGGGGCGTCATGCGCCGTTGTGTCTGCGTTGATCCCGGTTCCGGCATGGCCCTCGTCCCCTCGTTGATCACTGGCTCAAGCGCAGGGAATCTACGGGGAGGCGACCGCTGAAGGTAAGCCCCCGTCCGCAATCCGGTATGAGATTGTCAGCTGGGGGCGCGGCCGGAGCCTCAGTTGGCGGGGCGCTTCAGGCGGGCCACGAACTTGTAGCGGTCGCCCCGGTACACCGAGCGCACCCACTCCACGGGTTCGCCTTCCGCGTCGTAGGAGTGCCGGGAGAGCATCAGCATCGGCAGGCCCACGTCCGTGCCGAGCAGGCCGGCCTCGCGCGGGGTGGCCAGGGAGGTCTCGATGGTCTCCTCGGCCTCGGCGAGGTGGACGTCGTACACCTCCGCGAGGGCCGTGTAGAGGGAGGTGTACTTGACCAGCGAGCGGCGCAGGGCGGGGAAGCGCTTGGCCGACAGGTGGGTGGTCTCGATGGCCATCGGCTCCCCGCTGGCCAGGCGGAGCCGTTCGATGCGGAGCACCCGGCCGCCGGTGGAGATCTTCAGCAGCCCCGCGAGGGTGTCGTCGGCGGTCACGTAGCCGATGTCCAGCAGCTGGGAGGTCGGCTCCAGGCCCTGGGCCCGCATGTCCTCGGTGTAGGAGGTGAGTTGCAGGGCCTGGGAGACCTTCGGCTTCGCCACGAACGTCCCCTTCCCCTGGATCCGTTCCAGGCGGCCCTCGACCACCAGCTCCTGGAGGGCCTGGCGGACGGTGGTCCGCGAGGTGTCGAACTCGGCCGCGAGCGTCCGCTCCGGCGGCACCGGGGTGCCCGGCGGCAGCGTCTCGGTCATTTCGAGCAAGTGCCGCTTGAGTCGGTAGTACTTGGGCACACGTGCGGTGCGAGTGGCTGCTCCGCCGTCCGGCTCCGTGAGCGCCCCTTCGGTGGCCATTGCCGCCCGCCTTCCCGACTCCAGATTCGTTGCCGTCACCGGCTCCTCCGATATGTGCGGTCACATGGTGACACGTGCCGGAGGGCGGACCTCGCCCCTCCCTCAGGTGTCGGTCCGGTAACGGACCGAGCACCCGTTCATTAGACCCTTGACACCCCTAAAGGTCTAGGCCAAGCTCCGAGTACTGGTCTAAACCAATCAATGGAACCAGATCCCGGCCCCACGAGCACCACTTGGCGTATGTCGGCCTATGTCATCGCGGCGGGCGAGGGAAGTGCAATGAGGCATCCCTGAGGAGGGTGGCGTGAAGCGCAAGCTCATCGCGGCGGTCGGTGTCGCGGGCATGATGGTCGGCGTCGCGGCCTGCGGCAACGGCGGCGACGACAAGGGCGGGACCGACGCGAACGGCAACAAGGAGCTCACCGTCTGGGTCATGGACGGCTCCGCCCCCCAGCCGTGGATCGACGCCGTGAACAAGGAGTTCGAGGCCAAGCACCCCGGGACCAAGGTCAAGGTCGAGGTCCAGCAGTGGAAGGGCATCCAGGAGAAGGTCACCACGGCCCTCTCCGAGAACACCCCGCCGGACGTCCTCGAGCTCGGCAACACCCAGACCGCCGGCTACGCCGTCACCGGCGGCCTCGCCGACCTCACCGGTGACAAGTCCAAGCTCGGCGCCGACGCCTGGAGCAAGGGCATGCTGCCCTCCGCCGAGGTCGACGGCAAGCTCTACTCCGCTCCCTGGTACGCCGCCAACCGCGTCGTGGTCTACGACAAGAAGGCCTACGCCAAGGCCGGGATCACCCCGCCCAAGACCCGTGACGAGTGGATCGCCGGCCTGGAGAAGCTGAAGGCCTCCGACCCCGCCGCCCAGCCGATCTACCTCCCCGGCCAGAGCTGGTACGTCCTCGCCGGCTTCATCTGGGACGAGGGCGGCGACCTCGCCGTCAAGGACGGCGACAAGTGGAAGGGCCAGCTCTCCACCCCCGCCGCCAAGAACGGCATGGAGTTCTACAAGAAGCTCCAGTCCTTCTCCACCGCCCCCAAGGACAAGGACGAGGCCACCCCGCAGCAGTCCACCGACATCGTCCCCAAGGGCGGCGTCGCCTCCTGGATCGGTCTCGGCTGGGAGGCCGCCGGCGCCGAGAAGGCCCTGAAGGACGCGGGCAAGGAGGCCGACTTCGGCTACTTCCCGATCCCGGGCAAGACCGCCGACAAGCCGGGCGCCACCTTCCTGGGCGGCTCCAACCTCGCCGTCGCCGAGCGCTCCAAGAACAAGGAGCTCGCCAAGGAGTGGCTGGCCCTCGCCACCGGCAAGGACCAGATGACCAAGTACGCCGCCGAGCTCAAGGGCGCGCTGCTGCCCAACCAGGAAGCCGCGAACTTCCAGGCGCCGGCCGGCTCCTTCGCCGAGGCCATGGCCCAGGGCGCCGTCTCCGGCAAGATCACCCCGATCACCCCGGGCTGGGCCAACGTCGAGACCGAGCCGAACCCCATCAAGGAGTTCATGACCAAGGTCCTCAAGGGTGAGGACGCCGCCAAGGCGGGCGAGGCCGCGGACAAGGAAATCGCGAGCCGCATCAGCAAGTAGCACCAGCAGCACCACCACGCACCGGGGGTGCGGCAGGCGCGCCCGAGCGCTCGCCGTGCCCCCGGTCGCGCATTGACGGCACAGTCAACCGCGAGGAAACAACGACATGACCGTGCACTCCCAGGGAGCGGTGACGCGCGCTCCACAGGACGCACCACAGAAGTCCGCCGGAAGGCCGCCGGCACCGCCGACCACGACCGGCCCCGACCGGCCGTCTCCTCGCGGGGGCAGGAAGTCGCTCCCGTCCGGCTGGCTGCCGTACGCGCTGATCGCCCCGGCCGTCATCAGCCTCGCCGGGCTGCTGCTCTACCCGCTGCTCAAGAACGTCCTGCTGTCCTTCCAGCAGGTCAACAAGATCGAGCTGATCCAGCGCAAGGCGCCCTTCACCGGGCTGGACAACTACACCCAGCTCCTCGGCGACTCGCAGTTCTGGACGGTGGTCGTCCGCAGCTTCGTCTTCACCGCCGCCAACGTCGCCCTGATCATGATCCTGGGCAGCCTCATCGGCATCCTGCTGGAGCGCCTCGGCAAGTGGATGCGCCTGGTCCTCTCGCTCGCCCTGGTGATGGCCTGGGCCATGCCCATCGTCGCCTCGGTCACCGTCTTCCAGTGGCTCTTCGACGAGCAGTTCGGCGTCGTCAACTGGCTGATGCGCGTCCTCGGCTTCACCGGCTACGAGCAGCACAACTGGTTCGAGACCGGCTTCTCCACCCTGGTGATCATCGCCATCCTGCTGATCTGGGGCTCCATCCCCTTCGTCGCCCTCAACATGTACGCCGCCCTGACCACCGTCGGCAGCGAGCTGTACGAGGCCGCCAAGATGGACGGCGCCAACGGCTGGCAGACCTTCTGGAAGGTCGTCTTCCCGAACCTGCGCGGTTTCTTCCTGGTCACCACGTTCCTCGAGGTGATCTGGATCTTCAAGGCCTTCACCCAGGTCTACGCGATGCGCGCCGGCGGCCCCGACCGCGCCTCCGAGACCCTCCCGGTCTTCGCCTACATCGAGGGCCAGTCCCAGCAGCACTACGGCCTCGCCGCCGCCATCTCCATCCTGACGATCCTGATGCTCGTGGTCGTCATGTCCTTCTACTTCCGCCTGATCCTGAAGCAGGAGGAGGAGCAGTGAGCAGCACCGCCCCCAAGCCCGCGCAGACCCTCCGCACGCGCAAGGCGCTGCGCCCCGCCGCCGTCGCCAAGAACCTCGGCGCCCTCCTCCTCGCGGTGGTGTTCGTCTTCCCGGTCTACTGGATGATCGCCTCGGCGCTGAAGCCGTCGAGCGAGATCCTCACCAAGGACCCGGTCTTCGTCTTCACCCCCACCCTGGACAACTTCGGCACCGCCACCGAGGTCGACCTGTTCTGGACCTACGTCCAGAACAGCCTGGTCGTCACCGTCACGGCCGTCCTGCTCGCCCTGTTCGTCGCCCTCGCCGCGAGCTTCGCGATCGCCCGGATGAGGTTCAGGGGCCGCAAGGGCCTGATCCTCGCCGTGATGATGGCGCAGATGGCCCCCTGGGAGGTCATGGTCATCGCGATGTACATGATCGCCCGCGACGCCGAGATGCTGAACAGCCTCCCGCTGCTCACCGCGATCTACTTCGTGATGGTCCTCCCCTTCACCATCTGGACCCTGCGCGGCTTCATCGCGGCCGTCCCCGTCACCCTCGAGGAAGCCGCCCAGATCGACGGCTGCACCCGCGGCCAGGCCTTCCGCAAGGTGATCTTCCCGCTGCTCGCGCCCGGCCTGATGTCCACCTCGCTCTTCGGCTTCATCACCGCCTGGAACGAGTTCGCGATGGTCCTGATCCTCAACAAGGACAAGACCGCCCAGACGCTGCCGCTGTGGCTCACCCAGTTCCAGACCGCCTTCGGCAACGACTGGGGCGCCACCATGGCCGCCTCCACCCTGTTCGCCCTGCCGGTCCTGCTGATCTTCGTCTTCCTCCAGCGCAAGGCCGTCGGCGGCATGACCGCCGGCGCAGTGAAGGGATAACGGCACATGACTGTCCTTGCGCACCGGGCGGACACCCTCACCCAGGACGCCCTCGCGGTCCTCCAGCCCGGCTTCGAGGGCACCACCGCCCCCGCCTGGCTGCTGCGCCAGGTCTCCCAGGGCCTCACCGCCGTCGGTCTGTTCGGCCGCAACATCACCTCGCCCGCCCAGCTCGCCGCGCTCACCGCACAGCTGCGCGCCGAGCGGGACGACGTCCTCGTCGCCATCGACGAGGAGGGTGGCGACGTCACCCGCCTGGAGGTCCGCGAAGGATCCTCCTTCCCCGGCAACCTCGCACTCGGCGCGGTGGACGACACCGCCCTGACCCGGGACGTGGCCCACGAGCTGGGCCGCCGCCTCGCCGAGTGCGGGGTCAACCTCAACTGGGCGCCGTCCGCGGACGTCAACTCCAACCCGGACAACCCGGTCATCGGCGTACGGTCCTTCGGCGCCGACACCCTTCTCGCGGCCCGGCACACCGCCGCCTACGTGGACGGCCTGCAGGCCGCCGGAGTCGCCGCCTGCACCAAGCACTTCCCCGGCCACGGCGACACCAACGTCGACTCCCACCACGCGCTGCCGCGCATCGACGCGGACCTCGACACCCTGTACGCCCGCGAACTCGTGCCCTTCCGGGCCGCCATCGCCGCCGGCACCAAGGCCGTGATGAGCGCGCACATCCTCGTGCCCTCCCTGGACCCCACGCGGCCGGCCACCCTGAGCCCGCGGATCCTGACCGGCCTGCTCCGCAAGGAGCTCGGCTTCGAGGGGCTGGTCGTCACCGACGGCATGGAGATGAACGCCATCGCCGGCACGTACGGCATCGAGCGCGGCTCGGTCCTCGCGATCGCGGCGGGCGCGGACGCCATCTGCGTGGGCGGCGGCCTCGCCGACGAGGCGACCGTCCTCCGCCTGCGCGACGCCCTGGTGGACGCCGTGCGCGAGGGAACCCTGCCTGAGGAGCGGCTCGCCGACGCCGCCGCCCGGGTACGGGCGCTCGCCGACTGGACCCGGCGCTCCCGGGCCGCCGGCCTGCCGGGCGCGCCGCAGGAGGGGAGCGCGCCCGGCACCGGCATCGGCCTGACCGCGGCCCGCCGCGCGCTGTCCGTCACCGGTGGCCCGGTCACGGTGACCCGCCCGTACGTGGCGACGCTCTCCCCGGTCGCGAACATCGCGGTCGGCGACGAGACCCCGTGGGGCGTGGCCGGCGAACTCGCCGCGCTGGTCCCGGACACCGAGGCGGCGACCTACGCCGAGGGCGTGGACCCCGCGGAGATCCTGGCGGCGGCGGGCGACCGCACGGTCGTGGCGGTGGTCCGCGACGCGCACCGGCACGCCTGGATGACGGCGGCCGTCGCCGCGCTCGTGGCGGCCCGGCCCGACACGGTGGTCGTGGAGATGGGCCTGCCGCGCGCGGAGCCGGCCGGCGCGGTGTACGTCGCCACTTACGGCGCCTCCCGTGCCTGCGGCCGGGCCGCGGCGGAGGCCCTGGCCGGCCGGTAGGCGGACCGGCGGACAGACCGGAGGCCGGGCCCCGTGGAGGGGGCCCGGCCTTCCGCGTGCGTCCGGCGGGCGTCTAGAGGCCCTGCCAGGCCGGCTTGTTCGCGTAGGTGTGCCGGAAGTAGTCCGCCAGCTTCAGCTTCGACGCGGCCGCCTCGTCCACCACGACCGTCGCGTGCCGGTGCAGCTGCAGCGCCGAGGCCGGGACGAGAGCGGACAGCGGCCCCTCGACGGTCTGGGCGACCGCCTCGGCCTTGCCCTCGCCGGTGGCCAGGAGGACCAGGTGCCGGGCGTCCAGGATCGTGCCGATGCCCTGGGTGATGACGTGGTGCGGCACCTGCTCCAGGTCGCCCTCGAAGAACCGCGCGTTGTCCACGCGGGTCTGCTCGGTGAGCGTCTTGATGCGGGTGCGGGAGGCCAGGGAGGAGCAGGGCTCGTTGAAGCCGATGTGGCCGTCGGTGCCGATGCCCAGCAGCTGGAGGTCCACGCCGCCGGCCCCGGCCAGCGCCCGGTCGTACTCCTCGCAGGCGGCCACGAGGTCCTCGGCGGAGCCGTCCGGGCCCATGAAGGAGGCCTCGGACAGGCCGAGCGGCTCGACGACCTCCCGGAGGACGACGGCCCGGTAGGACTCCGGGTGGCCGGCCGGCAGCCCCACGTACTCGTCGAGCTGGCATATCCGGGTGCGGGAGACGTCGACCTCGCCGCGCCGGACCTTGCCGCTCAGCGCCTCGTAGACGGGCAGGGGGGTCGAGCCGGTCGCGACACCGAGCAGGGCGTCGGGCTTGCGGCGTACCAGGGCGGCCATGGCCTCCGCGATGAGCTCGCCGCCTGCCTTGGCGTCCGGGACGATGACAACTTCCACGCTGGGCCTGCCGATCTGGAGAGAGGGAGCATTGTGGTATAGACCAATCTAGCAGAGCCGCGCCCCTCGCGGCGGGACTTCCCGCCCTCTCCCATGGTGGTCCCGGCCCACCCGCGCCCGCCCCCCGGCAACCGGCCGGGCGGGTTTGATTAGCGGCCGCTATAGAATTTCGTCCATGGTGACCGGAAAGCGGGGCAGGCCCCGTTCCTTCGACCGCGAGGCCGCCCTGGAGAAGGCCGTCCTGGCCTTCTGGGAGCGCGGCTACGAGGCGACCTCCATCTCCGAGCTGACCGCCGTGATGGGCATCGGCGCGCCCAGCCTGTACGCGGCCTTCGGGGACAAGCGCAAGCTCTTCGACGAGGCGGTGGCGGCCTACGCGGCCCGCTACGGCGCCTTCGGCGGCGCGGCACTCGCCGAGGAGCCCACCGCGCGCGATGCCGTCGCCCGGATCCTGCGCGAGGCGGCCGAGACGTACGCCGACCCCTCGCACCCGGCGGGATGCATGGTCGTCTGTGCGGCCGTGAACACCACCGACGACGAGGTCGCCGAGGGCCTGCGGCAGCGGCGGAACGCCAACATGGAGGCCTTCGCGGCCCGGATCCGCGCCGACGTGGCGGCCGGGCTGCTGCCCGCCGGTACGGACGCGGCCGGGCTGGCCCGCTACTTCGGGGCCGTGATCCAGGGGATGTCCCAGCAGTCCCGCGACGGCGCGACCCGGGAGGATCTGCTGGCGCTGGCCGGGACCGCGATGCGCGCCTGGCCGGAGTGAGCCGCGAGTCGGGGAAGAGTGAGCTGCGAGTCGCGGAGGAGTCCTCTGGGCCACGGTGCCGGGACGGGACCCTCAACCCGTCCGGCACCGTAGCCCGGAGTTACATCGGCCGGCGGGTGTGCGGTCCCGGCGGCCGGCGGGAGGTGCCTGCGCGGTCAGGGCAGAACGCGCGGCTTCCTCGATCCGTCCTCCTGTGCGGGGAGGACGGAGGCTTTGAATCGATTGTGGACTAGACCAATCTGTTCTGTCCATCCACCTACGGGAGCCGATCGCATCCCGTGACTTCCTCCAACAGTACGCGGCCAAAGGTACTCGTGGGTATTCCCACGAGGAAAGTCTTCACCCGAACCCGGGGTACGCTCGCACACGTGCCCTCCATGAACGACCTCGTACGCCAGCACACCGCTCTGAGTGAGACCGACCTGGAGTGGCTCCACCTGCTGGTCTCGGAGTGGCAGCTGCTCTCCGACCTGTCCTTCGCGGACCTCGTGCTGTGGGTGCCCACCCTCGACGGGACCCGCTACGTCTCGGTGGCCCAGATGCGGCCGAACACCGGCCCCACCTCCTACCAGGACGACATGGTCGGCCACCTGGTGCCGCGCGGCCGCCGCCCGCTGCTGGACGCCGCGCTCGACGAGGGCCGGATCGTGCGCGAGGGCGACCCGGAGTGGCGCGAGGAGGTCCCCGTCCGGGTCGAGTCCATCCCGGTCCGGCGCGAGGGCCGGGTCCTCGGGGTGATCGCCCGCAACACCAACCTGCTCACCGTGCGCACGCCGAGCCGGCTGGAGCTGACCTACCTCCAGTCCGCCTCGGACCTGGCGCAGATGATCGCGGCCGGAGCCTTCCCGTTCCCCGGCCAGCAGGTCGACATGGACGCCTCCCCCCGCGTCGGCGACGGCCTGATGCGGCTGGACGCGGACGGCGTGGTGACGTACGCCTCCCCGAACGCCCTCTCCGCCTACCACCGGCTCGGCCTCGCGTCCGACCTGGTCGGCCAGCACCTGGGCACCACCACGGCCGAACTCGCCCCTTCCCGCGGGCCGGTGGACGAGGCCCTGGTCAAGCTGGCCAGCGGCTGGGCCCCCCGGGAGACCGAGGTCGAGGGCAACGGCGGGGTCATCCAGCTCCGGGCGATCCCGCTCAAGCCCAAGGGGACCCGCATCGGTTCCCTGGTGCTGTGCCGGGACGTCACCGAACTCCGGCGTCGCGAACGTGAACTGATCACCAAGGACGCGACCATCCGCGAGATCCACCACCGGGTGAAGAACAACCTCCAGACGGTGGCGGCCCTGCTGCGGCTCCAGGCCCGCCGGATGGACTCGACGCAGGGGCGCGAAGCGCTGAACGAGGCGGTGCGCCGGGTCGGCTCGATCGCCATCGTGCACGAGACCCTCTCGCAGAACCTGGACGAACGGGTCGAATTCGACGAGATCGCCGACCGTGTGATCGCGATGGTCGCCGAGATCTCCCCCGGCAAGGTGGACTGCCGGCGCATCGGACGGTTCGGGATCCTGGACGCGGAGGTGGCCACCCCGCTGTCCATGGTGCTGACCGAGATCCTGCAGAACGCTCTGGAGCACGCCTTCGCGCCGGGGGAGCGGGGCGCCGTGGAGGTCACCGCCGCCCGCAGCGGCACCGGGCGTGACGATTCGCGACTGCTGATCACGGTGCAGGACGACGGCTGCGGTCTGCCGGAGGGCTTCGACCCGCAGCGGGCCGGCAACCTCGGACTGCAGATCGTGCGGACCCTGGTGGAGGGCGAGCTCGGCGGCGCCTTCGACATGGTGCCGGGCGAGGCGGGCGGCACGCGGGTCGTCCTGGACATCCCGGCGAGTCCCCAGAAGTAGCCCGGCCGCGGGCGGACAGCACTGAGCCCCCGTTCCGGAGGCCCTCCCGGCTCGTGGCTGGGGGGGCTCCCGGAACGGGGGCTCAAGAGCTAACGTCGCCGACGCTGAGGGGTACTACGCGCTGCGGCTATCGAGGTGGAGCAAGTAGATGTCAGGCGCTGGCGTTGCGCGCCCGGTTGCGGGCGGCGCGGCGCTTCATGGCGCGGCGCTCGTCCTCGCTGAGGCCGCCCCAGACACCGGAGTCCTGGCCGGACTCGAGCGCCCACTGCAGGCACTGCTCCATCACGGGGCAGCGGCGGCAGACGGCCTTGGCTTCCTCGATCTGCAGCAGCGCAGGACCGGTGTTGCCGATGGGGAAGAAGAGCTCGGGGTCTTCCTCGCGGCAAACGGCGTTGTGACGCCAGTCCATGGCTGCTCCATCTCCTTGTATTGCGGGCAGGTTGCTTGTGAATGTGAACGCTTTCACGAATCCCCCCGCAAGGGAAGGTCCAACGCCCAGTTGCCCGGGGCGGTCCGTCGGTTCGTGGAGGGGTTCTGGCGGTCTTCGTGGGTGCCGGGTCCTGCGGGCTGTCCCGATCGCCATGTAGAGATTCGCAAACCTCGGACGGGGATACAACCCCTTCCGGAAAGTTTTTTTTGATTCGTCGGTGTCGACTAGGTCACAGCCGTACTTCCTGTGGGTGGAGCAGCGCCTAAACGTTCGAGTGAAAGGACTTTAGGCTCTTCTACTCACACAATCACACGCAGTGCACGGCGAACGCCTGTGAACCGAACGCTGGTGCGCAGACCGAGGTGGTCGCCGTCCATCTGGAAGGGAAGCGGCACCTTCGAATGCAAGGTGAAGTCGGTCAGATCGTGCAGAGACACCGCATGCTTGCCCTGCGGGCCGCGCTCAGGAGTCGAGGTCAGGAGCTGTGTCGCGTAGCGCGCGACGGCCGAAGTTGACAAACGGCTCAGGGCCAGTACGTCAAGTGCGGTATCGAACGAGGCCGCCGGGGAGGCGTACAGCGGACGGTTCCCCAGGTACGTCCAGGGTGACGTGTTGCACACTATCGACATCACCAGGTCCGTCACCGGCTCCGCGCCGGGACGCTCCAGCGTCACCGTGCCGTGGCGGCGGTGCGGGTCCTCCATGAACTGCCGCAGCATCTGCCGCACGTACAGACCATGGGTCGAACGCTTGCCCCGCTCCCGCTGCTGCTCGACCCGGCCCACCACGCCCGCGTCGAAGCCGAGGCCCGCGCAGAACGTGAACCAGCGGGACGGGACCGCCTCGTCCTCGGTGCCGGGGGCGCCGGCCGCCAGTCCCAGGCCCACCGTGCGCTCGCGCCGCTCCCGAAGCGCGTCGAGCAGGGCGCCGGTGGCCTCCACCGCGTCGTTGGGCAGGCCCAGTGCCCGGGCGAAGACATTGGTGGAACCCCCCGGCACCACCGCGAGCCCCGGCAGCCGGTCCGGGTCGGGACCGGCGTGCAGCAGACCGTTGACGACCTCGTTCACGGTGCCGTCGCCGCCCAGCGCCACGACCAGCTCGACGTCCCGGCTCTCCGCCGCCTTCCGCCCCAGGTCCCGGGCGTGACCCCGGTACTCGGTGGTCACCGCCTCCAGCTTCATCTCGCTGGCCAGGGCGTGGGTGAGCACGTCACGCGTGCGCGCACTGGTGGTCGTCGCTGCTGGGTTGGCCACGAGAAGTGCACGCATGAGCGTCAGAGTACCCACCGGCGGCGCGGCTACCCTGCTGGGGTGAGTACCAAGCAGACCCCCGCGACCCCGCCCGCCGCCGCCCCGCTGCCCGGCCGGCTGACCGCCGCCGCGGTCCTCACCGCCCTGGAGGGGCTGGCGTTGGCCTGCCTCGGCGTCTACATGCTGTACGTCGGCGTCGCCGGCGACCCCGACTCGCCGCAGCAGGCCGAGACGGGCGGTGTGACCCTGCTCGCACTCGCCGCGCTGCCGGTGGTCGCGGCGAACGGTCTGCGGCTGGGCCGCCGCTGGAGCCGCGGCCCCGCGCTGATCACCCAGCTGATGGCGATGCCGGTCGCCTGGACGCTGTGGACCACCGGCGGCGCGATGACCGCGGCAGCGGTGGCCCTGGGCCTGACCGCGCTGGCCGTGGTGGTCCTCCTGGTGAACCCCACGGCGACCGAGGCCCTGGGGATCGCACCCAGGGACCCGTCGTAACGGAGGGTCACCGGCGCGGTCGGTGGGGTCCGAGACCTCCCCGGCCGCCCGCGCTCACTCCTCCACGAGGAGCTTCTCCCGCAGCTGGGCCAGGGTCCGGGCCAGCAGCCGGGAGACGTGCATCTGCGAGATGCCCACTTCCTGCGCGATCTGCGACTGCGTCATGTTCCCGAAGAACCGCAGCAGCAGGATCCGCTTCTCCCGCGGCGGCAGCCCCTCCAGCAGCGGCTTGAGGGACTCGCGGTACTCGACCCCCTCCAGCGCCTCGTCCTCGGCGCCGAGCGTGTCCGCCACCGCCGGGGACTCGTCGTCCGTGTCCGGCACGTCCAGCGAGAGCGTGCTGTAGGCATTGGCCGATTCCAGCCCCTCCAGCACCTCCTCCTCGGAGATGCCGAGCCGTTCCGCCAGCTCGTGCACGGTGGGGGAGCGGCCGTGCTGCTGGGACAGCTCGGCCGTGGCCGTGGTCAGCGACAGCCGCAGCTCCTGGAGGCGCCGCGGCACCCGGACCGCCCAGCCCTTGTCACGGAAGTGACGCTTGATCTCGCCGACCACCGTGGGGGTCGCGTACGTCGAGAACTCGACGCCCCGGTCGGGGTCGAACCGGTCCACCGACTTGATCAGGCCGATGGTGGCCACCTGCGTCAGGTCGTCCAGCGGCTCGCCCCGGTTGCGGAACCGCCGCGCCAGGTGCTCGACCAGCGGCAGGTGCATCCGGACCAGCCGGTTGCGGAGCTCGGCGCGCTGCGGGGAGCCCTCGGGCAGTTCCCGCAGCTCCAGGAACAGCATCCGCGCCCCGGTCCGGTCGCGCGGATCCTCCGCGGACCGGTGCTCCTGCTGGTCTTCGTGCTGGTTCTCGCTCATAGGGCCCGCCCGTCGCTCCGCCGAGTCCAAAAAGCCGGCCGCCGCCGATGCGCCGGCCGCGCCGTCCACCGCACCGCCCGCCGCGCCGTCCACCACCGGGTGGGGCCGGGCGTGCTGCTCCGGGACGCCTGGGGCGGCCTCCCGTACCGGGCTCTCCCCGCCGCTCACGCCGGGCCTGGTCCCGCGCCGCGCTGTTTGTGGAGGCTGATGCTCACCGTCCGGTCCTCCTCGACGTGCGACTCGACCTTGCCGGCCAGCGCCGACAGCACCGTCCAGGCGAACGTGTCGCGCTCGGGGGCCCGCCCGTCGGTCGTGGGGGCCGAGACGGTCACCTCCAGCGAGTCGTCCACCAGCCGGAAGACGCAGCTGAGGACGGAGCCGGGCAGCGCCTGCTGCAGCAGGATCGCGCAGGCCTCGTCCACCGCGATGCGGAGGTCCTCGATCTCGTCGAGGGTGAAGTCCAACCGCGCGGCCAGACCGGCCGTGGCGGTCCGCAGCACTGACAGATAGGCACCCGCAGCCGGCAGCCGGACTTCGACGAAGTCCTGGGTCCCGGGCTCGCCTGCGATCTGGGACACCCTCACCTCCAAGGTGGTACGAGCTGAAGTTCGCCGGTGACGCTATCGCGATCCGCGCGATCGTGTCGCGGCACCCCCGGTGGCACCAGCCCCAGACCAGCGGCGGTCAGTGACTGATGGTAAGCCCACAAGCACGCTCAGTGGCTAGGGGTCTGCGGGCCCAAATCGAGGGAACCGGCGGAGGGTTGAACTACCCCGCCGCACGCGATCGAACCTCAGACGATGGCGGCGTCCACGAAACACCAGCGCCAGGTCTCGCCCGGCTCGAAGCTCCGCATGACGGGATGCCCCGTTTCGTTGTAGTGCGCGGTGGCGTGCCGGTGCGGGGATGAATCGCAGCACGCCACGTACCCGCACCACAGGCAGAGCCGCAGCTGCACCGGATGGCTTCCCATGGCCTCGCATTCCGGACAGGTCAGGGCACGGGGGACGGGTTCGGGGCGCGGCAGTTCGGGAACATGCGTGCACTCGCTCATGATGGCCAGACTACTGAGGCCCGTGAGGTGCGGGCGCGCGCCGGGGAGGGAGGGCGGGACCCCGATGGAGGTACTGCCGCTGGTGGCACTGGTGGCGGGCAGCGCCGCCGTGGCGGGCCTGGCCCGGCGGACGCCCGTGCCGGCGCCGCTGCTGCTGGTCGTGGCCGGGCTGGTCGCCTCGTACGTGCCGGGGGTGCCCCCGTACGTACTGGACCCGCACGTGGTGCTGCCGCTGATCCTGCCGCCGCTGCTGTACACCGCGGCGGTGGACAGCTCGTACCTGGACCTGCGGGCCAACGTCCGGCCGGTGGCCCTGCTGTCGGTCGGCTACGTGCTCTTCGCGACGCTGGCCGTGGGCTACGCCGCGTACCTGGTGATCCCGGGCCTGCCGCTGACCGCCGCGCTCGTGCTCGGCGCGGTGGTCGCCCCGCCGGACGCGGTCGCCGCCACCGCCATCGCCCGCCGGCTCGGGCTGCCGCCACGGATCACGACCATCCTCCAGGGGGAGTCGCTGGTCAACGACGCGACCGCGATCACCGCGTACAAGGTGGCCCTGGCGGCGGTGGTCGGGGAGGGCGCCGGCTGGACCGGCGGCCTCGCCGACTTCCTGCTCGCCTCGGTCGGCGGCGTCGGCGTCGGCCTGCTGCTGATGGTCCCGATCCACCACCTGCGGACCCGGATGCGGGAACCGCTGCTGCAGAACACCCTCTCCCTGCTCATCCCCTTCGTGGCGTACGCGGCGGCGGAGCGGGTGCACGCCTCCGGGGTGCTCGCGGTGGTGGTCGTCGCCCTGTACCTGGGGCACCGCAACTGGCAGGTGGACTTCGCGACCCGGCTCCAGGAGGAGGCCGTCTGGAAGATGGTCTCCTTCGTCCTGGAGTCCGTGGTCTTCGCCCTCATCGGCCTCCAGCTGCAGGTGGTGCTGCGCGGCCTCGGGGAGTACGAGGGGGTCTCCGCGGCCTGGTACGCGCTGGCGGTGTTCCTGGCGGTGGTCGTCTCCCGCTTCGTGTGGGTGTTCCCGGCGACCTTCCTGCCGCGGCGGCTGTCGGCGCGGATCCGGGAGCGGGAGCCGGACACCAGCTGGAAGTCGCCGGTGATCGTCGGCTGGGCGGGGATGCGGGGCGTGGTCTCGCTGGCCATCGCCTTCTCGATCCCGATGACGGTGGACGGCGGTGGGCCCTTCCCGCACCGCAACCTGCTGCTCTTCCTCACCTTCACGACGGTGATCGGCACGCTGGTGGTGCAGGGCCTGACCCTGCCGCCGCTGATCCGCGCGCTGCGGCTGCCGCCGCGCGACGTCCGGGCCGAGACGCTGGCCGAGGCGCAGGCGCAGAGCGAGGCCTCCAGGGCGGCGGAGGAGCGCCTGGACGAACTGCTCCGGGAGCCCTCGAACGCGCTTCCGCCGCCGTTGGCCGACCGGCTCCGCACGGTCCTGGAGCGGCGCCGCAACGCGGTGTGGGAGCGGCTGGGCGAGGCGAATCCGGTGACGGGGGAGTCGGCGGACGACACGTACCGGCGGCTGGCGAGGGAGATGATCGAGGCGGAGCGCGAGGTCTTCGTCTCCCTGCGGGACGGGCGCCGCATCGACGACGAGATGCTCCGCACGCTGCTGCGCCGACTGGACCTGGAGGAGGCGGCGGCCTACCGCGAGGAGGCGCCGTAGTCCTCCCGCCCGGTCAGGACGGCGGCCAGGGTCGTCCCCCGGGGGAAGGCGCCGTCCTCGGTCAGCCGCAGCAGGGCCCACAGCAGCTTGGCGACGTAGATCCGCTCCACGGGCACGGCGTGCCGGTGCTCGAAGTCCGCGGCGAACGCTTCGAGTTCCGCGGGGACGCGGGCGTAGCCGCCGTGGTGGAAGCCGTCGGCGAGGCTCCAGTTCGCCGAGGCCGCGCCGTACGCCGCCTCCTGGAGGGAACGTATCTCCGCCGCCAGGAAACCGCCCTTGAGCACGGGCACCCCGATCGCCCGCTGGCCCGGGCCGAGCCCGGCGGCCAGCCCGGCCAGCGTCCCGCCCGTCCCGCAGGCGACCGCCACCGCGTCGGCCGTTCCGCGCAGCTCGCGGCCCAGCTCGGCGCAGCCGCCGAGGGCGAGCGGGTTGCTGCCGCCCTCCGGGACGACGTACGCGCCGTCCGCCCCCGCGGCGTCGAGCAGGGCGGGCAGCGAGGCGGGGTCGGCCTTGGTCCGGTACGCCGACCGGGTGACGAAGTGCAGCCGCATCCCTTCGGCCGCGCACCGGGCCAGCGACGGGTTGAGCGGCATCCCGGCCAGCTCGTGCCCGCGCACCACGCCGACCGTCTCCAGCCCGAGCAGCCGCCCGGCGGCGGCGGTGGCCCGCAGGTGGTTGGAGTACGCCCCGCCGAAGGTCACCAGCCGGCGGTGCCCGTCGCGCAGGGCGACCCGCAGGTTGGGCGCGAGCTTGCGCCACTTGTTCCCCGGTATCAGCGGGTGTACGAGATCGTCCCGCTTGACCACGAGCCGCACCCCGCACCGCTCGAACCGCTCGTCGCGCAGCTCCTGCAACGGGGACGGCGGCCGGGGCTCCAGGAGCGCTTCGGGACGGGCGGGGCGGTTCACCCGCCCATTGTCCGTCCTCCCGTCGCGGACGGTACCGCGCGACTGACCCGGGCATGATCC
Organism: Streptomyces sp. NPDC012888; assembly: GCF_042900645.1. Classification (NCBI taxonomy): domain Bacteria; kingdom Bacillati; phylum Actinomycetota; class Actinomycetes; order Kitasatosporales; family Streptomycetaceae; genus Streptomyces; species Streptomyces sp. NPDC012888. Next base: position 256,558 of record NZ_JBIBBM010000004.1, on the reverse strand, counting down.
GTCACCACCCGCCGGAACAACCCGTGCCCGGTCAGCCCCGCATGCCGCAGCGCCCAGTCCTGCGGCCCCGCCTGCTCGTCGTGCGCACCGGACGGGACCCCGCATCCGACGGCGACGCAGAACGCCTCGTAGGTCACCCCGCCCTCCGGGGCGTGCCGGATGGCGTGGGGCACGTACCGGAACACGGCGCGGGTCATCGGCGCACCCCCGTGTGCGGGTGCCGACGGATCTCGACGTTGCGGTCCACGACCCCCGACAGGTCCCGGAGCCGGTAGCACTCCGCCCGCTGCGCGACCAGGGCCGCGCACACGTCGCACGCCGGGTCCACGGGGTCGGGATCGGTCACCGGGAACGGGTCCCGTTGCCCGATCCGCTGCCAGACGTCCACCACGTCGCTCTCCTTCGTCTCACTGCCGGACGACGGAATGGTGGGTCACCGTCCGGGACGTATTCGCCGCGTTCGCCGGACGGTTGAGAAGTCCACCAGTACGCTCCGAGAAAGCCCAGACGTCCTTGGGGGAGGTCTTGAACACGGCCCTGCGCGACGCTATGGCGCAAGCGAGAGTGAACCCGCGGCAGCTGGCGGCCCGGGTGGGCGTCACGACGAAGAGCGTGGAGCGCTGGATCGCCGACGCGGCGCTCATGCCGCACGCGCGGAACCGGCACGACACGTGCCGGGTGTTGGGAGTGGACGAACACATGATCTGGCCGGAGGCAGTCACCACCCGCGTGAAGGTCGGCAGTGACCGCGAACTGGTCCACGCGTACCCCTACCGGTCGGCCTGCCCGTCCACCGTGTGGGCGGCCCTGGCCCACGACGCCACCGCGGACGTGTTCCTCGCGGGATACACGAACTACTTCCTCTGGACGCAGGTCCCGGACTTCGCCGGCATCGTGCGCCGCAAGGCGGAGAGCGGCTGCCGGGTGCGGTTCCTGCTGGGGGACCCGGCGGGTGAGACCACCCGCCAGCGGGAAGAGGTCGAGGCCGCCGCCCTCACCGTGTCCACGCGGATCCGGATCACCCTGGAGCACCTGGCCCGCCTCGGCCCGCTCGACGGGCTGGAAGCCCGGTTCAGCGCGGCGCCCGACGCCGTGAACCACGTCGGGCTGAGCGTCTTCCGGTTCGACCGGGACGTCCTGGTGACCCCGCACCTGGCACGCGTCATCGGCCATGACTCCCCTATGTTCCACCTCCGCCGACAGGGCGCCGGGGGCATGGCCGACCGCTTCGCCGAGCACGCCGAGGGGCTCTGGGGACGCGCGACCCCGGTCCCGGACGCGATGGCGTGACGCCCCGGACCGCCCCTGCGTGCGAGTGGCTGTGCCCTGTGGTGGATGGATCCGGCCGGCTCCTCCCGGGCGGGGCCCGGAGGCTGAGGAGGAGACCGGCATCTCGGCGGCGCGTGAAGGCTACTTGAGGTGGGCGGTGACGCGGTCGCGGAAGGAGGACATGGTGAAGCCCCTGGGGTCGATCTTGCCCGGTTGCCATTCCAGGTGGCCGATGACCGAGCGGGCCGTCCAGCCGTGGACGCGGCAGACGGCGGCCGCCGCGCGGGCCATCGCGTCGAGCTGGACCGCCGGCCAGGGGTCCTCGCCGTCGCCGAGGTTCTCGCACTCGAAGCCGTAGAAGTGGCGGTTGCCGTCCGTGGTGGCCTCGTTGTCCGGGGGGAGGCGCTTCTCGGCGACGACCGCGCGGAGGACGTCGGGGTCGCCGCCGCCCGCGTGGTTGGCGCGGCCGTAGCCGACGAGGTGGACCCGGCCGTCCTTGGTGATCACGCCGTGGCAGAGCGGGCCGGGGAGGCGGGAGTGGCCTTCGCGGCACAGCGAGACGGTGCCGGCCGTGCCGTTGGTGACGGTGTGGTGGATCATCACCCCGTGGACCGGGCCCCACGGGCCCTTGTGGTTGCGGTTGTGCGTGCGCCACGCGCCGACCTCCACCACGGTGAGGCCGGCGCTGCGCAGGGCGTCGAGGAACCGTTGCGCGGACATGGGTGCGGCCATGGCCGCCTCCTTCCTTGCGGAGGCGAGGCGGCCGCACGGCGCGTCCGCCACCCCCGTGACCCGGTGTAGCGGAGGAAGGGCTTCCGCGACTAGTGGTTTCGCACGGTGAGCGATCGGATCCGGACAGTGAGTGGCCGGGGGCCCGGTCAGGTGGTGGCGAGCCACAGGTCGGGGCCGAAGACCTCGTAGTGGATGTCGGCGGCCGCGACCCCGCGGGACAGGAGCTGTTCGCGCACCGCGCGCATGAAGGGGAGCGGGCCGCACAGGTAGGCGTGGGTGCCCGGGGCGAGGGGGACCGCGTCGAGGTCGACCAGGCCGGTGTGGTCGCCGGGCGCGGCGCCGGACTCGTACCAGAAGTGGGCGCGGGCGTCGGCGAGCTTGTGGGTCAGGGCCCGGTGGTCGGAGGCCAGGGCGTGGTCCGCGGGGGAGCGGTCGGCGTGCACGACCTCCACCGGGGCGGAGTGCCCCGTCTCCGCCAGGTGCTCCAGCATCGACAGCATGGGCGTGCAGCCGATGCCGGCCGAGGCGAGGAGCAGGGGCGACGTGGTGTCGGTCAGGGTCAGGTCGCCGAAGGGGGCCGAGACGCGCAGGACGTCGCCCACGGCGGTGTGCGCGTGCAGGTGGCCGGAGACCTCGCCGTCCGGGCCGCCGCCGTGGACCCGCTTGACGGTGATCGTGCGGTCCGGGTCCCCGGGCGCGCAGGAGAGGCTGTACTGGCGGATCTGCCGTGCGCCATCGGCCAGTTCGACCTGTACGGAGACGTACTGGCCCGGCGCGAAGGAGGGGGCCGGGCCGCCGTCCGCCGGGGCCAGCCGGAAGGTCGTGCAGTCGGCGGTCTCGTCGGTGCGGCCGGTGACCGTCCACTCGCGCCACACGTCGCCGGCGGCGACCCGCCGGGCCGCGTACAGGCGCTCCTCGGCGGCGATGAGGGCGTTCGCCATCAGCCAGTAGACCTCGTCCCAGGCCTCGGCGACCTCGGGGGTGACGGCGTCGTCGAGGACCTCGGCGATCGCCGCGAAGAGGTGGCGGTGCACCACCGGGTACTGCTCCCGGGTGACGCCGAGCGAGGCGTGCTTGTGGGCTATGCGGCCCAGCATCACGTCGGGGCGGGTGTCCGGGTGCTCCACGAGGTACGTGGCGAACGCCGCGATGGAGCCGGCGAGGGCCTGCTTCTGCAGGCCGGTGGCCTGGTTGCCGCGGTTGAACAGGTCGCGCAGCAGTTCCGGGTGGGTGGTGAACAGCTTGTCGTAGAAGAGCTCCGTGATGTCCCCGATCGCCGCGCCGACGGCGGGCAGGGTGGCTCGTACGGTGGCGGTCGACTTCTCGGAGAGCATCTGGGCTCCGTTCTCGGTTCGATTAATTGGTATGTCAGATGCGGGTTCAGCGGCAGGGGCGGTCGTCGCGGCAGGTCGCCGTGCGGACTTCTGTTCGACTTATCCCGGGAGGGTGATGGCGGACCGGCCAGGGCCGGCCGGCCTACGGGTCGGGGCGGGCGCTCCCCGTGGCCGGTCCCGGCCCGCCGCCCGTGATGCCGATCAGCAGGGGCCCCGTCGGCGAGGCGACGAGGTCGCCGACCGTCAGCGGATCGAGGGTCGCGAAGAAGGCCTCCTGGGCCCGGCGCAGGGCCCCGCGCAGCACGCACGCCGCGCTCAGCGGGCAGGCGTTGTCGCCCTCGCAGTCGACCACGTCCCCGGCGCCCTCCAGCTCCCGCACCACCCCGCCGACCGAGGCGGCCCGGCCGGCCCCGGTCAGGGCGAGTCCGCCGCCGCGGCCGCGCCGGGCCTCGACCAGGCCGAGGTGCTGCAGCCGGGCGACCACCTTGGCGGTGTGCGTGTACGGGACCCGCATCGTCTCGGCGACCTCGCGGGTGGTGGGCAGCTCCGTGCGCTCCACGGCCAGGCGCATCAGGACGCGCAAGGCCAGGTCGGTGAATCGGGTGAGCCGCATGGGGCGACCGTAGAAAAGTTGCATCTGATGTGCAAGTTAAGTGGCCGAAACCGGGCCCCGCGCGCGCCCGGGGTGACCATAGAGAGTGCCCAGCTCCCGGCGGATCAACCCCACACTTTTGTGTAATGGCCTCGTCACAATCCGTCCTGGAAGGCTTCCGTCCCGCAGACCATGGAGTGATCGAAGGGGAAAGCCACATGTCGGTCCAGGCGGGTTCCGGAACCGAGGCACAGTCGCTGCCGCAACGCAGTCTCGCCACCTCGGCCGCGCGGAACTTGGCAAGCACGACCAAGTCCGTGCCGCAGATGCAGGAGATCACCTCCCGGTGGCTCCTGCGGATGCTGCCGTGGGTGTCCGTGCAGGGCGGCACGTACCGGGTCAACCGCCGCCTCAGCTACGCCGTGGGCGACGGCCGCGTCACGTTCGTCCAGACCGGCGACCAGGTCCAGGTCATCCCCGCCGAACTGTGCGAACTCCCCCCGCTGCGCGAGTACGACGACCTCGACGTACTCGGCGAACTCGCCCAGCGCTGCCGGCAGGTCGACTTCGCCGCCGGCCAGGAGCTCACCTCCTTCGGCAGCCCCGCCGACCAGGTCTTCCTGCTCGCCCACGGCCGCATCGACCAGGTCGGCCCCGGCCCCTACGGCGGCGACGCCGTCCTGCGCACCGTCGCCGACGGCGCCTACTTCGGCGAGGACGGCCTCGTGCACGAAGGGGCGATCTGGGAGTACACCGCCCGCGCCACCACCCCCGGCACCGCCCTCGTCCTCAGCCGCCAGGACTTCCTGCTCCTCGCCGACCGCGTCGACTCCCTCCGCGCCCACGTCGACCGCGTCCGCGCCACGCCACCGCAGCGCACCAACCAGCACGGCGAAGCCGAGATCGACCTCTCCTCCGGCCACGTCGGCGAGCCCGTGCTGGCCGGCACCTTCGTCGACTACGAGGCCACGCCGCGCGAGTACGAACTCTCCATCGCCCAGACCGTCCTGCGCGTCCACACCCGCGTCGCCGACCTCTACAACAAGCCGCACAACCAGACCGAGCAGCAGCTGCGGCTCACGGTCGAGGCGCTCCGCGAGCGCCAGGAGCACGAGATGCTCAACAACCGCGAGTTCGGCCTGCTCCACAACGCCGACTACGGCCAGCGCATCCAGCCCCACGACGGCGCGCCCACCCCGGACGACCTCGACACCCTGCTGTCCATGCGCCGCGGCTCCAAGCTGTTCCTCGCCCACCCCGAGGCCATCGCCGCCTTCGGCCGCGAGTGCAACCGGCGCGGACTGGTCCCCGGCAACATCGACGTCGACGGCACCCGGATCATGACCTGGCGCGGAGTACCCCTCTTCCCGAGCAACAAGATCCCGGTCAGCGACGCCCGGACCACCTCCATCCTGTGCATGCGCACCGGCGAGGACGAGCAGGGCGTGATCGGGCTGCACCAGCCCGGCCTCCCGGACGAGCTGGAGCCCAGCCTGTCGGTCCGCTTCATGGGCATCGACGACCAGGCACTCATCAAGTACCTGGTCACCGCCTACTTCTCGACCGCCGTGCTGGTCCCCGACGCACTCGGCGTCCTCGAGAACGTCGAGCTCGGGCGCTGGTACTGAGCCGGTGAGCGCGATCGCCACCGGCGAGGGCCAGGAAGCCGTGGCCCTGCTGGAACAGACGAGAGAAACGGTCACTCCCGAACTCCGCCGCGCGGTCGAGGGACTGCCCGGCCCCATGCGGCGCGTGGCCATGTACCACTTCGGCTGGGAGGACGCGGACGGCAGCCCCTCCGCCGGCCGGCCCGGGAAGGCCCTGCGGCCCGCCCTGGTCCTCGCCGCCGCCCGGGCGCTCGACGTACCCGGCGGCCGGGCCGCCGAGAGCGCCGTGCGGGCCGCGGTCGCCGTGGAGCTCGCGCACAACTTCACGCTGCTCCACGACGACGTCATCGACGAGGACCCCAAGCGGCGCGGCCGGGCCACGGCGTGGACCGTGTTCGGCATCCCGGACGCGGTCGTCACCGGGGACGCCGTGATGGCGCTCGCCCTGCGGCTGCTGGCCGACGACCCGCACCCGGCCGCCGCGGCCGCGGCGGCCCGGCTGACCGCCTGCGTGATCGAGCTCTGCGCGGGCCAGCAGGCCGACTGCTCCTTCGAGCGGCGGACGGACGTCTCACTGGCCGAATGCACCACCATGGCCATGGCCAAGACCGGCGCCCTGCTCGGCTGCTCCTGCGCGCTGGGAGCGCTGTACGCGGGGGCCGGACCGGACGAGGTCGAGGCGATGGACGCCTTCGGGCGGGAGGCCGGGCTGGCCTTCCAGCTGATCGACGACCTGATCGGCATCTGGGGCGACCCCGAGCACACGGGCAAGCCGGCGGGGGCCGACCTGCTCGCCCGGAAGAAGTCCCTGCCCGTGGTCGCCGCGCTCACCTCCGGCACCGACGCGGGCCGGGAGCTCGCCGAGCTCTACGCCGGGCCGATGACCTCGGACGACATCCGGCTGGCCGCGGAAGCGGTGGACCGGGCCGGGGGCCGCGACTGGGCGCAGGCCCACGCCGCGGACCGGATGGGCCGGGCCGTGCAGCAGCTCTCCCGGGCGGTCCCCGACCTGGGGGCGGCGGGCGGACTGCTGGCGCTCGCGGAGTTCGTGACCCGCCGGACCTGCTGAGGACGCGCCGCCTGTCCCGGAAGGCCTGTTCCGGCACCTCATGGTGCCGGAACAGGCCTTCCGGCGTGCCCGCCCCAACTCTAGGATCGCCGTGGGACGTTGAGGGGCGAACGAAGGGTGGGGCCGGTGGGGCTGGCGATACGCAGGGCCGAACGGGCGGACCGGGACGCGGTGGCCGGGCTGCTCGACGCGGCGTTCCGGGACGACCCGGTGAGCAGCTGGGTGTTCCCAGACCCGGAGCACCGCCGCCGGGTGCACGGCAGGTTCCTCGGCGTGTTCGTGGACGTGGCCCTGGAGCAGGGCCGGATCGACTACGCGGAGGACGGCAGCTGCGCCGCGCTGTGGCTGCGGGTCCCGGCCGGCGAGCACGGCGGCGAGGACGCGGAGGACGACGTACCGGCCCGGATGCGGGCCGCGGCCGACCCGGACAACGAGCGCTGCGAGCTGGTGGGCCGGCTCACCGGGGAGGTCCACCCCACCGCCGAGGAACACGAGTACCTGCTGATGATCGCGGTGGACCCGGCCCGGCAGGGCGAGGGGCTCGGCACGGAGCTGATGCGGCCGGTGCTGGAGCGCTGCGACCGGGACGGGGTCCCGGCGTACCTGGAGGCCTCCAGCGAACGGAGCATGCGGCTGTACGAGCGACTGGGGTGGGAGTTCACCGGTACGGCCGTCCGGCTGCCCGAGGGGCCGCTGATGTGGCCGATGTGGCGCAAGCCGCGCGGCTGAGGCGGGCGGCGCGGGCGGGTGCACCGCGCCCGCCGGCCGCGGTGGAGGCGCTGAACGCCGGAAACCGGCCTACCGTGTAGGTATGACCGGTCATGACCAGCATCCGCACCCCACGGTGGCACCGCAGGCCGGGCACGAGCAGCTCTACTGCCCGGCCTGCGGGCGCCCCGTGGAGACGGTGATCACCAGGCGCAAGGTCCTCGGGGCCTGGGTCCCGGCGTGGGGCCCGGGCCCCTGCCGCAACACCGACTGCCCCGCGTACCAGCCGCCGGACGGCTAGCCGGCGGGTGGCCGGCCGGCCCGCGGTGGTCCGGCGGTGGTCCGGCGGTGCGTCACCGCGCGGCGACCAGCCCGTTGCGCCACAGGTAGTCGACCCGGGAGCGCTCGGCGGAGTTGGGCGTCGCGTTCGTGCAGGACGTGCCGGGGCCGCCGCCCGACATCAGCTCGCTGCACGGGCCCGAGTAGTGGTCCGGGAGGCCGAGCACGTGCCCGGTCTCGTGGGAGGTCACCCGGGTGGAGTTGTAGATCTGGTTCTGCCGGTAGTCCAGGAAGATGTAGCCGCGGCCGTGCCCGTCGGTGCTCGCGTACGAGCCGCGCGAGTCGTTGCCCTCGTAGTAGGCGAAGTTGCCGCCCGAGGACACCTCCTGGAGCTTGACGTTGCTCACCGAGCTGTTCCAGATCTGGGTGGAGCGGGCTATCTGGGTGCGGAAGCTGGGCGCGTTGCGGGTGTTGTAGGTGACGGTGACCGCGAGCGCGCCCGGGTTGGCCTTGCGCTGTTCGGCGACCGAGCGCTGGACCGCCTCGAAGAAGGCGCGGTTGGCGTCCGCGTTCTCCTTGGACCGCTCGTACGCCGCGTAGGCGGCGGGGGATCCGGCGGGGGCGGGGGCCGCGCCGGCGGTGGGCGTGGCGCCGAGGGCGGCGGCGAGGCCGAGCCCGATCGCGGCGGCGAACAGGCTGCGGCGGGGGTGACGGGAGAGGGGCATGTGGGGGGCTCCTACTCGAATGCGGTGCGGGGGGTGGGTCGTTCGGTACCGGAGTCTGAGGGAGCCGAAGCGGGCGGCGGATGATGTCAGAGGCCGATAGCGCCGACCTATCGCTCGGTTTCGGAAACCCCAACCGGCTTTCGTGGACGTGAAATTGGCGTGAATCGGTGGGGTGCCAGTGGCTGGTGCGGTGCGCCGGGCCCGTCCTACCCTCGGGTCATGGAGCTAGAGGTGAGGCATCTGCGGGCGCTGTGCGCCATCGCCGATGCCGGAAGCCTCCACAAGGCGGCGCGGCAGCTCGGCGTCAGCCAGCCCTCCCTGACCACGCAGCTGCAGCGGATCGAACGGGCCCTGGACGGACAGCTGTTCCTGCGCGAGCGCAGCGGCTGCCGGCCCACTCCGTTCGGCCGGGCGGTACTGGGGCGGGCCCGGCCGCTGCTGGACGGGATGACCCAACTGGTGGCCGAGGCGCGGGCCCAGGCGTACGGGCCGCGGCTGCGGATCGGCTCCACCGCCAGCCGGGCCCTCCCGGGCTGGCTGCGACGGCTGCGGCGGCGCCTGCCGGACACCGAGACCACGCTGGTGGTGGACGTCTCGGCGAACGCCCTCCTGGGCATGACGGCGGCCGGACAGCTCGACGTCGCGTTCGTGCACGAGGTCGAGGGCAGCCCGCTGCGGGTGCCGGCGGGGCTGCGGACGCGGGTGCTGGTGGAGCGCGAGCCGCAGTTCGTGTCGATGTCGCGGGCGCATCCGGCGGCCCGGCAGGAGGTCGTGGACCTGCGGGACCTGGCGGCGGACCGGTGGACGGTGGACCCGTCGGTGGACGGCGAGTGGGACGGCCTGCGGCGGGTCTTCGCCCGGGCCGGACTCGACCCGCCGGTGCTGCACACCGACTACCACACGGCGGCCTCGCTGATCGTGTCCGGGGAGGCGGTGGCGCCCTGCCAGCCGACGTCCGGGCCGCGGGAGGACATGGCGATCCGGCCGCTGCACGGGGACCCGCTGGCGGTACGGCTGCTGCTGGCGACGGGGCCGGGGGCGGGGGCGGAGTGCGCGGCCGCGGTCTACGCGGACCTGCGTGCGGCGTACCGCGAAGCGGCCCTGCGGACCCCGCCGTACCGTGCCTGGCTCCGCCGCGCCGGCAGCCCCTTGCTGACCCCGCTCTGACGCCCTCGGCACCGCCTGCCGCGCAGCCCCGGCCCGGGCCGGCCCCGCGCGCCTGCCGCGCTGGCCGGCCCCGCTCGGTGCGCCCGGGCGGTGCGTTGGCTGCGCGGGCTTGGCTCCGCCGGGGCCCGCTCAATCGCCGCTCGGGCTGGATGCGCGGCCCCCGCTCCGTCACGTGCCCGGAGCCCGGGCTGGAAGTGCGGCCCCGGCTCCGTCACGTGCCCCAGGGCTTCGCCCGGGCCCGCTCAATCGCCGCTCGGGCTTGGTGGGCCCCTCGTTGGGTGTGGCCCTGCGGGCCGGTTCCGGGTGGGTGAATCCAGCCACTCCGGCGTTTGAGGCGCGGGTTCGGGGCGGAGCCCCGTGGGGTCGGGCGGAGCGTTGGTGGTGCGGCTATAAGGCCGCCGGGGCCCGCTCGGGCGGGCGGTGCGGTCCGGCCCCGCGACGTGGCCCGGGCCCGGGGGCCGGGCCGGGGCGCTTGACTTGGATGGGGCGCGATATATCGTGTCTATCGGGAGACGCGATATGGCGCGTCCCGCGTCACGAGGAGGAACCGCACCATGGCCCAGCAGACCTGGTCCGTCGCCGAACCGCAGACGCTCGCCTTCGAGGAGCCCGTCGCGGAGCTCCGCGTCCGGATCGTCGGCGGCACCGTGAACGTCGTCGGCACCGACGACGGCGGACCCGCACGTCTTGAGGTCGCCGCCGTCGACGGCCCACCGCTCCAGGTCGTGCAGGACGGCGGCACGCTCACCGTCTCCTACGAGGACCTCCCCTGGAACGGCGCCCAGAACTTCAGGCAGTGGCTCGACACCAAGCCGTGGAAGAGCTGGGCCGCCGGCTCCGGCGGCGGCCGCAAGGCCTGGGAGCGCAGCGCCGTCGTGTCGCTGACCGTCCCCGCCGGAACTCGCGTGCGGATCGCCGCGGTCGGCGCGGCCGCGCTCGTCTCCGGGGTGCGCGGCGGCACCGAGGTCACCGGGGTCTCCGGGGACGCCACCCTCGTGGGCCTGGCCGGGCCCGTCCGTACGCACACCGTCTCCGGCAACGTCGAAGCGCAGTCCCTCCGCGGAGACTTCGGCTTCCACTCCGTGTCCGGCGGGCTCACCCTCGTCGAGAGCGGCAGCGGCACCGTACGCGCCGACTCGGTCAGCGGCGACATGCTGCTCGACCTCGCCCCCGCCGCGGACGGCGACACCGCCGCCCGTCCCGTCGACATCCACCTGAACTCGGTCTCCGGCCAGGTCGCCATCCGGCTGCCGCACCCGGCCGACGCCCGCGTCGAGGCCAACAGCGCCACCGGCGGCGTCTCCACCGCCTTCGACGACCTGCGGGTCACCGGCCAGCTCGGCGCCAAGAGGATCACCGGGACGCTGGGGTCCGGTACCGGTACCCTCCGGGCCACCACGGTCTCCGGCGCCATCGCCCTGCTGCGCCGCCCGTCCGACGAGGCCGCGGCCCCGCTCGCGCTCGACAAGAAGGTGCTCTGACATGCCGCCCGTCTTCGCCCACGGCCGCCTCCGGCTCTACCTGCTGAAGCTGCTGGAGGAGGCGCCGCGCCACGGCTACGAGGTGATCCGCCTGCTGGAGGAGCGTTTCCAGGGGCTGTACGCGCCCTCGGCGGGCACCGTGTACCCCCGCCTCGCCAAGCTGGAGGCCGAGGGCCTCGTCACGCACACCACGGAGGGCGGGCGCAAGGTGTACTCGATCACCGACGCGGGCCGCGCCGAACTCGCCGACCGCAGTGGTGAACTCGCCGACCTCGAAGTCGAGATCCGCGCCTCCGTGTCCGAACTGGCCGCGGAGATGCGGGACGACGTACGCGGCGCCGCCGGCGACCTGCGCCGCGAACTGCGCGCCGCCGCGGCCGCGTCCGCGCCGCCGCGGCCCGAGGACGACTCCTGGGCCGCGGCGAAGGAGGAGCTGCGCCGCGCCCGGCAGGAGTGGAAGGAACAGGCGCGGCGGGCCAAGGACGAGAGCCGCCGGGCCCGCGAGGAGGCTCAGCAGGCGCGCCGCCAGGCCAAGGAGGCGCAGGACCGGGCCCGCGAGGAGCTCCAGCGCATCACCGGGCAACTGCAGGAGCAGTTCGCGAAGTCGGGGGTCCGCGGACTGTCGGACTTCACGGACCGGCTCGGGGCGTGGCTGGGCGGCACCGCCCCGACCGGCCCGACCGGCCCGACCGCCCCGACCGCCCCGGCGGGCCCCCGGCCCACGGACTGGGCCGCGGACCTCACCCCGACCGGGGATCCGGCCCGTGACCTGGACCGGCTCCTCGACCGGTTCCGGGACGACGTGCGCGACGCGGCCCGGGACCACCGGGTGGGCGGGGCGCAGGTCGCGGAGGTACGCGGCCACCTCGCCGAGGCGCTCGCCCGGGCCCTGGACGCCGTCCGCGGCGGGGAGGCCTGAGGGTGCCGTACGGGGCCGTGCACCGCCGGGGCTGACGCGCGGGGGGAACGTCAGGCCTTCGCGCCACGGGCGATGCGGAACAGCACGTTCGGGCGCAACGGTCCTTCGGGCGCGGCGGGGTCGTCGAAGTCGTCGGCCGGGTCCCGGGTCATGCCGATCCTGCGCATCACCGCCTGGGAACGGAGGTTGGAAGCCGTGGTAACGGCGAGGATCTCGGGAAGCCCGAGCGTGCCGAAGCCGTGGGCCAAGGCGCCCAGCGCGGCCTCGGTGGCGTAGCCCTGGCCCCAGGACGGCCGGGCGAGCCGCCAGCCGATCTCCACGCCGGTGAACGGCATGCCGTCATCCACCCGGTCCAGGCCCGCGAAGCCCACGAACTCGCCCGTGGCCCGGACCTCCACGGCCCACCAGCCGTACCCCCGGCGGTCGAACTCGGCCTGGAAGCGTGCCACCGAGGCATCGCTCTGTTCACGGGTGAGCAGGTCGCCCAGGTGCTCCCGGACTTCGGGGTCGGCGTTCATCGCCGCCCACGGTTCGAGGTCGGATTCGCGCCATCGACGCAGGAAGAGGCGTTCGGTGTGCAGTTCGGTCATGCCGCCCAGCCAACGTCAGCCCTCCCCCCGGGGCAATCCGTTTCCCCGGCCCCGTGCGACACCGACGCCCTCAGGCGGCCAGGGCGCGTTCCGCCGTGGCGTAGGTGACGCCGTGGTCCGCCAGGGCGTCGGCCGCCGGGCCCGGGCGGGAGACCAGGGCCAGCAGGAGGTGCTGCGCGCCGATGGTCCGGTCGCGGCGGCCCAGGGCGATGCGCAGTGACTGCTCCAGCACCCGCTTGGCGCCGCCGGTGAAGGGCCGGTGCCCGGCCGCGCCGGGCTCGCGGCGCCGCGGGAACAGGGAGGCCGGGAAGCGCCTCGGTGTCGGCGCGGCGGCGGCGAGGACGCCCTCGCCGTGGGTGTCCTCGACCCGGGCCACGACCTCCGAGACGTCGATGCCGAGCTCCGCGAGCGCCGCCTCGTCCGCCTTGGACAGCCCGCCCCGGCGGCGTGCCGCGGCCAGCGCCGACCGCAGTCCCGCCCGGTCCACACCGAGGGGGTCCAGCGCGCCCGTTTCCAGCAGGGCCAGCAGCAGGTGCTCCTCGGTGATCGCGGGCGCCCCGGCCCGGGCCGCCTCGGTCCGGGCGTCGACCACCGCCTGGCGCGCCTCCGCCGTGAACCGTTCGAACATCACAGCCTCCCGTACTTCTTGTGCACGGCCTGCCGGCTGACGCCCAGCTCGGCCGCGATCTCCTGCCAGGACCATCCCTGGGTCCGGGCGCTGCGGACCTGTACCGCTTCCAGCTGTTCCAGGAGCCGCCGCAGGGCGGCGACCGCGCGCAGTCCCACTCGGGGGTCGCGGTCGCCGGCCCGGGCGGCGAGATCGGTTGCCTCGGTCATGCATGTCAATCTAGGTTGACAGGGGAGGGCTGTCAACCCTGATTGACATGACGGACGGGGGCCCGGCGCGCGTCAGACCGTGAGGACCACCTTGCCGAACAGCTCGCCGGTGGCCAGCTTCTCGAAGCCCTCCCGGGCCCGGTCCAGCGGCAGCACCTCGTCGATGACCGGACGCACACCGGTCGCCGAGCAGAACGCCAGCAGGTCCTCCAGCTCGTCCTTCGAGCCCATCGTCGAGCCGACGACCCTGAGTTCGAGGAAGAAGATCCGGGTGAGCTCCGCGTGCGCCGGGCGGTCCCCGCTCGTCGCCCCCGAGATGACCAGCGTCCCGCCGGGCCGCAGGGACTTGACCGAGTGCGACCAGGTCGCCGCGCCCACCGTCTCGATCACCGCGTCCACCCGCTGCGGCAGCCGCGCACCCGGCTCGAACGCGTCCACCGCGCCCAGCTCCACCGCCCGCTTGCGCTTCGCCTCGTCCCGGCTGGTGGCGAAGACGCGCAGCCCGGCGGCCTTGCCGAGGACGATCGCGGCGGTGGCGACCCCGCCGCCCGCGCCCTGGACCAGGACCGAGTCGCCGGGGCGGACGCCGGCGTTGGTGAACAGCATGCGGTAGGCGGTCAGCCAGGCCGTCGGCAGGCAGGCCGCCTCCTCGAAGGAGAGCCCGGCCGGCTTGGGCAGCACGTTCCAGGCCGGGACGGACACCTGCTCGGCGAAGGTGCCCTGGTAGCGCTCGGTCAGGATCGACCGCGGCTCGTCCGGGCCGACCCCGTGCCCGGTCTGGCCGATGACGGAGTGCAGGACGACCTCGTTGCCGTCCTGGTCGATCCCGGCGGCGTCACAGCCGAGGATCATGGGGAGCTTGTCCTCGCCGAGGCCCACCCCGCGCAGCGACCACAGGTCGTGGTGGTTGAGGGAGGCGGCCTTGACGTTCACGGTCACCCAGCCGGGGCGCGCCTCGGGCGCCGGGCGCTCGCCCAGCTCGAGGCCGCTCAGCGGCTGGTCACGGTCGATACGGGCGGCATAGGCAGCGAACATGCCTCCGCACGCTACCGCCCGGTAGGGCCTGTTGGCAGCGCTTCGTGACGCGGATCGCGTCCCGGGGACGCCGGACACGCCCGAGGGGCCCGGCCGCGGTCGCGGACGGGCCCCTCGAAGTCGTGCTCGACGCGGCAGGGGTCAGGCCTGCTTGGTCTCCCAGAAGATCTTGTCGATCTCCGCGATGAGCTCCAGCGCCTTCTTGCCGGTGGCCGGGTCGTTCGACCCCTTGGCGGCCGAGATGGCCTTCAGGGTGTCGTTCACCAGCTGGTGGAGCTGCGGGTACTTCTCGAAGTGCGGGGCCTTGAAGTAGTCGCTCCACAGCACGGAGACGTGGTGCTTGGCGACCTCGGCGCGCTGCTCCTTGATGATCAGGGCGCGGGTGCGGAAGTCGGCGTCGGTGTTCGCCTGGTACTTCTCCTGGCACCCGACGACCGACTCGATCTCGATACGGGCCTGGGCCGGGTCGTACACGCCGCACGGCAGGTCGCAGTGGGCGGAGACCTTCACCTTGGGGGCGAAGAAGCGGGAAAGCATGGGGGCTGTCCTCCTCGTGATCGTCTTCTCAAGAGGGGAGATTACTCCGTGGGACAGTCGATTTCGCGGGCGCCCCCGGGGGCTTAGGACAAAAGTCCAGGGCCAGGATGGGGGCGGTGAGCGAACGTACGGACGCCGGGCACCGGCGGTGAGGAGGCGGAATGCCAGGTACAGCGCGCGAACAGCGGCGGATCGGTGTCGCGGAGGTGACCGGTCCGTCGATGGCGCCGACCCTTCGGGACGGGGACCAATTGCTGGTCCGCTACGGGGTACGGGTCCGTCCGGGTGACGTCGTCGTGTTGCGGCACCCCTTCCAGCAGGACCTGCTCGTGGTGAAGCGGGCGGTGGAGCGCCGCCCCGGCGGCTGGTGGGTGCTCGGCGACAACCCGTACGCCGTGCCGCCGGGCGACAGCACCGACTACGGTGCCGTGCCCGACGAGCTGGTGCTGGGAACCGCGGTGCTGCGCTACCGGCCGCGGCGGAAGGATCAGACCTCGCCATCGGCGCGGCTCGGCTGGGCGGCCACCGCGGTCCGCCCGCTGTTCCCGGACGCGTCCGCCTCCAGGCGCTTGCGGGCCCGGTAGGCGGCGACGTTGGCCCGGGTGGCGCAGCGGTCGGAGCAGTAGCGGCGGGAGCGGTTGGTCGAGGTGTCCAGGTAGGCGTTGCGGCAGGGCGCCGCCTGGCACAGGCCGAGCCGGTCCGCCCCGTACGAGGTGAGGTGGAAGGCCAGTCCCATGGAGGCGATCGCCGCGTAGCCGGCGGTGGCGTTGGAGGGGTGGTCGGCGAGGTGCATGTGCCAGTTGGGGGCGCCGTCCTCGCCGAGGGTCTCGTGGCCGGAGATCTGCGGGCTGACCGGGAACTCCATCAGCAGGGAGTTCAGCAGGTCGACCGCGAGCACGTGGTCGCCGGAGTCCGCGGCCTCGAAGACGGACCGGAGCCTGCCGCGGACGTTGCGGAAGCGGGTCACGTCCGCGTCGGTGACCCGGCGGGCCATCTGGACGCTGGGGCCGAACAGGGCGCGCACGGCGTCCACCGAGGTCAGCCCGTCCTTGTTGCGGGCCGGTTCCTCGGTGTTGACCAGGCGCACGGCGTAGTCCGAGTAAGAGGCCAGTTCCACTTGTAGTCCTTACGAGGGCGGTCTAAGCTCGGCGTAACGGCCGAGATGTATTCGAGGGTATTACGTTCGTCGTTGCGGAGGGGTTCTGATGACGGAAGCGGTGACCGGATCCGGTACCGACTGGCAGGCCTGGCAGCAGAGCTGGGACCGCCAGCAGGAGTGCTACATGCCCGACCGCGAGGAGCGGTTCCGGGTGATGCTGGACATGGTGGAGGCCCTGGTGGGGCCGGCCCCCCGGGTGCTGGACCTGGCGTGCGGTACGGGAAGTATCACGGCCCGGCTGCTCTCGCGGTTCCCGGAGGCCACCAGTACGGGGGTGGACCTCGACCCCGCCCTGTTGACCATCGCCGAGGGCACCTTCGCCGGCGACCCCCGGGCGGGCTTCGTCACCGCCGACCTCAAGGACCCCCGGTGGACGGAGGCCCTTCCCCACGACTCCTACGACGCCGTGCTGACCGCCACCGCCCTGCACTGGCTGCACAGCCCGGAGCTCGCCGTGCTGTACGGGCAGATCGCCCCGCTCGTCCGCGAGGGCGGCGTCTTCCTCAACGCCGACCACATGCCCGACCCCGCCACCCCGCGGATCAACGCGGCCGACCGGGCCCAGCGGCACGCCCGGATGGACCGGGCACGGCAGGACGGCGCCCTGGACTGGGCCGAGTGGTGGGCGGTGTGCGCCCAGGACCCGGTGCTCGCCGCACCGACCGCCCGCCGGTTCGAGATCTACGGGGAGCACGCCGACGGGGACACCCCGGACGAGGCCTGGCACGCCCGCACCCTGCGCGAGGCCGGCTTCGCGGAGGCGCGGACCGTCTGGCGGTCCCCGTCCGACGCGATGGTGCTGGCCCTCAAGTAGCGCCCATCGAGCAGCGCCGGACCCGCGCGTCCCCGTGGCGTGCGGACCGCGGAACGCCGGAGGGGCGGTACGGGGGTTCCCGTACCGCCCCTCCGGGCCGGCTGGAGACCTACAGGACCTTCGAGAGGAAGGCCTTCGTACGGTCGTGCTGGGGGTTGGTCAGGACCTCGCGGGGGTGACCCGACTCGACGACCACGCCGCCGTCCATGAACACCAGGTTGTCCCCGACCTCGCGGGCGAAGCCCATCTCGTGGGTCACCACGATCATGGTCATGCCCGACTCGGCCAGGTCCCGCATGACGTCCAGGACGTCACCGACCAGCTCCGGGTCCAGTGCCGAGGTCGGCTCGTCGAAGAGCATCAGCTTCGGCTCCATGGCCAGCGCGCGGGCGATCGCCACGCGCTGCTGCTGGCCGCCGGAGAGCTGCGACGGGTAGTTCGCGCCCTTGTCGCCCAGACCCACCCGGTCCAGCAGCTTGATCGCGCGCTCGCGGGCCACGGCCTTGGACTCGCCCTTGACCATGACCGGCGCTTCCATGACGTTCTCTATGGCCGTCATGTGCGGGAACAGGTTGAACCGCTGGAAGACCATGCCGATGTCCCGGCGCTGGGCCGCGACCTCGCTGTCCTTCAGCTCGTACAGCTTGTCGCCCTTCTGCCGGTAGCCGACCAGCTCGCCGTCCACGTACAGCCGGCCGCCGTTGATCTTCTCCAGGTGGTTGATGCACCGGAGGAAGGTCGACTTGCCGGAACCGGACGGTCCGATCAGGCAGAACACCTCACGCGGGGCGACCTCCAGGTCGATGCCCTTGAGGATGTGCGCCGCGCCGTAGGACTTGTGGACGCCCTCGGCCTTCACCATGGCAGTCATCAGGCCACCACCTTGTCGCGGGTCGAGAAGCGGGAGAGGTTCGCCTTGACCTTCTGCCACGGCGTGGGCGGCAGCGTGCGCAGCGCACCGCGCGCGTAGTGCCGCTCCAGGTAGTACTGGCCGACCGAGAAGATGCTGGTCAGGACCAGGTACCAGATGGACGCGACGAAGAACATCTCCATCACGGCGAAGGAGGTGGAGGCGATGTCCTGGGCGGCGCGCAGCAGGTCGGGATACTGCACGGCGACCACGAGCGACGAGGTCTTCAGCATGTTGATGAACTCGTTGCCCGTCGGCGGGACGATCACCCGCATGGCCTGCGGCAGGACGATCCGCCGCATGGTCTGCGTCTGCTTCATGCCGAGCGCGTGGGCGGCCTCGGTCTGGCCCTCGTCGACCGACTGGATGCCGGCCCGGACGATCTCCGCCATGTAGGCGCCCTCGTTCAGGCCCAGACCCAGCAGCGCCGCGAGGAACGGCGTCATGACCTGGGTCATCTCGTCCTTGTAGAACCCGAGGTTCAGGATCGGGAAGATCAGGGCGAGGTTGAACCAGATGAGGAGCTGGACGTAGACCGGGGTGCCCCGGAAGAACCAGATGTAGAACCAGGCGATGGTGCTCGTCACCGGGTTCTTCGAGAGGCGCATCACGGCGAAGACGACGCCGAGCACGAGGCCCAGCGCCATCGACGCGATGCTGATCAGGACGGTGTTGCCGAGACCCGTGAGGATCGACGGGTCGAACAGCTTCTCCGGGACGGTCGCCCAGCGCACGTTGCCCTGCGAGAAGGCGTAGACGAGGGCGACGACCAGGGCGATGACGACGACGCCGCTGACCCACCGGCCGTAGTGGCGGACCGGGATCGCACGGATCATCTCGGGAGGAACGGTCCCGGCCGGCGGGGTGTCCGCCGGGCCGGAGGCCTTGTCGAGCTTGTCAGTCACAGTGACTGCCCTTCAGTGCTGCAAGTACTACGGAGTGGGGGAGGGGCCACTCCGGGGGAGGTCACTGCCCGGCGTTGATCTTCGCCTCGGTCACGGCGCCGGAGCCGGCGTTCCACTTGTCCAGGGCGGCCTTGTAGGTGCCGTCCTTGATGGTGGCGTCGAGGGCGGCCTTGAGGGCGTCGCGCAGCTCGGTGTTCTTCTTGTCGACGGCGATGCCGAACAGGCCGGCGTCGGTCGGGTTGGCGATGGCCTCGAAGTCGTTGCCGCCGCCCGCGGTCTTCGCGATGTACGCGGCGACCGGGGAGTCGTTCAGGTCGGCGACGGCGCCGCCGGCCTTCACGCGGGTCTGGGCCTCGGCGTCGGTCGGGAAGGACTCGACCTTCAGCTCGCCCTTGCCGTCCTTCTTGCACTTCTCGGCCTGGTCCTTGGCGGACTGCTCGTAGGTGGTGCCGCGCTGGACGGCGACCGTCTTGCCGCACAGGTCGTCGAGGGTCTTGATGCCCTCCGGGTTGCCCTTCTTGACCAGGATGCCGGTCGAGGCGGTGAAGTAGTCGACGAAGTCGACGCCCGCACCGGTCTTGGCGCCCTTGTCGTCCAGGCCCTCCTGGCGGGCCTTGGTGTCGGTCAGGGAGGACATGACCATGTCGCTGCGACCGGTCTGCATGCTGCCGATCAGGGTGTCGAAGGTGCCCGACTCGAACTTGAACTGCACGCCGAGCTGCTTGCTCAGGGCCGCCGCGATGTCCGGGTCGACGCCGACGATCTTGCCGCCCTCGGTGAACTCCATCGGCGCGTAGGTCGCGTCCGTGCCCACCTTGATGACGCCCGCGTCCTGGATCTTCTTGGGCAGCTTGGAGAACAGCGGGGCGCTGTTCGCACCGGCCGACGGGGAGGACTTCGTCCCCTGGTCGGTCTGGTCTCCGCAACCGGTGAGGACCAGGGCGCCGGCGACCGCGATCGCGCCGACCGCGGCGATCCTGGACCGGGAGGCGGTCGTACGACGAGTGGTGCTAGCGGTCATGAGCGGTTCCTCCGACGGGGAAGAGAGCATCGATGCGGTCGTGGCACGCACCTTCGAGTGTCGCGACCTTGTGTGATGAGGGGCATCTTGCCATTCGGACCGACGCATTCAGGCTGCTCGTCAGGTCAAAATCGGATAACGGGCGACCCGGTCAGCGCACATCACAGTGGACCAACCGGACCGGCGCCGAAGTTTCTGCCGTGCGACGCCTGTTCGACAGCGATTTCTACGGCTCGTCTCGATCATCGAAGACAGCCTGTTGGACTTTTCGCCGAAATCTGGACAACAGGTTTAGGTTCGAGTCGGAATCGACTCGTCTGGGCGAGTGTTCTTCGGGTAGAACAGATCCTTACACCCCTCATCCGGGGCTCTGGGCGCGTGTGCGGCGCGCCCGCGCGTACGAACCTCCCCTTCGCGGAGACGGGCCAACCGTCGATGCGGAGCACGGACGCGGTGCCCGCCCACCCCTTAACCAGGAGTGGTCACCCTCAATGATTCAAAGACTTAAGGGGCCAAGAGAAGTGGCAGCGGAGATCGTCAATCCTCGCAGCGACAGCGACAGCGAGAACGACGTGACGGACAACAACCCGGATGCGGTCTTCGCACTGCACCGGGGCGGCAAGATGGCCGTGCAGGCGACCGTTCCGGTCCGGAACAAGGACGACCTGTCCCTCGCGTACACGCCCGGCGTGGCGAAGGTGTGCACCGCCATCGCCGAGCAGCCCGAGCTCGTCAACGAGTACACCTGGAAGTCCAACGTGGTCGCCGTCGTCACCGACGGCACGGCCGTGCTCGGACTCGGTGACATCGGGCCGGAGGCCTCCCTCCCCGTGATGGAGGGCAAGGCCATCCTCTTCAAGCAGTTCGGTGGGGTGGACGCGGTCCCGATCGCGCTCGCCACCAAGGACACGGACGAGATCGTCGAGACCGTCGTCCGTCTCGCGCCGTCCTTCGGCGGCGTGAACCTGGAGGACATCTCCGCCCCGCGCTGTTTCGAGATCGAGCGCCGCCTGCAGGAGCAGCTGGACATCCCGATCTTCCACGACGACCAGCACGGCACCGCCATCGTGACGCTGGCCGCCCTGCGGAACGCCGCCAAGCTCACGGGTCGCACCCTCGGCGACCTCCGGGCGGTCATCTCCGGCGCGGGCGCGGCGGGCATCGCCATCGCCAAGATCCTCGTGGACGCCGGCATCGGCGACGTGTGCGTCACCGACCGCAAGGGCGTGGTCGCCGCCGACCGCACCGACCTGACGGACGTCAAGGCCGAGATCGCGGGCCTCACCAACAGGACCGGTCTCACCGGCTCCCTGGAGTCGGCCCTGGCCGGCGCCGACGTGTTCATCGGCGTCTCCGGCGGCACCGTGCCGGAGGAGGCCGTGGCCACCATGGCCGAGAACGCCTTCGTCTTCGCCATGGCCAACCCGAACCCGGAGGTCCACCCGGACGTCGCGCACAAGTACGCGGCGGTCGTGGCCACCGGCCGGTCGGACTTCCCGAACCAGATCAACAACGTGCTGGCGTTCCCCGGCATCTTCGCCGGCGCCCTCAAAGTCCGGGCCACCCGGATCACCGAGGGCATGAAGATCGCCGCCGCCGACGCCATCGCCGGCGTCGTCGGTGACGAGCTCGCCGCCGACTACGTGATCCCGTCGCCGTTCGACGAGCGCGTCGCCGAGGCGGTCGCCGCCGCGGTCGCCGCCGCCGCCAAGGCCGACGGCGTCGCCCGCCTGGCCTGAAGCACCACGGGCGGCCCCCGGCCGGATCCTCCGGCGCTGCCGGCTGATCCGGCCCTGAACCAGACGTCGGCCTCCACGACCTCATCCCGGTCGTGGAGGCCGACGTCGTCTTTCGGGCGGCTTCCACGTACAACCAAACGGCCCCCTGGTGGGTCACCAGTACGGATCAACCGATCGTTCCGACCAGTGGGGGAATCTTGTTCCATCGCCGGACGTCGGCCGCGATAGCCGTGGCCGCCGCTCTCACCACGCTCGCCGTCCCGCTGACGGCAGCCCCGGCCTTCGCGGCCGACGCCCCGGAACCCGGGGCGGAACTGGTCCTGCCGGCCCCGAAGCACATGGAGATCGGCGGGACCACGCTCCACGCCGCCACGTCCCAGGGCGTCATCCGCGGTCACGGGATCCCCTCCCGCTTCACGCCCTTCGGACAGGACACCAGCGTCGAGTTCGACGCCAAGGGAACGGACCGCGTCTACGGCACGGGCACCGACACCATCGCCCTCCACCAGCAGGCCACACGCACCGTGATCCTGCGGGACGGCCACGCCGGGGCGGAGGAGTCCTTCGTCCTCCCCGCGAACCTGACCCTGTACGCGGTGACCGGCCGGAAGGCCGTCGCCGTGGACTGGACGGTGAGCGGTCGGGGGAGCGTGCACCTGCTGTGGCTGCAGGACGGGCAGCTGCGGGACCGCGAGCTCGCCGTCGTCTCCGGCGTCCAGTCCCACCACTCGAACAGCCGCGGTGTCCTGTTCGTCCACGACAGCCAGAGCCCGAAGGAGCTGTGGATCGACACCACCGGGGAGGGGCGAGCGGTCCCGCTGGGGTCCAAGCTCCCGCCGCCCCTCGTGGTGGGCGACTACCTGATCCGCACCAACCCGCTCGACTTCGAGGTGTACGACACCCGCAAGGACTTCACCACCCCGATCCACCGGTTCCCGAGGTCCTACAACGGCTTCCACGCGGTCGGACTCGTCGGAAGCGAGCTGCTGATCACCGACTACACCCGGGAGATCAAGGCACTCGCCGGGGACGGCTCACGGCGCGTCCTGGGCAAGTTCGAGGTGGACATCTACCGCCCCCGCCTGACGCCGGCGCCCGGAAACCGCCTGCTGGGCCTGGCCGTGCGCGAGGACCGGAACTGGTTCGACATCCACGAGTTCAAGGCGGACGCGGAGGGCAGGGCCCAGGCCGTCCGCGTCTCCGCCGTCGCTCCCCAGCCGGTCGAGATCGCCGACCTGGCCGTGGAGAACGGCCGCCTGCACACGGTGGAAAAGGTGCCGAGTGCCTGGGGCGTCGACATGCCGCACTCCTCCGACCTGTTCCGGACCCGCACGCTCGACCACGCGGACCCGGCCAAGGAGGCCCGCCCCGCCGCCGTCCGGACCACCACGCTGCGGGAGATCGACGAGCTGGTGTCCAACGGCGCCGACCGGCTCCTGTACATGCACCCCGACAGCAAGAAGCTGGCGGAGAAGCGGTTGGACACGTCCTCGTCGTACAAGCCGATCACGAGCGACACCGTGATGCTGCCGAACTCGCTCCAGGCGACCGGCCGGTACGCCGCCTTCCGCACGGCCGCGCCCGGCAACCCGGTGGAGGTGCACGACCTGCTCACCAACACGAAGGGCCGTGGCTTCCCCGCCCCCGGCGGCGCCTTCGCCCTGTCCGGCAGCGCCCTGTGGCGGAACACGGCGACGGCCGGCACGGTGGAGGCGCTCGACGTCCGCACCGGGGCCGTGCTGCGCACGGACAAGCCGGCCGGCTGCGCGATCAAGGAGATGCAGGCCTTCGCCGCCTCCCTGTACTGGAAGTGCGACACGGAGTCCGGCGTCTACGACACCGGGACCAAGACCTCGGTCAGGCTCCCGGCGTACGACGGGACGGCCCGGCTGGGCCAGGGCTTCGTCGCGTTCACCGACGGCCCGGCCCTGAAGGTGGCGGACGTCAAGGGCGGCACCGGCGTGCGGGAGATCGCCCGGCCGCTCACCACCCGGCCGGGCAAGGGCTGGGCGGTCGACCGGTTCACCGGCCGGATCGCCCATGTGGACGAGGCGCACGCGGTGCACGTCAGGTCCGCCGGCGTGGCGGCGCCCCTCGGCGTGTACGACCAGGCCGCCCCCACCACCGCCGAGCTCGGCGCCGGCCGGACCTGGACCCCGTCCTGGTGGCTGACGAAGCCGGCCGCCTCCTGGACCCTGACCCTGACGTCGAAGGCCACGGGCGCGTCGGTCCTCGTCCGCACCGGCTACGAGACCCGCGGCGCGATCACCACGTCCTGGGACGGCCGGGACGCCTCCGGGCGGAACGTCCCGAACGGGGCGCACACGTGGACGCTGACGGTCAAGCCGGCCGACGGCCAGGGCCCGGAACTCAAGCGCGCCGGCTCGGTCACGCTGACCGGCAGGGCGGCCCACCGGGACTACACCGGTGACACCCGCGGCGACATGTTCACCCGGGACTCCAAGGGCGGCCTCCAGCTGCACACCTCCTCCGGCCCGCAGAACGCGACGGGCTGGCCGGCGACCTCCACCGCCGTCCCCTTCGGCGACATGAACGACGACCGGGCGAACGACGTCCTGGTCCGCGACGCCTCGGGCCTGCTGCGGGTGTACCTGGCCGCGCCGGGCAAGCCCGTCTCCCCCCGCACCCCGTCGAAGTACATCGGGTCGGGCTGGGGGCAGTACGACGTGCTGACCCTGCCGGGCGACATGACGGGCGACGGCCGTGGGGACCTGATCGCGCGCCAGGCGACCACGGGTGACATCTACTTCTACGCACAGGACGGCGCCGGCGGCTTCAAGCCGCGGGTGCGGATCATGCTGAACTGGAAGCTGTACAAGCACGTGCTCGGCGCGGGCGACCTGAACGGCGACGGCGTGGGCGACCTGCTGGCGGTCGACGGCAACGGCACGATGTGGCGCTACGACGGCGTCAAGGGAGGCACGGTCAAGCCGCGCGTCCAGGTCGGCCCGGCCGGCTGGCTGTCGAAGCGCTTCCAGTTCGCCGGTACCGGAGACGTCACCGCCGACGGCAAGCCCGACCTCGTCTCCCGTGACGTCTACGGAAACCTGCTCCGCAACGCCGGCACCGGCACCGGCGGGTTCGGGCCGACCTTCGGCATGCGCACGCCCATGGGCGGATACGTGAGCATCCACTGAACCGGTGCCGGCCCCCACGACCCGGTCGTGGTCGTGGAGGCCGGCGCCGTCACTCGTCCTCGTCGTCCTCGTCGTCCAGGCGCGCCAGCCAGGTGGCCAGGCGCTCCACCGGAACCTCGAAGTCCGGGTTCAGGTCGACGAAGGTCCGGAGCTGCTCGGCGAGCCACTCGAAGGTGACCTCCTCCTCGCCGCGCCGCTTCTCCAGCTCCTCGATGCCGCGATCGGTGAAGTACAAGACAGGCTCCATGGGTCATGGGTGATTCCCGGCCAGGATAAGCCGGGTCCGTCGCGGATCTCCCCTCCGGCCGGGAAGGGGGTCTAGCCTGCCGTTACGGGCAACGGGGCGGCACGGGCAGTCGTGGGGGAGGGCCGGCATGGGCGACGGGCGCACGTGCGATCCCGCGCGCGCCTTCGAGCTCCTGGAACCCCTGGTCCGCGCCGCCACCGTACGCATCCACGCCCCGTCCGACGGGTATGGGAACCCGGGGGCCGGCGACACCTGGGGGAGCGGCTTCTTCATCGCCCCCGGCTGGGTCCTGACGTGCGCGCACGTGGTCGGCGAAGGGGGTGGTGGGTCGGTGCGGCTCACGGGCCGGGAGATCGGCATCACCTTCCACGCCGGGGACGACGCCACCGGGACCGTCCACGGCCGGGTCGAGTGCGTCCTTCCCGACGAGGACGAACCCCCGCCGCGCGCCCCCGCCGGCCCGTACGGGCGGACCGCCCGCGGCGGCGGACTGTGGCCCCTGCCCGACCTGGCGCTGGTCCGCGTCCTCGCCCCCGTCTCGCACGCCTGCGCATGGCTGTCGGACCGGCCCCGGCCCCGGTTCGGGGAGGTCGCCTACTTCGGCTGCACCGACGAGACCGGCCGGCCGGAGATCACCGGCCGGCCCACCCGGCTGCGCGGCGCCCTCGGCCGGCAGGCCGCGCTCCGGCTCGGCGCCGAGGACGAGATCGACCCCGGCATGTCCGGCGGCCCCGTCGTCGACCTCGCCCGCGGCGAGGTGGTCGGCGTGGTCAAGGCCCGCCGCCGCGACGGCGGCGGCGGACTGGCCGTGGCCGTCACCGAGCTGCGGGACCTGCCGGCGGCCGCCCGCGGCCGGCCCGGCCTCTACCGCCGGGTGATGCAGGGCCACGACCTCCACCACTACGACCAGCACCTCAGCGACCTCAACACCCGCCGCACCTGGACCGACGTCCACGACGAGCTGTCCGGCCCCGAGCCCTTCCTCAGCCGGCGGCGGCTCACCGCCGCCGAGCGCACCACCCTGCGCGGACTGCTCGCCGAGCTCCCCGCACCCGGCTCCTGTGAAGCCGTCCAGCAGCTGGTCGAGGCCGCCCGCGGCGAGGACCGCGACCCCAGCCTCAAAGCCCCGCTGACCTGGCGCGACGGACTCGGCCTGCTCTACGACCCGCCCCCCGACGTGGTCACCGAAGCCGTCGCCATGCTGCGCTACGCCACCGACGTCAGCACCGCCGACCACCGCGAGCCGCCCTCGCCCGGAGCCGACGACGAACTGTGGGACTGGGTCCGCGGCACCGCCGAACGCCTGTCCCGGCCGCTGCGCCGCGAACTCGGCGAACGCTACGAACACGGCCTCGCGGCCCGCGAACGCCGCCGCCGCGCCCGGGCTGCCCGGCCCGCGCCCGGTCCGGTCCGCCCCCGGCACCTGCTGCCCGCCGGCCCCTCCGTACTGGTGGAAGCCTGGGCCCACACCTGGGAGGACGTCTGCGACTGGCGGGTCTCGGTCCTGCTCGGCCCCGAGCGCGTGGACCCGGTGGACTCCGGCGTCCGGACCACCCCCGCGGACCTGCCCGCCGCGTTACGGGCCCCCCTCGCCGAGGCCTTCCGCCGCTGCGACACCCACGAGGCCCCCGCCCTGCTGGAGGTCGCCGTGGCCCCCGAACTCTTCACCCTGCCCGTGGACGAGTGGACCGGGCCCGGCGGCGTCCCGCTGGGCGTGCAGCGCCCGGTGGTGTTCCGCTACCCCGCCGCGCCGCCGCCCGCCGAGGCCGAGCGCGCCGTACGCGCCGAGCGCTGGGCCCGGGTACAGGGCGGGCAGCTCCAGGTCGAGCGGGCCGACTGCGCCCGCGGCCGGCCGCGCAGCCCCTCGTACGCCTGGCTGCACGCCCTGCCCGGGCACACCGTGCTCGTGCACTGCCGGCTCGGCGGGCTCCACGAGGACCGGGAGGCCGGCTACGGGGTCGCCGTGACCCGCCGGCCGCCGCCCGGCCCGGCCGGGTCCTGCGCCCCCTTCCACCGGGGCGTGCGCGAGGAACTGGCCGAGGCCGGCCGGGCCGGACCGCTGCCGCTGCGGCTCCAGGCCCTGCGCGGCCGGGCGTACGGCCGCGACCCCGACGCCTACTGGGCGGCCGGGGTCGGCCTGGTATGGGAGGACCCGGACCGCCCGCTCCCGTTCGACGAACCCCTCCAGGGAGACCTGTGAACGGGCCCCGCGCCGGCCGCGCCCGGCCGCCGCCCCGGGACCCGGAACCCTCCGGTGCACCACCCCGCCCCGCACGCCCTCGCCGCAGAAGGAGCGACCGTGAACGAGGAGTGGCTGATCTACCGGGGCGTCGGCGAGCCCCACGACGGACTGGACGCCCTGCCCGACCCCCCGCCCTGGCGCGACTTCGACGGCGGCCCGCTCGTCGTACCCGGGGCCGCGGCCACCGCCCCCGACAGCGCCGCCACCCGGCGGCTCGGCGCCCACCGGCACGCCGCCGAACTGCACCGGCCCGAGCCCGAGGAACTGGAGGCCGTCAACGCCGCCCTCTACCTGCGCCGCCCGCTGCTGGTCACCGGCTACCCCGGGACCGGCAAGTCCACCCTCGCCCACGCCGTGGCCCACGAGCTGAAACTGGGCCGGGTGCTGCGCTGGCCGATCGTCTCGCGGACCGCCCTCCAGGAGGGCCTCTACCGCTACGACGCCATCGCCCGGCTCCAGGACGTGCAGATCGCCGCCGGCGGCGGATCCCCCGACGGCCCGCCCCCCATCGGCAAGTACGTCCGGCTGGGACCGCTGGGCACCGCCCTGCTGCCCACCGCCCGACCGCGGGTCCTGCTCGTCGACGAACTCGACAAGAGCGACATCGACCTGCCCAACGACCTGCTGAACGTCCTGGAGGAAGGCGAGTTCGCGCTGCCCGAGCTGGAGCGGGTGGCCGACCGCGAACCGGAGGTGGAGGTGCTCACCGACGACGGCACCAAGGTCACCGTCCGGGACGGCCGGGTCCGCTGCCGCGCCTTCCCCTTCATCATCCTGACCAGCAACGGCGAACGGGAGTTCCCCGCCGCCCTGTTGCGCCGCTGCATCCAGCTCAAGCTCGGCCAGCCCGGCGAGAAGCGCCTGGCCACCATGGTCCGCGCGCACCTCGGGGAGGAGGCGGCCCGGCTCGGCGCCGAACTCATCCGGGAGTTCCTCACCCGCTCCCGGACCGAACTCCTCGCCGCCGACCAGCTCCTGAACGCCATCTACCTCACGCACTACGCGGCACCGCCCAGCCGGGAGGACCTCGCGGACCTGATCGTCCAGCGCCTCGACCGCCCGAGGTGAGCCGCCGTGTCCGTCCCTGACCTGCGCCGGCTGGTCGGCGTCCTGCGGGCCGGGGGACTCGACCCGACCGACGAGGAACTCGCCGACGCGCTCTGGCTGGCCGGCCACACCGCCCGGGCCGCCGGACACCGCCCGGGCGGCGCCCCGCCCGCCGCGGACACCGGCGAGGAGGACGAGGACCACGACGACCGCGCCGCCCGGCCCGCCCGGCCGGCCGGGCGACGACCACCGGACCCCACCGGACGGCCCCCGGGCTCCGGCGACGACGGCCCGCTCACCCTGTACGTGCCGGGCCCCCCGGAACCCGCGACCGCCCGCGGCGGCCCGGCACAGCCACCGCCCGGCGGCGCCGCCCTGCCCGTACGGGTGCCCGGAGCGGCGGCCCTGCCCCGCATCCTCGACATCCAGCGGGCCCTGCGCGCCCTCCAGCGGCACCGGCCCCCCGGCCCGCCGGCCCGGATGGTCCTGGACGAGGCGGCCACCGCGGAGGCCAGCGCCCGGGCCCTCGGCCAGGTCATCCCCGTCCTGCGGCCCGAGACCGGACGGGAGGCCACCATCCGGCTGGTGATGGACGCCTCCCCGTCCATGGCCGTGTGGCAGGACATGTTCGACGAGCTCCGGGCCGTCTGCGAACGCCTCGGCGCCTTCCGCGACGTCCAGGCGCACTTCCTGCACCGGCAGCCGGACGGCACCCCGGCCGTCGGCCGCGGCCCGTCCCCCGGGACCGGACTCCGCTCCGCCGACCAGCTGCGCGACCCCACCCGCCGCGGCATCACCCTGGTGGTCTCCGACTGCACCGGCCCGATGTGGCGGGAGGGCCGCGCGCAGCGGCTCCTGCACCGGTGGACCGAGTGCACCCCGACCGCCATCGTCCAGCCGCTGCCGCAGCGGCTGTGGGGCCGGACCTGGCTGCCCACCGAACGCGGCACCCTCTCCCGCGTCGAGGGGGTCCCGGGCGGGCTCGGCTTCCGGGCCGGGCGGGCCGCACTGCCGGACCGGCCGGCCCCGGGCCTGGCCGTACCCGTGCTGCCGCCCAGCGCCCGGGCCCTGGGCGCCTGGGCCCGGCTCGTCGCCGGGCTCGGCACCGGGCCGGTCCCCGCCGAGGTCGGCCGGGTGCTGGCCGGGCACCCGGCGGCGGCGCCGCCCGCGCCCCGGGCCGCCCGCCCGCCGCTCGAACTCGTCCGCCGGTTCCGTTCCACGGCCTCGCCGCGCGCCGTGCAGCTGGCCGTCTACCTGTCGGCCACCCCGCTCACCCTGCCGGTGATGCGGCTGGTGCAGCGGACGATGCTGCCCGACTCGGAGCCCTCCGACCTGGCCGAGGTGCTGCTCGGCGGGTTGCTGCGGCGCACCGCCGACCAGTGGTACGAGTTCGTGCCCGGGGTGCAGGAGGTGCTGCTGGGCCCGCTGGGACGCGACGAGGCCGCGCTGGTGCTCAAGCACGCCTCCGAGTACGTGCTCCAGCACTTCGGGCAGGGCGTACGGAACTTCCCGGCGCTCGCGGCGGCCCAGCTCACCGGCGAACCGGCGGCCGAGCCCGGCCCGGACGCGCCACCCGAACCCTGCCCGGGGCACCGGGCGGCCGCGTCCCCGCTGCCGCAGGCCTTCGCCCAGGTCTCCGCCAAGGTCGTGAGCCGCTACCTGCCGGGGCCGCCGCCCGGCCCCGCGACCCCCTCCGCCACCCCCCTCCCGGACCGCGACGAGGCCGTACGTGCGGCCCGCGCCCGGCTCGCCGCGTACGACCGCGACGGCGGCCAGCGGGCGCTGCACGAGGCGGTGGCGATGCTCCGGCGCGCGGTGGCCGCGAACGGCGCGGGCGGCCCGGCCGGCGCGGCCGGCGACCCGGGCCCGTACCCGGCCGGCCCGCCGGCCCGGGGGACGCCCGGCGAGGCGGAACACGAACTCGCCGGCGCCCTGCTGCGGTTGTGGACCCTGCTCCGGGACCCGGAACTGCTGGCAGAGGCGGAGGCGGCGGTCGGCCCGCTGCCCGGACCGCGGGCCCGGGCGATGCTGGGCCGCGTCCTGGCGGAACGCGCCCGGCTCGCCGGGCCGGCCGGCGAGGCGGAACTCCTCGCGGCCGCCGAGCGGGAGTTCGCCTCGGTGGGCCCCGGCTCCGTCGGCGACCGGGAGTTCGAGGTGGACTGCGCGGTCCGCCGCGCCGGGGCGCTCACCCGGCTGCACGCCCTCCGCGCCGAGGCGGAGCTGCTCCACCGGGCCCACTCCGCCCTGGAGGCCTGGGTGGACGCGCTGCGCGCCGACACCGGCGGGGGGCGGACCTGGCCCGACCGCGGTTCCCCCCTGCTGCTGGCCTCGGGCCGGGTCCTGCTCGCCCTGGCCGAACACGAGGAGGACCCGGAGCGTCGCGCGGCCTGGGCCGAGCGGGCCGCCGGCCGGCTCGGGGAGGGGCTGCGGGCGATGCCCGCCCGGGGCGGCAAGGGCAGCCGGCGCGAACACGCCCGGGCGCAGGTGGACCTGGCCGGGGCGCTGCGGTTCCTGCCCGCCCGGCTGGAGGAGGCCGTCGCGCGGCTCGCCGAAGCCCTGGCCGAGGCGGCCGGGGAACCCGAACTGATGCCCGCCGCGCTGGTCTGCCTGGCCCGCGTGCACCGGTCCCGGTACGCCCAAGGGGGCGCGCCCCAGGCGCTGGAAGCGGCCGCCGAGGCGTACGGGCGGGCCCGGCGGCTGCTGCCCCGCGACGGCGAGGCGTTCGCCGAGCTGCTGCCCGAGTGGGGTGAGGTCCTGCTGGAGCGGGCCAGGGCCGAGGACGGCCGCCGCTTCGCCTCGGCTGCCGTACGGGTGCTGCGGGACAGCCGGGCGGCCGTCCCGCAGTCCGACCCGGGAGCGGCCCGGCGGCTGCTGAGGCTGGCCGACGGGCTGCGGCTGCGCCACGCCTACGAGGGCGACCTGGTCGACCTGCGCGAGGCCGAGTACCTGCTGGAGCTCGCCGTACGGGCCGGTCACGACCCGCTCGACCGGGCCCTCGCCTGGCGCGAACACGGCGACGTGCAGCGGGAGATCCACACCCGCACCCGGGCCGTGGACCGGCTGGACCGCGCCGCGGACTCCTACCGGCGGGCCTGGCGGGCCGCTCTGGAGGCCGACCGGGCGGGCCGGGGCGAGCCCGCCGCCCGGCTCGCGGCCCGGGCACAGCAGCTGCGCGGCGAGGTGCTGGAGCGGTTGGAGCGGCCCCGGGCGGCCCTGGACGCCTACCGGGCGGCGCTGGAGCTGTGGCTGCCGCTGGACGCGGAGACCGACCGGGACCTGCGGGCGGCGACCCTCGCACGGGTGCGCGCCCTGGGGGGCCG
Organism: Streptomyces sp. NPDC012888; assembly: GCF_042900645.1. NCBI lineage: Bacteria > Bacillati > Actinomycetota > Actinomycetes > Kitasatosporales > Streptomycetaceae > Streptomyces > Streptomyces sp. NPDC012888. Next base: position 225,115 of record NZ_JBIBBM010000004.1, on the reverse strand, counting down.
GTGAACGGCGGCGGCCGGGCCGGGCCGTTTCCGCCCGGCCGGCCACGGGAAAGGGCAGTGGGTCGCACGGCCCGGACGGCACACGAGGGGGCAGGGCAGCAGATGGTGGCGAAGCATCAGCGACACGGGGGCGCCCCCGCCGGAACGGCGGCCTGCGCCGGCGGCCTGCCGGACCTCTCCGGCTTCGACCTGGCCGCGCTGCGGGGCATCGACCACCCCGTGCTCGCAGAGGTGATCGAGAGCATGGTGGAACGCGTCACCCACCCCGCGGAGATCCTCAACGCCTTCGACTCCGGCGTCGACTAGCGCCGGCCGCGGCCCGCGGGGCCGCCCACCTGCCGCGTCCCGTGGTCGGCCCACTGAGGCGGGACGCGGCGGGACGCGGCCGGAGGCGGACGGACGCGGTCCCGGGTTGACCACTTTCCGCCGTTAGCCGCACCTCCGCGCAGGGCAGGGATGGACCGTCCGCAGCGGGAGGGACAGGCGATGAGGCACACGACCACACCGGAGTCCGTGTTGCCCGCGCACCGCCTCCACGCCCCCTGGCCGTACGCCCGGCTGGACGTCCCCGCGCTCCGCGCCGCCGGCCACCGCCCCTACCCCGTACGGCAGTTCGTCCTGAAGACCCGCAGCCGCTGCAACCTCGCCTGCACCTACTGCTACGTGTACGGGATGGCCGACCAGAGCTGGCGGGCCAGGCCCGCCGCCATGACCCCCGCCACGATCCGGCTCGCCGCACACCGGATCGCCGAACACGCAGCCACCCACCGGCCCGCCCGCGTCGACCTGGTCCTGCACGGCGGCGAACCCCTGCTCGCCCCGGCCGGCCGCCTGACCGCACCCGTGGACGCCATCCGCGCCGAACTGGCCCGAAGCGCGCCGGCCACCCGGGTCACCGCCACCGTCCAGACCAACGGCACCCTGCTCACCCCCCGCCGCCTCGACGCGCTGGCCGCCGCCGGCGTCCGCGTCGGCGTCAGCCTCGACGGCGGCCTGCCCGCGCACAACACCCGCCGGGTGGACCACTCCGGCCGCCCCGGCTTCGCCGCCGTCGCCCGGGGACTGCGCCTGCTCGCCCTCCGCCCGGAGAGCTACGCCGGGGTGCTGTGCGTGGTGGACCCCGCCCAGGACCCGGTCGAGACCTACGAATCCCTGCTCGGCTTCGCCCCGCCCGCCATCGGGCTGCTGCTCCCCCTGGCCAACTGGAACACCCCGCCGCCCGGGTCCCGGCCCGGGGCCACCCCGTACGCGGACTGGCTGACCGCCGTCTTCGAACGCTGGTGGCACGACGAGGTCCGGCGCACCCGCGTCCGGCTCTTCGAGGAGATCATCGCCCTGCTGCTCGGACTTCCCGCCGCCACCGAATCGCTGGGACTGGCCCCCGCGACCACCGCCGTGATCGAGACCGACGGCAGCATCGAACAGGCCGACTCCCTGAAATCGGCCTACGAGGGCGCCGCCGGGACCGGACTCACCCTGGACCGGCACGGCTTCGACGACCTCCTCGACCACCCCGGACTCGTCGCCCGCCAGCTGGGCCGGGCCGCGCTCGCCGCCGCCTGCCGCTCCTGCGAGCTGGTCGAGGTCTGCGGCGGCGGCCACTACCCGCACCGCTACCGCGCCGGACATGGATTCCGGCAGCCCTCCGTGTACTGCGCCGACCTCCAGGCGCTGATCCGGCACATCGCCACCGCCCTGCACCGAGCAGCGACCACGGCACCAGCCCCGCCCACCGCGCCCACCGCGCCAGCCGGGCTCGTCCCGCCCGCGGGGAGCGTCGCCGCGGCCCCGCCCGGCGCGTCCGGACCGGACGCAGCCGCCGGCGCCGGCCTCGGCCGGGGGGCCGACCGATGAGTGGGGAGCGCGGGGCCGGCGTCACGGTCGCGCTCGCCCCGCTCACCGTGCCCCGGCAGACCCTGCGCGCCCTCGCCGGGACCGAACCGTCCCCCGAGGGCACCCGTCTCGTCCAGGACGTCCGCTGGTCCAAGCGGCTCGTCGTACTGCGCGCCATCCTCGACGCCGCACCCCCCGGCGAGACCCACGACCACTGGCAGCTGCTGGAGGCCGCCGAGCGCCACCACCCCGACGCCGTCCGCGACGTGCTGCTCTACCCGGCCACCGGCGTCTGGGCCGAGGAGACCCTGCGGCGGCTGCACGACCCGGACGGCCCGCCCGCCGACCTCGCGCACCTCGGCGCCCTCGCGGCCGCCGCGGCCCTGCGCGCCGGCCTGCCCTTCACGACCGTGCTGAGGCCCGTGCAGGGCCGGGTCGCCCTCCCCACCCTCGGGCTCCTGCGGCCCGCCCGCCCCGGCCGGGCCGCCCTCGACGAACGCTCCTGGGACCCCGACGACCCCGCCGTGCTGCCCCTGCACACCCTGCCCACCGGCCGGACCGTCCTCGACGACCTCGACCCCTACCGCGCCCCGTCCCACACCGGCAGCGTCCGGCCCGCCCGCCGGCTCACCCCCAAGGGCCACAAGCGGTGGGACACCCAGTGGTCCGGCGCGCAGACCCTGCTGGAGCGTTACGACACCGCCCGCGCGGGCGAGATCGGCGAACTCCTCCGCTCGGTGGTGCCCCTGGCCGGCGGTGCCCGCTCCGCGGGCGCCACCCTCCCGGCCGCCGCCGGCAGCGTCCTCGCCCGCGGCCAGGCCCCGCCCGCGCTCGCCGCCACCCTCGTCCACGAGGTCCAGCACGGCAAACTCGGCGCGCTCACCGACGTACTGCCCCTGCACACCGCCGACCGCACACCCCGCTACTGGGCCCCGTGGCGCACCGACCCGCGCCCCCTGGAAGGCCTGCTGCACGGCACCCACGCCCACCTGGCCCTGGCCGGCTACTGGCAGCGCGCCGCCCTCTACGGAGCCCGGGCCGCCTGGGCCGGCCACGCCCGCTGCCGCGCCCAGGTCGCCGCCGTCCTGCCCGTCCTCCGCCACGAGCCCCGACTCACCGCCGCCGGGCGGGAGTTCGTGGACGCCATGATCGAGGCCGAGCAGGCCATGGACGCGCTCGCGCCCCCCGGCGACCAGCACGCCACCGCCCGCCGGGCCCTGGACCTGGAACGCCGCGCCTGGCGCGCGGCGCACCCCGAACTCGCCGCCTCCGCAGCCGGTTGAGCCGCCCGTCCCTGCGCTACATTCGTCTCTCGACACGCAGGTCACACCCCCCGTCCACGCCCGGATACCAGGGAGACGGCCAGCATGACCACCAGCGCCGCGACCGCACAGCGATTCGTCATCAGCTACGCCGGGTTCAACCGCCCCTGGGCGGTGTGGATCGCCCACCGGCTGGAGGAACACGGCCACCGCGTCACCCTCCAGCGCTGGGACCCCCACCGCAGCTCCGGGCTGGCAGAAGCCCTCGACGACCTCGCCCGGGCCGGCGCCCGCGTGCTGGTGGTGCTCAGCGAGCGCTACCTGTCGGCCGGCACCCACACCGAAGACGAATGGAACGCAGCGCTCCGCACGGTCACCGAAGCCCATCCCGACCGGTTCGCCGCCGTCAGCCTGACCGACGCGCCCATGCCCAGCGCCGTCGCCGCCCTGGAGAAGACCGACCTGTGGGGGCTGGACGCCTACGAGGCCGAGTACCGGGTACTGCGCCGGCTCGAACTGCCCACCGACCGGGTCGGCGCCGAGACCGGCCGCCGCGGCCCCCGGTTCCCCAACGACCCGCCCGAGATCTGGGGACGGGTCCCGCGCCGCAACCCGCGCTTCACCGGCCGCAGCAACGTCATCGCCGACCTGCGCGAAGCCCTCGCGGGGGCCCCGCCCGGCGCCTCCACCGTGACCCTGCTCGGCCTGTCCGGCGTCGGCAAGACGCAGGTCGCCACCGAGTACGCCTACCGGTTCTCCTCCGAGTACGACGTGGTCTGGTGGGTGCCCGCCGAGGACCGGCCCACCCTGCGCGAACGGCTCGCCGACCTCGCCCCCGCCCTCGGACTGCCCCGCGGCGCGGGCAGCTACGGCGAGCAGATCCGGGCCGTCCTGGAGGCGCTGCGCCGCGGCACCCCGTACGCCCGCTGGCTGCTCGTCTTCGACGGCTGCGACAGCCCGGACGACCTCGCCGACCTGCTGCCCACCGGCGCCGGCCACGTCATCATCACCTCCCGGAACCGGGAGTGGGCCTCCCGGCACACCCAGGTCATGGAGGTGCCCCTGTACGCCCGGCCGGAGTCGATCACGTTCATCCGCCGCCGGGCCCGCCGCCTGACCGGAGAGGAGGCCGACCAGCTCGCCGAGGCACTGGAGGACTACCCGCTCGCCCTGGACCAGACCGCCGGCTGGCTCGCCGACTCCGCCCTGCCGGTGGGCGACTACCTGACCCTGCTCCAGCGCCGGCTGGACTCCCGGGAGGCGGTGACCGTCTCCGAGGACTATCCGCTGCCCTTCCCGACCGCGCTGGCGATACTGCTGAACAACGTCCGGGAGAACTTCCCCGACGCCCTCGACCTGCTGCGGCTGTTCGTGTTCTTCGCCCCCGGCCGGGTGCCGCTGAGACTGCTCCGGGAGTTCCCCGCCGAGGGCGTGCCCGAGCAGCTGGCCGGGCTCATCAACGACCAGGTCCGCTGGAACGCGGCCCTGAACAAGCTCGTCCAGTTCTCCGTCGTCCGGCTGGAGTACTCCGACCTCGCGGTGGAGGAGGGCGGCGGCACCGAGACCGTCCAGCTCCACCGCATGGTGCACGGCATCGTCAGGGAGAACCTCGACGAGGGGACCGCCGCCTCGCTCTCCCGTGCCGTACGGCAGGTCCTGGCGGCCTCCGACCCCGGCCGGCCCACGGACTCCCGGCTCTGGCCCCGCTACGCCGAACTCATCCCGCACCTGGAGCCGGCCGGGGTGCCGGCCAGCTCCAACCCGCGCATCCAGAACTTCCTGCTGCACTGCCTGCGCTACCTCATGCTGGCCGGCGAGTACCGCACCTGCCTGCGGCTGGCCGAACAGACCGACTCCGCCTGGCGGGCCATGCTCGGCGACGACCACGACCAGGTCCGCGAGCTCAGCTACCACTACGGCGGCGCCCTGCGCATGCTCGGCCACTACCGCCGGGCCGAGTTCCTCGGCCGCACCGTCGCCGAACGGCTGCGCGCCGAACGCGGGGACCGCGACCTGGAGACGCTGCGTGCCCTGAGCACGTACGCGGCGGTCCTGCTCAGCACCGCCCGGTTCGAGCAGGCCCGGGAGCTGCTGGAGCACTGCTTCGCCGGCTACCGCGAACTGCTCGGCGAGGACGACGTCATGACCCTCAACGCCGAGAACAACGTGGCCGTGGTGCTGCGGCTGCTCGGCCGCTACCAGGAGTCCTACGAGACCGACCTGGACACGCTGCGCCGCCGCGAACGGGTGCTGCGGGTCCGGCACATCGCCACCCTGTCCAGCGGCATCGGCTGCGCGATGGGCCTGCGGCTGATGGGCCGCTACCGGGAGGCGCTGGCCCGCCAGGAGCAGGGGCTGAAGCTGAACGCGGCGGTGCTCGGCGAGAACCACCCGCAGACCCTGCGGGCCGAGCACAACCTGGGGCAGTGCCTGCGCAGGTCCGGGGACATCCCCGGGGCCGGCGCCCGGCTGCGCAGCGTCCTGGAACGCTCCACCCGGGTGCACGGGGCGGAGTTCCCGTGGACGCTGATGGTGGCCTCGGACTACGCGACGTACCTCCGCGAGTACGGGGACATCGACGAGGCCCGCCGGCTCTCCGAGCAGGTGGTCCGCGGCTACCAGACACAGCTGGGCCTGGCCCACCCGTACAGCATCGGCACGGTCGGCAACCTCGGGCTGGTGCTGCGCGCGCAGGGCGAGCGCACGGAGGCGCTGAGCCTGTGCGAACAGGCGCTGGTCGGGATGCGGAACGCCATGGGGGACCGGCACCCGTGGACCCTCGGCTGCGCCGTCAACGCGGCCGGCTGCCGCAACATCACCGGCCGCCGCGAGGACGCGCTGGCCCTCGACCGCGACACCCTGCGCACGGCCGAGCAGGTGCTCGGCCCGGACCACCCCATGTCCCTCACCCTGCAGATCTCCCTGGCGGCGGACCTGCGGGCGGTGCAGCAGGACGAGGAGGCCCAGGCGCACGAGGACGCGGCGATCCGCGCCCTGGCCCGCACCCTCGGCCCCCAGCACGTCCACACGGTCTCGGCCCGCCAGCGGATGCGCCCGTACTGGGACTTCGAGCCCCAGCCGTAGGGCCGTGCCGGCGGCGGGGGAGGGCCGGGAGACCGGCCCTCCGCACCTACGACAGCCAGCCCTCCCGGACGGCGCGCACACCCGCCTCGAAGCGGCTGCGCGCCCCCAGGCGTTCCATCAGGCCCGTCGCCACGCGGCGGGCGGTCCGGTGCGAGACGCCCAGCCGCTTCGCGATGGCCTCGTCGGTGAACCCGTCGGCCAGCAGCTTCAGCGCCGTCGACTCCGTGTCGGTCAGGCCGCACTCGTCGCGGCGGCCGCGCTCGCCCAGCGGCTTCGCCGTCTCCCACACGCTCTCGAACAGCGCGCACAGCGCCGTGAGCGTGCCCTGGCCGGTGAGCACCACGGCGCCGGCCGCGGTGTCGTCGCTGTTGACCGGGATCACGGCGGTGGACCGGTCCGTGATGATCATGCGGATGGGCAGCGTGGGCGCGGTGCGCGCCTGCCGCCCGAGCTCGCTGAGCCACTCCGCGTAGGCGACGGTGTGGGGGCTGTTGCGCACGCTGTCCAGGTAGACCGTACGCATTCGCACACCCCGCCTGAGCAGGGCCTCGTCCAGCGGACGGGAGGCCTCCAGGTTCTCCGGGGTCTGCTCCCCGTCCGGGGCGAAGACCATCACCTCGTGCTCGACCTCGCGGTGCAGCAGGCTGAGCCGCTCACGGATCCGGTCCAGTCCGACCAGCTGCTCGACGCCGGGCTCGGAGGAGTCGGGGCGCAGGTCGGCGTACTCGGAGATGAGCTGCGCGGCCGCGGCCCGGGAGGCCTCGATCCGCTGCTGCTGGGCCGCGAGTTCGGCCTGCTGCCGGGCCAGCAGGATCTCCATGCCGACGTCCGGGCTGACCGCGCGGAGCCGGCCCGGCTCCTCGTACGACGGCCGGACGAGAGCGAGCTCGCTCAGCTGGTCGAGACCGGCGCGGACCGCCTCCCGTTCCACCCCCAGGCGGTCGGCGATCTCGGCTACCCCCGCACGCGGATGCGCCAGCATCGCGCGGTAGACGGCCTCTGTCTGTCTGTCGAGACCCAGAAGGGTCAACATACGCGCCCCCATTGCATGATCTTGGTCCTGATAATCGCACGCTTTCACGCGCGGAGGAGTGCCGGAAGGGCTCCGGAGCGCTGTTGGCCCCTTCCGTCCAGTGCCACAACGGGCCACCGGCGCGCTCTGGCCCGCGGGCGACGCACTTGCAAACCTCGGAGCATGTACCTGATTCACGCTCAGCTGCTCGCGCCGCCCGGTACGACCCTCCCGGCTGACGCCGCCCGGTACGCGCTCGCCCTCGCACGCCCGCACGAGGGCGTCGAGCACGTCACTCCCCACCCGCACGCGCTGCCCCATCCCGTCCTCGGGGTGTTCCTGGTGGCCGACTCCCTGCACGAGGCCGAGGACCGTGCGGCGGCGCTGTGCCGGCGGCTCCTGGAGTGCCATGAGGGGATGGCCGGCTGGGGCCTGCGCAGGGCCGAAGTGCCGTTGCTGGCCCCATTGGGTCATGGACCATTGGGTCCACTGGAAAGCCCTTCCACCCCTTCCGAGCTGCGGCGAAAGTAGTTCTCGCCAGCAGGGAACACCGCCCGGCAGGCGACACCGGCACCGAATCACCGCGGGATGCGGGCCGGATCCGTCCACGAAGCGCCACCACCGAAGGGTCGACAGTCATGAACGCCGTCCGTAACGCCAAGGCCGCCGCGGTCACCGTCCTCGCCGCCGGATCCCTGCTGCTCGGCACCGCCGCCGTCCAGGCCACCGCCGCCCTGCCGAAGAACGACTTCGGCTGGCAGTCCGTCACCGCCGCCTCCCTGCCGAAGAACGACTTCGGCTGGCAGACCACCCCGGCCGGCGCGCCGCTGGGTGACCTCGGCCGGCAGTAGCCGGACGCGCCGCGCAGCCGCACCTGCAGGGCGGCTGATCCGGACCGGACGCCGGAAGGCCCGGCCCCCCAGGGGGCCGGGCCTTCCGCATCGCCGGTGGCGGCGTACCGCCGGGACTAGGCCTCGAAGACCTCGTTGATCAGCTGGACCTGCTCGGCCTGGTGGCGCTTGGCCGAGCCGACCGCCGGGGACGAGCCGTGCGGCCGGGAGATCCGGCGCAGGCGCTCGCCCGCCGGGATGTCCGCGCCGACGGCCAGGTCGAGGTGGTCGATCAGGTTGAGCGCGATGAACGGCCAGGCACCCTGGTTCGCCGGCTCCTCCTGGGCCCAGATGTACTTCGCCGCGTTCGGGTACTTGGCGATCTCCGCCTGGAGCTCCGCACCCGGCAGCGGGTACAGGCGCTCGATGCGGATGATCGCGGTGTCCGTGACGCCGCGCTTGACCCGCTCGGCCTCCAGGTCGTAGTAGACCTTGCCCGCGCAGAACACGACCTTGCGGACCGCGTTCGGGTCCACCGTCGAGTCGCCGATCACCGGGCGGAAGGAACCGCTGGTGAACTCCTCGGCCTTCGACGCCGCCGCCTTCAGACGCAGCATCGACTTCGGGGTGAAGACGATCAGCGGCTTGTGGTGCGGGTTGTGGACCTGCCAGCGCAGCAGGTGGAAGTAGTTCGACGGCAGGGTCGGCATGGCCACCGTCATGTTGTTCTGGGCGCACAGCTGCAGGAACCGCTCGGGGCGGGCGGAGCTGTGGTCCGGGCCCTGGCCCTCGTAGCCGTGCGGGAGGAGCAGGGTGACGCCGGAGGTCTGGCCCCACTTCTGCTCGGCCGAGGAGATGAACTCGTCCACGACGGTCTGCGCGCCGTTGACGAAGTCACCGAACTGGGCCTCCCACAGGACCAGCGCGTCCGGACGGGCCAGCGAGTAGCCGTACTCGAAGCCCATCGCCGCGTACTCGGACAGCAGCGAGTCGTAGACGTTGAACCGGGCCTGGTCGTCCGACAGGTACAGCAGCGGGGTGTAGTCCTCGCCGGTCTCCCGGTCGATGAGCACCGCGTGCCGCTGGCCGAAGGTGCCGCGGCGGGAGTCCTGGCCGGACAGCCGGACCGGGGTGCCCTCCATCAGCAGCGAACCGAAGGCCAGGGTCTCGCCCATGCCCCAGTCGATGGTGCCGTCGTCGATCATCGCCGCGCGGCGCTGCAGCTGCGGCAGCAGACGCGGGTGGACGGTGACGTTGTCCGGGATGTTGACCTGGGACTCGGCGATCCGCTTGACGACCTCGAAGGACACCGCGGTACCGACCTCGGCCGGGAACTCCGCCTGCTCCACCGGGGCCGGGATGCCCGCGGCCGGCTCGGTGGCGGCCTCGCGGACCTCCGCGAACACCTTCTCCAGCTGGCCCTGGAAGTCCTGCAGGGCCTGCTCGGCCTCTTCCAGGGTGATGTCGCCGCGACCGATGAGCGACTCGGTGTACAGCTTGCGCACCGAACGCTTCTTGTCGATCAGGTCGTACATCAGCGGCTGCGTGAACGCCGGGTTGTCCGACTCGTTGTGACCGCGGCGGCGGTAGCAGATCAGGTCGATGACGACGTCCTTGTTGAACGCCTGGCGGAACTCGAAGGCGAGCCGCGCGACGCGGACCACGGCCTCCGGGTCGTCACCGTTCACGTGGAAGATCGGCGCCTCGATCATGCGGGCCACGTCGGTGGCGTACATGGAGGAGCGCGAGGACGTCGGCGCGGCGGTGAAGCCGACCTGGTTGTTGATGACGATGTGGACCGTGCCGCCGGTGCGGTAGCCGCGCAGCTGCGACATGTTCAGCGTCTCGGCCACGACGCCCTGGCCGGCGAAGGCCGCGTCGCCGTGCAGGGCGACCGGCAGGACGGTGAAGTCCGTGCCGCCCTTGTTGATCAGGTCCTGCTTGGCGCGGACCACGCCCTCCAGGACCGGGTCCACCGCCTCCAGGTGCGAGGGGTTCGCGACCAGGGAGACCTTGATCTGCTCGCCGTCGAGGCCGGTGAAGGTGCCCTCGGCACCCAGGTGGTACTTGACGTCGCCCGAGCCGTGCATGGACTTCGGGTCGAGGTTCCCCTCGAACTCCCGGAAGATCTGCGCGTACGACTTGCCGACGATGTTCGCCAGCACGTTCAGGCGGCCGCGGTGGGCCATGCCGATGGCGACCTCGTCGAGGCGGGCCTCGGCCGCGGAGTCGATGACCGCGTCGAGCAGCGGGATGACCGACTCGCCGCCCTCCAGCGAGAACCGCTTCTGGCCGACGTACTTCGTCTGCAGGAAGGTCTCGAACGCCTCGGCGGCGTTCAGGCGGCGCAGGATGCGCAGCTGCTCCTCGCGCTCCGGCTTGGTGTGCGGGCGCTCGATGCGGTCCTGGATCCACTTGCGCTGCTTGGGGTCCTGGATGTGCATGAACTCGACGCCGGTCGTGCGGCAGTACGAGTCGCGCAGCACGCCGAGGATGTCGCGGAGCTTCATCATCGACTTGCCGGCGAAGCCGCCGACCGCGAACTCCCGCTCCAGGTCCCACAGGGTGAGGCCGTGCTCGGTGATGTCCAGGTCGGGGTGCTTGCGCTGCTTGTACTCCAGCGGGTCGGTGTCGGCCATGACGTGGCCGCGGACCCGGTAGGAGTGGATCAGCTCGAAGACGCGGGCGGCCTTGGTGACGTCGTCGTCGTGGCTGGCGTCGATGTCCCGGAGCCAGCGGACCGGCTCGTACGGGATGCGCAGCGACTCGAAGACGTCGTCGTAGAAGCCGTTCTCGCCGAGGAGCAGGTTGGCGACGATCCGCAGGAACTCGCCGGAGGCCGCGCCCTGGATGACCCGGTGGTCGTAGGTCGAGGTCAGGGTCATGACCTTGGAGATGCCCAGCTTGTTCAGGGTGTCCTGGGAGGTGCCCTGGAACTCGGCGGGGTAGTCCATGGAGCCGACGCCCATGATGACGGACTGCCCGGGCATCAGGCGGGGCACGGAGTGGACGGTGCCCAGGCCGCCGGGGTTGGTCAGGGAGACGGTGACGCCGGTGAAGTCGTCCATCGTCAGCTTGCCGACCCGGGCGCGGCGGACGATGTCCTCGTACGCCTGCCAGAACTCGAAGAAGTTGAGGGTCTCGGCCTTCTTGATGCCGGCCACGACCAGCTGGCGGTCGCCGTTCGGCTTCACCAGGTCGATGGCGAGGCCGAAGTTGACGTGCTCCGGCTTGACCAGGGTGGGCTTGCCGTCCTTCTCCGCGAAGGACCAGTTCATCGAGGGCATCGCCTTGATGGCCTGGACCATCGCGTAGCCGATCAGGTGCGTGAAGGAGATCTTCCCGCCCCGGGCCCGCTTGAGGTGGTTGTTGATGACGATCCGGTTGTCGAACAGCAGCTTCACCGGGACGGCGCGGACGGACGTGGCCGTCGGGACGTCGAGGGAGGCGTTCATGTTCTTCGCCACGGCCGCGGCCGGGCCGCGGAGCGTCACCAGCTCGGGGCCCGCGGGGGCCTCGGTGGAGGGCGCGGCCTTGGGGGCGGCGGGCGCGGGGACCGCCGGAGCGGCGGCCGGGGTCTGGGAGGTGACAGTCACAGCAGGGGCACCAGAGGGGTCGGCAGGAGCAGGGGCGGGTGCTGACACGGGAGCGGTCGCGGCGGCGGTGGTCGCGGCGGCGGTGGAGGTCGTGGCGCCGGCCGCCCCCGTGGCGGCGGCGTCGGTGACCCGGGTCGCCGGGGCGTCGGAAGCCGGGGCGGCCGGAGCGGCCGTGGCGGGAGCCGGGGTCGCGGCGACGGCGGTGGTGGCGGCCTGTGCGGAGGCGCCATCCGTCGTCGTGGACTGTTCCGCCTTCACCGGAGCGGCAGCGCCCCCCGGCTTGTAGTCGGCGAAGAAGTCCCACCAGGCCCGGTCGACCGAGTTCGGGTCCTGGAGGTACTGCTGGTAGATCTCGTCGACGAGCCACTCGTTGGCTCCGAAGCCTGAGGCAGGGTTCTTCCCGCCCTCTGCTGCTTCGGTCGTGGTACTCGGGTTACTGGGGGACTGTGGCGACACGGCGGCAACCGCCCTCTTCCGCTTCACAAGGTATGGACAGCGGGAATAAAGGCTACGCCTCCCCGGGCGGGAGATGCAGACCGGGCGGGAGATCCGTCACGTAGGTCACACCGAACGGCGGGTTTCGCCGCCCGGAATGGCGGGAAACAAGCGTGGTTCGGGTACGGCTGACCGTGGTTGCGGCCCCCTGGCTTCGCACCCCTGACGGATCCCGGGCACATGTGGCCGAGATCATCTCCTTCCCACCTCGAACCCTACGTCAACCAGCACCCTTCGGACTGCCCGGAAGGGTGACCAGGATCCGGCAGCCCCGGGGGGATTCGGCCACGCCGATGCTGCCGCCGTGCAGCTCGACCGCCCACCGGGCGATCGCCAGGCCCAGTCCGGTGCCCCCGTCGCCGCTGCCGGGCAGGCCGGCGTTGCCCCGGTTGAACCGCTCGAAGACCCGGTGGCGCTCCGCCTCGGGGATCCCCGGGCCCTCGTCGAGCACTTCCAGCGCCAGACTGCCGGGCGTGTCGCCGGCCCGGGCGCGGACCGTGACCCGGCCGTGCTGGGGGCTGTGCTTGACCGCGTTGTCGATCAGGTTGGCCACCACCTGGTGCAGCCGCTCCGCGTCCGCGTGGGCGGTCAGCTCGGACGGGAACACGTCGAGGTGCAGGTGCACGTCCTTGCGCGTGTGGTGGCCCGAGCCCGTGAGCGCGCCCCGCTGCCCGGCGGCCAGGCCGGCCTCCTTCAGCACGCCCGACAGGTACGGCCACACCTCGAAGCGGCGGGCCTTCAGCGGCACCACGCCGTTGTCCACCCGCGACAGGTCCAGCAGGGTCTCCACCAGCCGGCCCAGTCGCTCGGTCTGTTTCAGCGCGGTCCGCATCGTCTCGGGGTCGGCGGCGGACACCCCGTCCACGACGTTCTCCAGGACCGCGCGCAGCGCGGCGATCGGGGTGCGCAGTTCGTGCGAGACGTTGGCGACGAGCTCCTTGCGGTGCCGGTCCACGGCTTCCAGGTCGTCCGCCATCACGTTGATGGTCGCCGCCAGGTCGCCCAGCTCGTCCCGCCGGTCGGCGCCGTGCACCCGCCGCGTGTAGTCGCCCCGGGAGATCGCGCGGGCGACGGTGGTCATGTCGTCCAGCGGGGCGGTCAGGCCGTGCGCCACGAACTGGGTGATCAGCATCGAGGCGATCACCGAGAACACGGTGATGAACCGGAGCTCCGTCTTGGTCCGCAGCGCCACCATCAGCAGGCCGGTGGTGATGAAGACGGACACCACGACCAGGGTGCCCAGCTTGGTCTTGATCGAGAACGGCGAGAACGGGCGCAGTCCCTGTCCGGACCCGTGCCCCTGCCCGGGCCCCTGCCCGTGTCCTCGCCCGGGCTGGCGACGGGCGTCCGGCGCCCGGCGGGGGGCCGGCACCGGGCGGGGGTCCGGCCCGCGGCGCCGGCACGGGACGCTCACGCGCCGGCGGCGGTGCCGGTGCCCGTGCCCGCCCTGGCGTCGGCCCGGGACGTTCACGCGCCCGCCGGGGTCTCCAGGGCGTACCCCACGCCGTGCACGGTACGGATCCGCTCCGCCCCGATCTTCCGGCGCAGCGCCTTGATGTGGCTGTCGACCGTACGGGTGCCGGAGGCGTCGGCCCAGTCCCACACCTCCGCCAGCAGCTGCTCGCGGGAGAGCACGGCGCGGGGCGTGCCGGCCAGGCACACCAGCAGGTCGAACTCGGTGGGGGTGAGGTGGACGTCCTCGGAGTGCACCCGTACGCGGCGCTGGGCGTGGTCGATCTCCAGGTCGCCCAGCCGCAGGGTGGAGCCGCGGGGGGCGGTGGCGGCGATGGCCGCCCGCTCCACCCGGCGCAGCAGCACGTGCACCCGTGCGGCCAGCTCGCGCATCGAGAACGGCTTGGTCATGTAGTCGTCCGCGCCGACGCCGAGGCCGACCAGCATGTCGGTCTCGTCGTCGCGGGCGGTCAGCATCAGCACGGGCACCGGGCGGTGCGCCTGCACCCGCCGGCAGACCTCCAGGCCGTCGAAGCCCGGCAGCATCACGTCGAGCACCAGCAGCTCCGGCTGCCAGCTCTCGGCCGCCGCGACGGCGGCCGGGCCGTCGCCGGCGGTCTGCACCTGGAAGCCCTCGGCGCGCAGCCGGACCGCGATGGCCTCGGCGATGGTGTGGTCGTCCTCGACGACGAGCACCCGTCGCTGGGCGCCGGGGGTCGCCGCGGCGCCGTTGTGGGTGGTGTGTGTCTGTTCCATCTTCCCGCCCCGGTAGTCCGCGTGATGGGGTGCAGCGTAGAGGAGCCTCCGGCCTGCGGCTATGCGGGGTCCGGGCCGGGATGACGGCCGAGATGGATCACGTCCGGGACACCTCGGGCAACGGGCACCTCTTCCGTCCGTACCGAGCTGAATCCGGCATTCCGCATCGCCCGTTCGAACGCCGCGGAGGGCTGCGCGGACCACACCGCGAGGACCCCGCCGGGGGTCAACCGGGCCCGGCAGGCGGCGAGTCCGGCGGGGGAGTACAGGCCGCGGTTGTCCTCGGTCACGGTCCAGTCCGGGCCGTTGTCGATGTCCAGGCAGAGGGCGTCGTACCGGTCCGGTGACGTGTGCAGGTGGGCCACCAGGTCGGTGTGCAGGATCGTTACCCGGGGATCGGCCAGCGCGGCCGCGGAGACCGCCCCGAGGGGGCCGCTGCGGTGCCAGTCGATGATCGCCTGCTCGCGTTCGGCGACGACGATCCGGGCCCAGCGGTCCTGGGCGGCGGCGTGGGCGAGGGAGAAGCCGACGCCGAGGCCGCCGATGAGGACGGAGGGGCGGGGGCGGGGGCGATGGCCGAGGGCGAGGAGGGCGGCGTCGACGAGGAGCCGCTCGGAGCGGCCGTCGGAGGTGTCCATCAGGAAACAGCCGTTGGCGATGATCTCGTACGTCGCGTCGCGGCGGCGGAGCACGACTTCGCCGTGGGGGCCGGTGCGGCGGTCCAGCGTGACGGGAGTGGTCATACGGGCCCCAACGACCCGCCCCGGCCCCGCGTTCCGCCCCCGCGCTTTCCGTCATGTCCCGCCCCGCCCCCCGGCGGCGCCCCGGACGTCGCCCCAGCGGCCCGACCCCGGCCCGGCCCGCGTTCCGGTCGGGCTCGCGGGGCTCCGCCCTGCCCGGGCTGGGCCGGGCTTCGGTCGGGCCGGCCCGGCCTGGCCCGCGTTCGGGTGCTCGGGCCCGGCCCGGCTCGGCCTGGCCCGGCCCGCGTTCCGGCCCGGCCCGGCCCGCGCTCCGGTCGGGCTTGCGGGGCTCTGCCCCGCACCCCGCGCCTCAATCGCCGGCGGGGCTGGTTTTGGCCCGGCAGGGCTGGTTTGGTCCGGCGGGGCCGAGTTGGCCCCGGGGCCGGGTGGATGGGCCGGGGCTGGTTGCGCGGGGCGGGCGTGTCCAGCCCGAGCGGCGTTTGAGCGGGCTGGGCCGGGCTCCGGTTGGGCCCGCGGGGCTCCGCCCCGGCCCCGCGCCTCAATCGCCGGCGGGGCTGGTTTTGGCCCGGCAGGGCTGGTCGGTCCGGCGGGGGCTGGGCGGGCTTGGTCGCGGTTGGTTGCCCCGGGGGCGTATCCAGCCCGAGCGGCGATTGAGCGGGCCCAGGCCGGGACCCGGCCGGCTCGTCCGGGGCTCCGGCCTGGGCCGCCGGGCTCGGCCCGGGTGCGCGGGGCTTCGCCCGGGTGCCCGGGGTTCCGCCCGGGTGGCCGCCGCTTCGGCCGGAGGACCGGGGCTTCGCCCGGGTGCCCGCGGCTTCGGCCGGGCTTCGGGTCGCGGCGTCGGGCCGGCCCGGGCCCCGGGCCGGAGGGGGTGTGGGGGACCGTAGGGTCGGGGGGGTGGGGACGGGCTCGACGGGGGACGGGGAGGACGGCATCGAACGCAGGATCGCGCTCGCCGCCCCCGCCGCCCTCGCCCTCGCGCTGGGCCTGTGGGGACTGCAGCGAGGCGGCTCCATGTGGCGGGACGAGTCCGTGACCTGGCAGGTCGCCCACCGCCCGGTCGCCGACCTGTGGGCCCTGCTCGGCCGGGTCGACGCCGTGCACGGGCTGTACTACCTGCTCATGCGCGGCCTGTACGCCCTCTGGGACGGCGGCCTGTGGACCCTGCGGCTGCCCTCCGTGGCCGCCGCCGCGCTCGCCGCCGCCGGGGTCGCCGCCCTCGCGCTCCGCCTGTCCGGGCGGCCCCGGGCCGGGCTGCTCGCCGGGTGCGCCTACGCCCTGCTGCCCCCGGTGCAGGCCTACGCGCAGGAGGGCCGGTCGTACGCCCTCGTCGCCGCCGCCGTGGTCTGGGCGACGTACTGCCTGGTGCGCGGGCGCTGGGTGCCGTACACCCTGCTGATGGTGCTCGGCTGCTGGCTGCACGAGTTCGCCGCCCTCGCGCTGCTCGCCCACGCCTTCCCCGGCCGCCGGGAACGCGGCTGGTGGTGGAGCGCCGCCGCCGTGGCCGCCTCCCTGGTCCCGCTGGCCCTGGTCAGTGCCCGGCAGGCCGGGGCGCAGCTCGGCTGGCTGGGGCGGCCGGCCGCCGCCGACTGGGCGGCGTACGCGGTGGTCGCCGCGTTGTCCCTCGCCGCCGCCCGACTGCTCACCCGGGCACCGGACGCCGGCCCTGCCGCGCGCCCGCTCGTGCGGGTGGCGCTGCCGCTGGCCCTGCTGCCCGCCGGGCTGCTGCTCACCGTCTCCCTGGTCCACCCCTGGTACGTCGACCGCTACGTCCTCTACTCCCTCGCCGGACCGGCCCTGCTCGCGGGCGCCGTCCTGCCCCGGCTGCGGGCGCGCGCCCGGATCCCGCTCGCCGCCGCCCTCACCGCCGCCCTCGCCGCCGCCCTCCTGCCCTGGAGCCTCTGGCTGCGCACCCCCGACAGCCGCAAGGACGACGCGCTCGCCGCCGCCGCGGCGGTCCGCGAGCTGGCCCGGCCCGGCGACGCCGTGCTCTTCCTGCCGGCGCGGCGCCGCGAGTGGCTCCTCTCCTCCCCCGGGGTGTACGGCGGCCTGCGCGACGTGGCCCTCGACCGCGACCCGGTGTCCTCGCGCACCCTGTGGGGCACCGAGTCGCCCTCGGCCGACATCCTGGACCGGCTGGTGGCCTCGCCGCGGGTGATCGCCCTGATGGACCCGCCGGACCAGCCCCGCGACCCCTACCCGCGCGAGGTGGTCAAGCGCCAGACGCTGGTGGCCCACTTCGAGCTCTGCTCGGTGACCGACGTCCGGGGCGCGCGGATCGGCCTCTACGCCCGCCCCGGCACCTGTCCGCCCCACATCCCCGGAGGTACCGGATGAACCCGCACGACCCGCACGACCCGCACGACGGCCTTCCCGGCCCGCTCGTCGACCCGGCCTGGCTGGCGGCCCGCCTCGGCGACCCCCGCCTCGTCGTGTTCGACGCGTCCGTCGGGGAGAACCGGGGCGCGCCCGCCCGGATCCCCGGCGCCCGCCCCTTCGACCTCGACGGCGAGCTGTCCGACCACTCCGCCGCCGCGCCCCCGCACACCATGCCGGCGCCGGAGGCCTTCGCCGCGGCGGTGCGCGGCCTCGGGCTGGACGACGCGAGCACGGTGGTGGTCTGCGACGGCGCCGGCGTCTACTCCAGCGCCCGCGCCTGGTGGATGCTCCGCGCGATGGGCTTCGACCGCGCGGCCGTACTGGACGGCGGGCTGCCCGCCTGGGCCGCGGCCGGGTTCCCGGTCGAGGAGGAGCCCGCCGCGTACGACGGGCCCCCCGGCGCCTTCACCGCCCGCCCCCGGCCCGGACTGGTGGTGGACGCCACCGCCGTGCTGGACGCCCTGGCCGACCCCGCGGCCGCGGTGCTCGACGCCCGCAGCCCGGGCCGCTTCGCCGGCACCGAGCCCGAACCCCGCCCGGGCCTGCGGGGCGGCCACATGCCGGGCGCGGTCAGCCTGCCCTTCACCGAACTGCGCGCGCCCGACGGCCGCATGCTTCCGCCGGAGCGGCTCCGCTCCGCCCTGTCCGAGCGGGCACCGGCCGCCGGCCGCCTCTACTTCAGCTGCGGGTCGGGCGTCACGGCCTGCGTCCTGGCCCTCGCGGCCGACCTGGCCGGCTACCGGGACCTCGCCGTCTACGACGGTTCCTGGTCGGAGTGGGGCCTCCCCTCCGACCTGCCCGTGACCACCGGCTCCTGACGGCCCGTCGTCCGTTCGCCCCGGGCGAACGCCCCTTGGGGAACACCGGCGGCCTCAGAAGCATTGAGCCTGCATAGCTCAACTTCACTGCCGGAGGGAAGATCATGGCTTCGACGTCCGTATCGCTCACCCTGCCCGTGCTGCCTCTCGATGACGAGGTCGTGCTGCCCGGCATGGTGGTACCGCTCGACCTGTCCGACGCCGAGGTGCGCGGCGCCGTCGAGGCCGCGCAGGCGCTGGGCGGCAGCGGGAAGCCGCGGGTGCTGCTCGTACCGCGCGTCGACGGCACGTACGCGGGCACGGGTGTGCTCGGGACCGTCGAGCAGGTCGGGCGACTGTCCGGCGGTGACCCGGGGGCCCTGATCCGGGCCGTCGGCCGGGTCCGGATCGGCGCCGGGACCACCGGTCCCGGCGCCGCCCTGTGGGTGGAGGCGGAGACCGTGGAGGAGCGGGTCCCCGACCCGCTGCCCGGCGCCGTCGCCGAACTGGTCAAGGAGTACAAGGCGCTCGCCACCAGCTGGCTGAAGAAGCGCGGCGCCTGGCAGGTCGTGGACCGGGTGCAGGGCATCGAGGGCGTCGGCGCCCTCGCCGACAACTCGGGTTACTCGCCGTTCCTGACCGTGCAGCAGAAGGTCGAACTGCTGGAGACCGCCGACCCGGTCGCCCGCCTGAAGCTCGCCGTGAAGTGGCTCACCGACCACCTCGCCGAACAGGACGTCGCCGAGTCCATCGCCAAGGACGTCCAGGAGGGCGTGGACAAGCAGCAGCGCGAGTTCCTGCTGCGCCGCCAGCTGGAGGCCGTCCGCAAGGAACTGCGCGAGCTGAACGGCGAGAAGGAAGGGGAGGAGGCGGACGACTACCGGGGCCGGGTCGAGGCCGCCGACCTGCCGGAGAAGGTCCGGGAGGCCGCCCTCAAGGAGGTCGACAAGCTGGAGCGGTCCAGCGACCAGTCGCCCGAGGGCTCGTGGATCCGCACCTGGCTGGACACCGTCCTGGAACTGCCCTGGAACGAGCGGACCGAGGACTCCTACGACATCCGCGGCGCCCGCGCCGTCCTCGACGCCGAGCACGCCGGACTGGACGACGTGAAGGACCGCATCACCGAGTACCTGGCCGTGCGCAAGCGGCGCGGGGAGCGCGGCCTCGGCGTCGTCGGCGGCCGGCGCGGCGGCGCCGTGCTCGCGCTGGTCGGCCCGCCCGGCGTGGGCAAGACCAGCCTCGGCGAGAGCGTGGCGCACGCCATGGGGCGGAAGTTCGTGCGGGTCGCCCTCGGCGGCGTACGGGACGAGGCGGAGATCCGCGGCCACCGGCGCACCTACGTCGGCGCCCTGCCCGGCCGGATCGTGCGGGCCGTCAAGGAGGCCGGCTCGATGAACCCGGTGGTGCTGCTCGACGAGATCGACAAGGTGGGCTCCGACTTCCGCGGCGACCCGGCGGCCGCCCTGCTGGAGGTCCTGGACCCGGCGCAGAACCACACCTTCCGGGACCACTACCTGGAGGTGGAGCTGGACCTCAGCGACGTGGTGTTCCTGGCCACCGCGAACGTCCTGGAAGCCATCCCGGAGGCGCTCGCCGACCGCATGGACATCGTCCGTCTCGACGGCTACACCGAGGACGAGAAGGTGCTCATCGCCCGCGACCACCTGCTGCCCCGCCAGCTGGAGCGGGCCGGACTCGACGCCGAAGAGGTCACCCTCGGCGAGGACGCGCTGCGCCGGCTGGCCGGCGAGTACACCCGCGAGGCCGGCGTACGGAACCTGGAGCGGGCCCTCGCCCGGCTGCTGCGCAAGGTGGCCTCCCAGCACGAGCTGGGCGAACGGGAACTCCCGTCCACCGTCGGCGCGGAGGACCTGCGCGCACTGATCGGCCGCCCGCACCACGTGCCCGAGTCCGCCCAGGACCCCGCCGAGCGGCGCACCGCCGTGCCCGGGGTGGCCACCGGCCTCGCCGTCACCGGGGCCGGGGGCGACGTGCTCTTCGTCGAGGCCTCCCTGGCCGACCCGGAGACCGGCGCCGCCGGGCTGACCCTCACCGGCCAGCTGGGCGACGTCATGAAGGAGTCCGCGCAGATCGCGCTCAGCTTCCTGCGCTCGCACGGCGCCGAGCTGGAACTCCCGGTGGCCGACCTGAAGGACCGGGGCGTGCACATCCACTTCCCGGCGGGCGCGGTCCCCAAGGACGGCCCCAGCGCCGGCATCACCATGACCACCGCCCTGGCCTCCCTGCTCTCCGGCCGCCAGGTGCGTACGGACGTGGCCATGACCGGCGAGGTCTCGCTGACCGGGCGGGTGCTGCCCATCGGCGGGGTCAAGCAGAAGCTGCTGGCCGCGCACCGGGCGGGGATCCGCACCGTGGTCATCCCGAAGCGGAACGAGGCCGACCTGGACGACGTCCCGGCCGAGGTGCTGGAGGGCCTGGAAGTGCACCCGGTGACCGACGTCCGCCAGGTCCTGGAACTGGCCCTGGCCCCCTCGGAGGTCGCTCCCGTCACCGCCGCCGCCTGACCGGCCGCGGCCCCGGCCCGCCCGCTGCGGACCGGGGCCGCCCGGCTGGGAAATACTGTTCCCGCAAGCACGGACGACGGGATGGGAGCAGGACGTGCACGGCAGCGAAGACCAGGAGTTCCTCGCGCTGGAGCGGGAGCTGTCCGTCTTCCTCCGGCGGGCCCGCGCCTCCTCGGGGGAGATGGCCCGCGAACTGCACCCCGAGCTGGAGCCCGCCGCGTACGGGCTGCTGGTCAGGCTGGAGGACGCCGGCCGGCAGCGGGCCACCGAACTCGCCGCCTACTTCGGCGTCGGCAAGGCCACGATGAGCCGGCAGCTCCGGGCCCTGGAGGACCTCGGACTCGTGGCCCGGGAACCGGACCCCGCCGACGGCCGGGCCTTCCTCGTCGGCCTCACCCCGGAAGGCCGCGAACGGTTCCTGAAGGTCCGCGACGCCCGCCGGGTCCGCTACATGCGGAAGCTGGCGGGCTGGGACCGCGGCGAGGTGGCCGAACTGGCCCGGCTGCTGAACCAGTTGAACCAGGGCGACTGACCGGCAGGGCCGGAGGTCCGGCAGGCCAAGGGGCCCAGCGGCCCGGCCGGCACCGGCCCGGGACCCCCTACAACTCCGCGTACACCGCCGAGGCGTCGTCGTGGCGCTTGCCCCGGCCCACGGGCCGGCCGGGGTCCCCCTCCAGCGCGCGGACCCGGCCGATCAGCCCCGACGCGCCCTCCTTGCGCAGCACGGCCATGCAGTCGGCCCAGCCGCCCTCCGCGAACGTGTCCGTCCAGCGGCTCGCCCCGTCCGTCAGCGCGGCCACCGCCCCCACCTCCTCCCGCGCGGTGCGGCCGGTCACCGCAAGGGCGGCCACCGACGGGTCCGCCGCCGCAGTGAAGAAGCCGTACTCCGCGCCGCGGGCGTTGCGCAGCGCGTCCGTGGCCGCGCGCGAACGCAACACCTCGCGCGGCACCCGGTCCAGGCGGTCGTCGCGCACCGCCGTCACCGCGCCCGCCGGCCCCGGCGCCTGGAGCAGCAGGACGGAGTCGGACAGCACCAGGTGTTCCACCCAGTCGGCGTCCCAGCGGACCACGACCACCGTCGCCTGCGGGGTCCGGACGTGAGAAAGGTCACACCCGCCCCGGTGGGCGTCGGCGGTGCCACGGATCGCCTCGGCCAGGATCCGGGCCAAGGGCATGTCCCGCCGCGATCCCGACAGTTCGGTCAGGCGGCCCCCCAACCGGGCGGTGAACCACGGCACTCCGTGGCCGCATCCGACCTGGCCTGGCGGCGGCGTCACGCCGTCCAGGACGACCAGCACGCCGCCCCCGCCGGAAGCCGGCACGGCGGCCGACACCCAGTCCTCATTGGGGTGTTCCGGATTTCCGGGGGCACTGGCGAGGTCGACGCGCATGGGGACAGTCTGCCCGGCATGCCCGGAACGCGCCCCCGCCCGTCCGCACCCCCGCCCGGCCCGCGACCCCCGCCCCCCGGCCCGCTCCGGGCCGGTGCCGCACACCGTCCCGCGACCCCGGCACAGCCCGCCGCGGCCCGCCCGGCGAATGTGGCCGCGCATCCTGCCAGGGCCCCCCTCGATCTTTCAACCGGCTGTCCACGGACGGGCTCCGGCGGGGGGTGGCCGAGTTGTTCGCCAACTCCTCCGTGATGTTCACTCGTTCGAGTGGCCGGGTGGGCGATGTGAGGCTCTCTCCCCATCACACTGCAATGGTCTGAAGCGGTACGAGGGAGCGGGGGGCGTTTACTTGTTGACCGGCCGTTACCTCGGCCACACGAGTAGACGAGCACGACCACACGTACAGGATTGCGAGCACCGGTGCAGAAGAAGCGGTCTCGGAAGAACGGCACCGCCACCGCCGAAGGACCCGCCATCGCAGGCCTCCCCACGGGCCGCCGCGTACGCGTGCGCCGCAGGCTGGTCATCGGCGTGGCCGTGGCCGGCCTCGCCGTCCTCGGAGCCGGCGCCCCCGCCCTCCTCTCCGCCTCGGCGGAGCTCAAGGACTCCCAGGCACTGGTCACCCAGGCCGAGCGGATCCGCCACACCCTGACGCTCACGCACGCCCTCGCCGACGAGCGCGACGCCGTCACCGAGTACGTCGCCAAGGGCCGCCCCGCCGCCGCCCGCGCCGCCCTCCAGGAACGCTCCGGCCGCGTCGACCGGCAGTCCTCCGAGGTCCAGTCGGAGCTGTCCGGCGAAGCCGACGAGGCACTCGCCGACGCCCTGGGCCGCATCGCCTCCGTCCGAAACCAGGCCCTCACCGGCAAGGGCACCGCCCTCGCCGCCCACCAGGCCTACTCCGGACTCATCGCGGAACTCCTCGCCCCCGGCGCCCGCCTGGCCGAGCGGACCCCGCCCCGCGCCGAGGCCGCCCTCGCCACCACCCGGCCGCTGGCCCCCCTCGGGCTGGCCGTCGACCAGGCCTCCGCCACCCGCGGACTGCTGCTCGCCGCGCTGGCCGTCCCCCGCGGCGAGCAGCTCCCCACCGGCACCTCCTCCCCGGCCGAGGACGAACTGGCCACCGCCGCCCAGCGGGCCCGGGTGCGGGAGCAGGGCGCCCTCGACGACTTCGCTCGGGCCGCCCGTCCCGACGTGCGCGAGACCCTCGCCGCCACCGTCACCGGAACCGAGGTGAAGGCCGCCGAGGACTACCTCGGACGGCTCACCGACCGGCCCACCCTGTCCCCCCAGGACCGGAAGCTGGACCGCGAGACCGTCGGCACAGCCCTCACCGCCCGCATCGACCGGATGCGGTCCGTGGAGTCCACCCTCGCCGCCGAACGGGCCACCGCCATGGCCGCGCTGCGCGACGACGACATCACCGCCCTCGAAGCGCTGACCGCGCTGATCGCCGTGCTGTTCCTGGTGTGCGTGGGCGTGTCCACGGCCGTCGCCCGCTCCCTGACCCGGCCGCTGTCCGTACTGCGGCGCGGCGCCGCCCGGCTCGCGACCGCCGAGGGCTCCGTCGAGCCGGTCCGGTTCACCGGCCGCAACGACGAGTTCGCCGACGTCGTCCGCTCACTGAACTCCGTCCGCGAGATGACCGTCTCGCTGCACACCCGGATCGCCGGCCTGGACGCCGACCGGCGCCGCCTGATGGGCCGCAACGAGGCCCTGGCCGCCGGCCGCACGGAGCTGGAGGAGGAGCTGACCCAGCTCCGGGCGGGCCTGGAGGAACACCGCCGGATCATGTCCACCACCTCGGTGTCGCTCTCCCTGCGCACCCTGGGACTGGTCGAGCGGCAGCTGTCGGTCATCGAGGAACTCGAATCCAGGGAACAGGACCCGGACCGGCTCGCCACCCTCTTCAAGCTGGACCACCTGGCGACGGTGATGCGCCGCCACAACGAGAACCTGCTGGTCCTGGCCGGCCAGGACCACGGCCACGGCCAGTCGGGCCCCGTCCCGCTGGTCGACGTCATGCGGGCGGCCGTCTCCGAGATCGAACGCTACGAGCGGGTCGAGATCCAGGCCCTGCCCTCCTTCACCCAGGTCGCCGGACACGCCGCCGACGACGTCTCGCACGTCCTCGCCGAACTCCTGGAGAACGCCACCACCTTCTCCCCGCCCGAGGCGCGGGTGAAGGTCTCCGGCTGGCTGCTCGACAACGGCGACGCCGTCCTGTCCGTGATCGACGAGGGCATCGGCATCACCGAGGACCGGCTCGCCGTCCTGAACGCCCGGCTCTCCTCGCCCGACGCCTACGAGGCGGAGGCCGAGTCCGAGCACGGCCTCGGACTCGGCCTGTACGTGGCCGGCCGGCTGGCCGCCCACCACGGCGTCGAGGCGGAGCTGCGCGCGTCCCGGCACGGCGGCACCGAGGCCCTGGTGGTCATCCCCGCCGGGCTGCTGCCCCCGGGCCCGCCGGTCGCGCCCGTGCACACCCTCGCCGAGCCCGGCCTGCCGTCCCTGCGGCTGCCCGGCGTCGTCGCCGAGGCCAACGAGCACACCCTCCCGCCGCGCCTGCGGCCGGAGCCGTCCGTGCCGGCACCGGCCGCTCCGGCCGAGAACGAACCGGCCGAGAACGAACCGGCCGAGAACGAACCGGCCGAGAACGAACCGGCCTGGGCCGACCCGGCCGAGGCCGGCGTGGACCCCGCGGCCGGCGTGGACCCCGCGGCCGGGGCCGCTGCCGTGGCGGAGCCCGAGCCGGAGCCGCTGCCCGTGCAGCACGAGCCGGAGCCCGAGCCCGAGCCGCTGCCCGGGCAGCCGGAGCCCGAGGCGGAGTGGGAGCCGGAGGCCGGGCCGTACGCGGCCGGGGCCGCCGGCGCGGTGCCGGAGGTGCGCTTCCAGGAGCCCGGCCCGGAGGCGGACCTGCCGCCCGCCGAGCAGGTGTTCACCGCGGGCGCGGGAGAGTCGCGTACCGGCCCGGTGCCGGCCCCCGGCGCGGACCAGGACGGCGGCACGGGCCCGGCGCCCGTCGGCGCGGCCGTCCCCGGCCCCGGACTGCCGCCCGTCGGCCAGGTGTTCACCGTGCCCGGCCCGGAGCCGGTGCTGCCGTCGCAGGGCCAGGTGTTCACCGTGCCCGCGCCGGACGCGCCCGCGGAGCCGCAGGTCTTCACTGTGCCCGCGCCGGACGCCGCCACCGGCCTCGACGCGGACACCGGCCCGGACACCGGCACGGCCGCGGACGCGGACACCGGCGCGGACGCCGCCGTGCACGCCGTCGCCGATGACGACGCCGAGCCGGCCGTGCACGCCGTCGCCGACGAGGACACGGCCGGCCCGCTGCCCCGGCAGGGCCACCCCGAGCCCGTGGACGAGCAGCCCCACACCCCGGACGGGACCCCCGACCAGGGCCCCGTCACCGGCAAGGGCCTGCCCAAGCGGACCCCGCGCGTCGTCGCGGCCGGCCGGGTCGACGCACCCCGGCCCCAGCCGAAGAAGGTCGACGCCGAGGAGCTCCGCCGCCGGCTCGGCGGCTTCTACCAGGGCGCCCGCGACGGCCGCCGGGTCGTCGCCGCAGAACTGGCCGAACAACAGGACGTACCGCGGGGGCGGGGGCACAACGACCAGGGGGACACCGCACAGGAGGCACGCACATGACCGCGCCCAGCACCTACGGACTGAGCACCCAGGCACGCAACCTGCAGTGGCTGCTCACCGACCTGGTGGAGGAGGTGCCCGGCATCGTGTCCGTCGCCGTCGTGTCCTCCGACGGCCTGCTGCTGCTCTCCTCCGACCCGGAGACGCAGAACCAGGCCGGCGGCCGGACCGACGGCGCCCCGGCGACCGCCAAGGGGCCTCGGGGGGCCTCCGCCGACCTCGCCACCATCGTGTCCGGGCTCGGCAGCCTCACCACGGGCGCCGCCGACCTGATGGACGGCGGGGCCGTCAAGCAGACCATGGTCGCCATGGAGAACGGCTCCGTCTTCGTGATGGCCATCAGCGACGGCTCGCTGCTCGGCGTGCACGCCACCCCCGACTGCGACATGAGCGTCGTCGCCTACCACATGGCGCTCTTCGTCGGCCGGGCCGGCCATGTCCTGACCCCCGAAGTCCGCAGCGAACTGCGCCAGTCCCTGGAGAGCGAGAGCACCACGTGACACCCAGCACGTCACGCCCGTCACGCCCGTCACGCCTGCCGATACGCGGGGCGGACCGCCGCCCCGCGCGCGTCCGCCCGTACTCCCTCACCGGGGGCCGCACCGGCTTCACCCAGGTGCTCCTCGTCGAGACCTTCGTCGCCGCCCTGGACCCCACCCCCCGGACGGCCGACCGGATGCCCGAGATGCGGGCCATCGTCGAGGTCTGCCGCCGGATGCGGACGATCGCCGAGATCGCGGCACTGCTGAAGCTGCCGCTCGGGGTCGTCCGCGTCCTCGTCAGCGACCTCGCCGAACAGGGAAGGCTCCGCGTCTACGGCTCCGGCCACGGCACCGGCCGCCCCGAACGCGCACTGCTCGAAAGGGTGCTCAGTGGGCTCCGCCGTCTTTGAAACGCCGGCCGTCACCGACGGGGACTTCCAGCCCTGGCAGTACGACCGCTCCCGCGCCCCCGTCGCCGTCAAGGTGCTCGTCGCGGGCGGCTTCGGAGTTGGCAAGACCACCTTCGTCTCCTCCGTCTCCGAGATCACCCCGCTCCGCACCGAAGCGGTGATGACCACCGCGGCCGCCGCCACCGACGACCTCACCGGCACCCCGGACAAGAACACCACCACCGTCGCCATGGACTTCGGCCGCGTCACCCTCGACGACGACCTGGTGCTCTACGTCTACGGCACTCCGGGGCAGGAACGGTTCTGGTTCATGTGGGACGACCTCGTCCGGGGCGCCATCGGCGGCCTGGTCATGGCCGACACCCGCCGGCTGCGCGACTGCTTCCCCGCCCTCGACTACTTCGAGAGCTGCGGCCTGCCGTACGCCGTCGCCGTCAACCACTTCGAGGGCTCCACCTCCTACGAGGAGGAGGACGTGCGGGAGGCGCTGACCGTCCCCGCCCACGTACCCGTAGTGATCATGGACGCGCGGGAGCGCGCCACCGTCGTCGAGTCCCTGCTGGCCCTCGTCGGCCACGCCCTCGACGCCACACCGGAATAGGGGCCGAACGCCATGCGGAAGATACTCGTCGTCGGGGCCGGTCAGTCCGGACTCCAGCTCGCCCTCGGCCTCCAGGCCAAGGGGTACGAGGTCACCCTCATGTCCAACCGGACGGCGGACGAGATCCGGACCGGCCGGGTCATGTCCACGCAGGTCATGTTCGACACCGCGCTCCAGCACGAGCGCGACCTGCGGATCGACTTCTGGGCGCAGCAGGCCCCGCGCATCGGCGGCCTCGGCGTCTCCGTCGCCGCCCCCGACGGCGGCGGCCGCGCCGTCGACTGGCTGGGCCGGCTCAAGGGCACCGCGCAGTCGGTGGACCAGCGGGTGAAGATGGCCGGCTGGCTGGACGCCTTCGTCCAGCGCGGCGGCAGGCTGGTCATCCACAGCGCCACCGTCTCCGACCTGGACTTCCTCTCCCGCAGCCACGACCTGGTCCTGGTCGCGGCGGGCAAGGGCGAGCTCGTGTCCATGTTCCGCCGCGACGCGGCCCGGTCCCCGTACGACCGGCCGCAGCGCTCGCTGGCCGTGTCCTACGTCCACGGGCTCGGCCCGCGGCCGGAACACCCGGACACCGAGGCCGTCCGCTGCAACCTGGTGCCCGGGGTCGGCGAGCTGTTCGTGATGCCGACGCTGACCCTCTCCGGGCGGGCCGACATCCTCTTCTGGGAAGGCCTGCCCGGCGGGCCGCTCGACGTCTTCACCGGGGTCAACGACCCCGCCGAGCATCTGGCGCTCACGCTGGCGCTGATGGAGCGGTTCACCCCGTGGGAGTACGCGCGCGCCACAGAGGTGGAGCTCACGGACGGGGGCGGCACCCTGGCCGGCGGCTACACGCCCGTGGTCCGCAACCCGGTCGGGCGGCTGCCCGGCGGCGGCCTGGTGCTGGGCGTCGCCGACGTCGTCGTCGCCAACGACCCGATCACCGGGCAGGGGTCGAACTCCGCGGCCAAGTGCGCCGCCTCGTACCTCTCGTCGATCCTCATGCACGGGGACAGGCCGTTCGACGAGGCGTGGATGAAGGCCACGTTCGACAAGTACTGGTTCACCACCGGCAAGCCGGTGACCCAGTGGACCAACGCGATGCTGGGCGTGCCGCCGGAGCACGTGCTGGACCTGATCGGCGCGGCCGGGACGCTGCAGCCGGTGGCGGATCGTTTCGCCAACGGGTTCGACAACCCGGCCGACTTCGACGGCTACTTCTAC
Organism: Streptomyces sp. NPDC012888; assembly: GCF_042900645.1. Taxonomy (NCBI): domain Bacteria; kingdom Bacillati; phylum Actinomycetota; class Actinomycetes; order Kitasatosporales; family Streptomycetaceae; genus Streptomyces; species Streptomyces sp. NPDC012888. The sequence continues at coordinate 196,658 of NZ_JBIBBM010000004.1, read as the reverse complement.
GACCCCGAGGACGCGGCGGACTACCTGGCCGAGGTCGCCGCCTCGGTCTCTGCCGCCGGGCCCGCCGGGGCCTCCTCCGGGGGCTCCTCGGCGGAGTAGCCCGTGTCGTCGCCCGTCGCGGCCGCCTCGGGCAGGCGCGGCGGGGTGAACCGGGCGAGCGGGACGCCGGCCGGGTCCGGACGGACCGCCCCGAGCAGCGGGTTGGCCGCGATCGGCGAGACCTTCACGCGGGCGCCGGGGCGGGGCGCCTGGATCACCTTGCCGTCCCCGGCGTAGATCGCCACGTGGGTGGCCTTCGGGAAGTACACCACCAGGTCACCCGGGCGCAGCTCGTTCAGCGGGACCTTCGGGAGCTGGGCCCACTGCTCCTGGCTGGTGCGGGGGATGCTGCGGCCGGCGTGCGCCCAGGCCTGCGAGGTGAGCCCCGAGCAGTCGAAGGAGTCGGGGCCCTCGGCGCCCCACACGTACGGCTTGCCCAGCTGGGCGGTGGCGTAGCGGAGTGCGGTGCCGCCGGCGGCGGTGGGCGTGCGGGTGGCGGCGCTGCCGGGCGGGCCGAGGCGGCCCGAACGCTCCAGCGCGCGCTGGGCCTTGTCCGTACCGGCCGCCTCGCGTGCGGACAGCTCGGCGAGCTGCTCGGCGGAGAGCGAGGCCAGCAGCCGCTCGACCTCCTTGAGCTGGGCGGTGACCTCCTCCTTGTGCCGGCGCTGGTCGGCGGCGAGGGTGCGCTGGTCGGCCACGGCCTTGCGGGCCTCGGCGGCCAGGGCGCCGGCGCGGCGTTCGGCGCCGGCGAGGCGGGCCACGACGGCGGCCTGGTGCGCGGCGTCGCGGCCGGCCAGCCGGCGCTGCTCCAGGGCGCGGTCCGGGTCGCCGGACAACATCAGCCGGGCGTACGGCGACAGGCCGCCGCTGGCCTCCTGGTACTGGGCGCGGGCCAGCCGTCCGGCTTCGGCGCGCTCGCGGTCCAGCGTGCTGCGGGCGGTGCCCAACTGCCCGCTGAGCTTGCGTTCCTCGTCCTGGCGCTGCTTGAGGGCGACCTCGGTGGCGTTGTAGGCCTCGGTGGCTTCCTCGGCCTTCTGGTACAGGCCCTGGAGGCGGAGCAGGAGCGTGCCGATGTCGGTGGGGGTGGTGGGTTCGGCGGACGCGGTGGGTTCGGCGGACGCGATGGTGTGCGGCGGGGCGGTGGCGAGCAGCAGGGCGGCGGTGGCGGCCAGGGCGGCGGTACGGGCGGTGTGCAGGAGCCGGGGGGACAAGGGATCACCTCCGAGCGGGATGCTGCCACGCCCGGTATGACAAATCCCCGGCGGAACGCGGGGGTGCCCGGCGCGCCCACCCGTTTGCCGGGGTCGGCGGGCGCCGGGGGCGCGGCGGGGGCAGGGGGGTGCCGGGGGGCCGGCGGGGGCCGGCGGGGTGGTGCCGGGGGGCTCGGGGGTGGTGCCGGGGGGTGGGGGTTCCGGGTAGGGGTGTGCGGGACTGCATGCTTTTCGGGGGGGTGCGAGGGGCTGTTACGCGGGGGGGCGGCCGCGCCCCACAAAACCCA
>NZ_JBIBBM010000004.1:52392-195111 GCF_042900645.1 Streptomyces sp. NPDC012888 | reverse complement strand
GTCCGGCGGTGGGCCGGGCCGCGGGCCGGCGGGGGGGCCCCCCCCCCCCACCCCCCCCCCCCCCCCCCCCCCCCCCCGACCCTCCACCCCCACCCCCCTGCGCCGCCCCCCCCGCCCACCGACCGTGCGCCCACCCGCCCGTTCCCGTCCGTTCGCCCCCCACCCGCCTGCCAGTTCCCCGTCCGTCCGCCCCCCACCCGCCTGCCAGGTTCCTGTCCGCCCGCCCGCCGTTTCCGACCCGCCTGCCAGTTCCCTGTCCGTCCGCCCGTCCGCCCGTCCGCCCGTCCGCCCCCCGTCCGCCCGCCCGTTCCCTGTCCGTCTGCCTGTCCGTCCGCCCATCCAGCTCCGCCGACATCTACGCCACGCGGGCATCTCCAGCCCCGTCTGGCACCTTCAGCCTCGCCGGCGTTTGAGGCGCGGGGTGCGGGGCGGAGCCCCGTGTGTCCGGGCGGAGCCCCCGGCGGGCTTTCCGGTTGGGCGGCATGTTCAGCCTCGCCGGCGTTTGAGGCGCGGGGTATGGGGCGGAGCCCCGTGTGTCGGGGTGAAGCCCCCGCTGGGCTTTCCGGTGGGGCGGGCACGTTCAGCCTCGCCGGCGTTTGAGGCGCGGGGGGAGGGAGGCGGAGCGGAGCCCCTGGGCTTCGGTGGGGTCGTCGCCGTGCGCCCTCAGGGGTTCAGGAGGCGGGACTTGGCCGCCGTGAACTCCTCCGGGGTGAGCAGCCCGTCCTGCGCCAGGTCCGCGAGCCGGGTCAGCTGGTCCGCGAGGTCCGACGCGGGCGGGGGCCCGGCCGCGGCCGGCGGGGGCGGGGGCGGCGGCGCGGCCGCCGGGCCGGGCCCGCCGTCCCAGACGTACGCCCCCCGCGCCAGCAACCCCCGCAGCAGCGGCCGCCCCGCCACCCGCTCCGCAGGCCGCACCACCGCTCCGACCGGCCGGATGAACATCACCCCACCCCCAGCCCGGCCAGCCGGTCCGCCGGGATGCGGACCGACCCCGCGATCCGCCCGCCTGCCGCCCGTACCGCCACCGCCGCGTCCGCCGCCCACACGTGCTCCACCACCAGCAGCAGCGCGCAGCTGCCCCGGTCCAGCAGGTCGGCGGCCTCCTGGACGTCCTCGGGGCCGATCAGCCGCGCCACCTCCCGCCCGGCCAGCAGCCCGTGCAGCTCGTGGAACTCGTCGAACTCCGCCGCGAACACCTCCCCGCCCGCCGTCTTCGTCGCGACCAGCCCGTCGATGAGCCGGACGTTGCCGGTCTTGCGCAGCCCCAGCACCGCCTCGACCGCCGGTACGCGCAGTTGCTCCTCGGGAAAGGCGAGGACGATGAACTCCACGGGTCCCATCACCACCACCCCGCCTCCTGTTCCGATCACTTCTGACTGCTCTTCGGCACACTATGACATAGCCGGACATAAGCTCAGGGAGCTTGCTACGTTTCCCATATGACCGCATTGACGGCAAAGGTGGCGGACCCCGCCGACTCCGTTCCGCCACCCGGCGGACCCCTCCCCAAGCGCCGGGGCGCCGAGCTCGCGCTGCTCGCCGGTGCGGTCGCCGTCTCCGTCCTCGGCTATCTGTACGTCGGCCTCGCCACCGTGGGGCACGTCCCGGAGGAGGCCTCCCGGTACGCCGGCGGGCTGGCCGTGGCCGCCCTGCTCGCCCATCTGGCCGTACGGTTCGCCGCCCCGTACGCCGACCCCGTGCTGCTGCCCATCGCCGTGCTGCTCAACGGCCTGGGCCTGGTGCTGATCCAGCGGCTGGACCTGACCACCCCGCACCACCTGACCGCCGGCACCCAGCTCGTCTGGTCCGCGCTCGGCGTCGCGCTGTTCGTCCTCGTCCTGGCCCTGCTCCGGGACCACCGGGTGCTCCAGCGGTACACCTACCTCGCGGTCGTCACCGCGCTCGTGCTGATGGTCGTCCCGGTCTTCTTCCCACCCGTGAACGGCGCCCACATCTGGATCCGGGCGGCCGGGTTCTCCTTCCAGCCGGGGGAGTTCGCCAAGATCCTGCTGGCGCTGTTCTTCGCCTCGTACCTCGCGGCCAACCGGACCGCGCTCGCCCTGACCGGCCGCCGGATCTGGGTCTTCCGGATGCTGCCGATGCGGGTGCTGGGCCCGATCCTCGCGGTCTGGCTGCTCAGCGTCGGCGTCCTCGTCCTGGAACGGGACCTCGGCACCTCGCTCCTGTTCTTCGGACTCTTCGTGATCATGCTGTTCACCGCCACCGGCCGGATCGGCTGGATCGCCGTCGGCCTGGCCCTCGCCGGCCTCGGAGCGTGGGCAGTGGGCACGTTCGAGCCGCACGTCCACGGCCGGGTGGAGGACTGGCTGAATCCTTTCGCCTCCATCGAGCGCGGCGAGGGACCCGGCCAGCTCGCCCAGTCCCTCTTCGCCTTCGGCGCCGGCGGACTCCTCGGCGCGGGCCTGGGCGACGGCCAGTCCTTCCTCATCGGGTTCGCCGCCAAATCGGACTTCGTCCTCGCCACCGCCGGCGAGGAGCTGGGCCTGGCCGGTCTGGTCGCCCTGCTGCTGCTGTACGGGCTGCTCGTCGCCCGCGGCTTCGAGGCCGGGCTGGCGCTGCGCGACTCCTTCGGGCGGCTGCTCGCCACCGGACTGGCGTCGATCATCGCCCTCCAGGTGTTCGTGATCACCGGGGGAGTGACCGGACTGATCCCCCTCACCGGCATGGCCATGCCCTTCCTGGCCCAGGGCGGCTCCTCCGTCGTGACCAACTGGATCATCGTGGCGCTGCTGGTGCGGCTCAGCGACCGCGCCCGCAGCCCCCGGCCCGCCGCGGAGGTGCGCGGGTGATCCGCTACATCCGCTGGTGCGCCTGGTTCTGCGCGCTGCTGCTGGCCGCGTTGCTGGTCAACGCGGCCCGGGTGCAGCTCGCCGACGCCGGGGAGCTGGCCGCCAACCCGGCCAACAAGCGGTCCGTCATCGCCCGCTACGCCCAGCCGCGCGGCGACATCCTGGTCGACGGCCGCCCGGTCACCGGCAACCGCGACAGCGGCCAGCTGCTGCGCCACGAGCGGACCTACCTGGACGGCCCGCTCTACGCCCCGGTCACGGGGTTCTCCTCGCAGACGTACGGCACCAGCTTCGTGGAGCGGGCCGAGGACGCGGTCCTGGCCGGCACGCACCCGGGGCTGACCGCCTTCCCGTTCTGGTACGACCTGGCCCGGGGCCGCCCGGACGGCGGCCGCGTGGCCACCACCGTCAGGGCCGCGGTGCAGCGGGCCGCGTACACGGGGCTGGCCGGCCGGCGCGGCGCGGTGGTCGCCGTCGAACCGGGCACCGGGCGGATCCTGGCGCTGGTGAGCAGCCCCTCGTACGACCCTGGGGTGCTTTCCGGCACCGGGGCGCAGGTCAGGGCGGCCTGGGCGCGGCTGAACGCGGACCCGGCCAGGCCGATGCTGAACCGGGCGCTGCGCGAGACGTACCCGCCCGGCTCCACCTTCAAGATCGTGACGGCCGCGGCGGCCCTGGACGCCGGTGTCGTCACCGATGTGGACGCGCCGACCGAGACCCCCGACCCCTACCCGCTGCCGGGCACGCGCACCCTGCTGCCCAACGCGTCCCGCGGGTGCGAGGACGCCTCGATGGCGGAGGCGGTGCGCTGGTCCTGCAACACGGTGATGGCGAAGATCGGGGTGCGGGTCGGGCTGCGCCGGATGGTGGCGGCGGCGGAGCGCTTCGGTTTCAACGACGCGTCACTGACGGTGCCTTCGTGGGTGTCGCGGTCCGGGTTCGACACGGACATGAGCGAGGACCAGCTGGCGCTGTCCTCGATCGGGCAGTTCAACACCAGGGCGACGCCGCTGCAGATGGCGATGGTGGCGGCGGCGGTGGCCAACGGCGGTGAGATGAAGGTCCCGTACCTGGTGGAGGGCACCGCGCAGGCGGACGGCGACCCGGTGCGCCGGTCCGCCCCGAGGACGCTGGGCCGGGCGATGAACCCGGCCACCGCGCTGCGGCTCCAGGAGCTGATGGTGGGGGTGGTGGAGGAGGGCACGGGCCGGAACGCGGCGATCCCCGGGGCGGTGGTCGGCGGCAAGACCGGCACCGCCCAGCACGGGGTCGGCAACACGGGCACGCCGTACGCGTGGTTCATCGCCTGGGCGAAGGGGGAGCGGTCGGCGGTGCCGGAGGTGGCGGTGGCGGTGGTCGTGGAGGACGCGCAGGCCGACCGGCGCGGCATCAGCGGCAACAGCGCGGCCGCCCCGATCGCCCGCACGGTGATGACAGCAGCCCTCACACCCCCATGAGCCCCGCACCCACCGCCACCTCACACTCGCCTCCGCCCCAACGTCCGCAGCGCGAGCGCCGTTCCAGGTCCAGCCTTTGAAGCCCGAGCGGCATTCGAGCGGGCCCTGTCGGGGCCGAGGTCGCCTTGGTCGCTCCCGCCCGGCCACTACAGCCCGAGCGGCGTTTGAGCGGGTCCGGCGGGAGCCGCGGTCGGCTCGTAACCGGTTCCGGCCGGCCGCGCCGGCCTGGTCGGGCCCCGCCCGGCGGCCGACGGGCAGCCGCACGCCCGGTCAGGGCGCGGGGTCCGCCCCGCCGGCGATCACCTCCGCCACCTCCGCCACCCGCGCCGCCTCCTCCGCCGCGAACCGCTCCCGGTCCAGCTCCTCCGCGACCTCCTCGTCCTGCGTCATCAGCAGGTCCAGGTTCGAGTCGCCCATCTCGTAGACGCCCATGTCGAGGTACGCCTTCTGGAGCCGCTCACCCCACAGGCCGATATCCTTGACGCAGGGCACGATCCGGCTGAACAGCAGCTTCCGGAACAACCGCAGGAACTCCGACCGCTCCGAGAGCTCCGCGGCCTCCTTCGGCGGGATGCCGAAGTTCTCCAGCACCTCCACCCCCCGCAGCCGGTCCCGCATCAGGTAGCAGCCCTCGATCACGAACTCCTCGCGTTCGCGCAGTTCCGCGTCCGTCAGCTGCCTGTAGTAGTCCCGCAGCGCCATCCGCCCGAACGCGACGTGGCGCGCCTCGTCCTGCATGACGTACGCCAGCACCTGCTTGGGCAGCGGCTTGTCCGTGGTGTCGCGGATCATCCCGAAGGCCGCCAGCGCCAGGCCCTCGATCAGCACCTGCATGCCCAGGTAGGGCATGTCCCAGCGGGAGTCGCGCAGCGTGTCGCCCAGCAACCCCTGGAGGTTGTCGTCGACCGGGTACAGCATGCCGACCTTCTCGTGCAGGAACCGCCCGAAGATCTCCGCGTGCCGGGCCTCGTCCATCGTCTGCGTGGCGGAGTAGAACTTCGCGTCGAGGTCGGGGACGGACTCGACGATGCGGGCCGCGCACACCATCGCCCCCTGCTCGCCGTGCAGGAACTGGCTGAAGTTCCACGCCGCGTAGTGCCGGCGCAGGTCACCCCTGTCCCGCTCGGTCAGCTTGGGCCAGTGCCGCGTGCCGTACAGGGTCAGCGCCTCGTCCGGGGTGCCGAGCGGGTCGTACGGGTCGACGTCCAGGTCCCAGTCGATCCGCTTGGCCCCGTCCCACTGCTTGTCCTTGCCCTTCTGGTAGAGCGCGAGGAGCCGTTCGCGGCCGCCGTCGTACTCCCAGTTGAAGCGCGCCGCACCGGAGGCCGGGACCTGCCAGACGCCGTCGTCCGGCTGCCTGGTGTAGAGATCGTGCGTCGACACTGACGCCCCCTCTTGTCGCGTACTGCCGTACAGGACTGGTCTGTTCGCAGTCCAGCATGTTGGTAGACGCGGGGTCAACAACACGCGCGCGGGGGATTGACGCCCTTGCTGACGGGCAGTCTCATAAGAGGTGACCGCTGGTAACCCTGCCCACGAGGTGTCCGAACCATGACGACCGTCACCGACCGAGCCGTCCTGCGGGACGCGCTCGGCCTGCTCAAGGACCGCGAGCAGGTCGCCGAGCGACTGCTCGAATCCTCCGCCAAGCACTCCTTCGACCCGGACCGGGAACTCGACTGGGACGCCCCGGCGGTCGACGGCAAGTACTACTGGCCCCCCGAGCTGCTCTCCCTCTACGACACCCCGCTGTGGAAGCGGATGAGCGAGGAGCAGCGCATCGAACTCTCCCGCCACGAGGCCGCCGCGCTCGCCTCCCTCGGCATCTGGTTCGAGGTCATCCTCATGCAGCTGATGGTCCGGCACATCTACGACAAGTCCCTGACCAGCAACCACGTCCGGTACGCGCTCACCGAGATCGCCGACGAGTGCCGGCACTCGATGATGTTCGCCCGGATGATCAAGAAGGCGGGTTCCCCCGACTACCCGGTCTCCCGCCTCAACCACAACCTGGCCCGCATCCTGAAGACCGTCTCCACCACCCCCGGCTCCTTCGCCTGCACCCTGCTCGGCGAGGAGATCCTGGACTGGATGCAGCGCCTCACCTTCCCCGACGAGCGGATCCAGCCGCTGGTGCGCGGGGTCACCCGGATCCACGTCATCGAAGAGGCCCGCCACGTCCGGTACGCCCGCGAGGAGCTGCGCCGGCAGATGCTCACCGCCCCCCGCTGGGAGCGCGAACTCACCCGCGTCTCCTGCGGCGAGGCCGCCCGCGTCTTCTCCGTCGCCTTCGTCAACCCCAAGGTCTACGAGAACGTCGGCCTCGACCGGCGCGAGGCCGTCGCCCAGGTCCGCGCCAGCGGCCACCGCCGCGAGGTGATGCAGACCGGCGCCAAGCGGCTCACCGACTTCCTCGACGACATCGGCGTGCTGCGCGGGGTCGGCCGGAAGCTGTGGAAGAGCTCCGGACTGCTCGCCTGACCCCCCGGCCCGGGGGATACGCTGCGGGCATGACCCGGACCCGGACCAAGCCCGCGGCGCCCCCGGCCCCACCGGCCGCCCCGCGCGCCTACCGCCGGCTCAGCGTCGAGGAGCGGCGGGCCCAGCTCCTCGACGCCGCGCTGACCCTGTTCGCGCACCACGCCCCGGAGGACGTCTCCCTCGACCACGTCGCCGAGGCCGCCGGCGTGTCCCGCCCCCTGGTCTACCGCTACTTCCCCGGCGGCAAGCAGCAGTTGTACGAGGCGGCCCTGCGTTCGGCCGCGGACGAGCTGCGCCACTGCTTCGCCGAACCCCAGACCGGCCCGCTGACCCTGCGGCTGTCCCGTGCCCTCGACCGCTACCTGGCCTTCGTCGACGAGCACGACACCGGCTTCAGCGCCCTCCTGCACGGCGGCAGCGTCGTGGAGACCTCCCGCACCACCGCCACCGTGGACGGCATCCGGCGCGCCGCCGCCGACCAGATCCTGCTGCACCTCGCCGTCCCCGAGCCCGGCCCGCGTCTGCGGATGATGGTCCGCACGTGGATCACCGCGGTCGAGGCGGCCTCCCTCATCTGGATCGACGAGGGCAAGCAGCCCGCGGTGGAGGAGCTCCGCGACTGGCTGCTCGACCAATTCATCGCCCTGCTCACCGCCACCGCCGCCAGCGATCCGCAGACGGCGGCGGCCGCGCGCCGCGCCCTGGCCCTGGAGTCCGGGGACGGCCCGGCGGGGCGGCTCGCCCGCCGGGTGATCCCGGTGGTCTCCGAGGCCGCGCACCTGCTGTGACACTGGGAGGGTGAGAAGCGAACCCACCCCCTTCGAGGGCGGCCCCATGGACGGCCGGGTCCTCCCGATCCTGCTGGGCCCCACCGGCCACCCGCCCAAGTGGTACGAGATCCCGGTGCCCGACGCCGCGGGCGGCCCGCCCACGGTCCTGCTCTACAAGCGGGTGCCGGCCGGCTACACGAAGCGGTTGGGCCTCCAGCGCGGCTGGAAGTACGAGTACGACCCGACGGGCGTGAAGCCCCGGCCCCGCTGGCCCTGGACCCGCCGGAGCACCGCCGCCTGACCGGACGCCCCGGGCGCCGGCGGGCACGCCCCCCGGCCGGGCCGGGCGGGCCGGCGCTCCGCCTGACCGGCGCCGCGCGGCCGGCGCCGAGCTCCGCAGGTCCGGCGCGGTGCGGCTGCGCCTGAGCTCCGCCGGACCGGCGCCGTGCGGGCGAGTGCCCGGCGCTCCGCCGGGCACTCGCCGCCGGCTCAGCCGCCGTCCGCGTCCCCGGGCGCGCCCCCGCCGGGCTCCTCGTACCCGGGGCCGGCCTCGCCCGGGAGCGTCAGCTCGGCCACCGCCCCGCCGTCGGCCGCGTTGCCGAAGCGGAGCTCCGCCCCGAGCACCGCCGCCTGGCCGGCGGCGATGGTGAGGCCCAGCCCGGTCCCCCCGCCCCGGGCCCCGGGCTCCGTGCGGAACCGCTGCGGCCCGTGCTCCACCAGGTACCCGGGATAGCCGTCCCCGTGGTCCCGCACCGTCACCACGGGCCCGTCGACCGTGAGCACCACCGGCTCCCGGCCGTGCCTGTGCGCGTTGGCCACCAGGTTCCCCAGCACCCGCTCCAGCCGCCGCCGGTCCGTCTCCACGTACGCGTCCCGGCGGACCACCACCTCCGTGGCCGTCCCCGACGCCCGCACCACCCGCCCGGCCAGTGCCCCCAGCCGCTCCAGCCCGGACTCCACCCGCTCGCTGCCCGAGTCCAGCCGCGAGATCTCTAGCAGGTCCTCCGTCAGCTGCCGCATCGTCCGTACCCGCTCCTGCACCAGCTCCGTCGGCCGGCCCTCCGGCAGCAGCTCCGAGGCCGCCTGCAGCCCGGTCAGCGGGGTGCGCAGCTCGTGCGCCACGTCCGCGGTGAACCGCTGCTCGCTCAGCAGCTTCGCCTGGAGCGTCCCCGCCATCGTGTCCAGCGCACCGGCGACGATCGCCACCTCGTCCTGCCGCCCGGCCGGGTCCCGGGTGCGCGGGTCGCCGACCCGGGCGTCCAGGTCGCCCTGGCTGATCCGCCGGGCCACCGTCGCCGTCTGGTGCAGCCGCCGCGTCACCCGGGTGACGGCGAACGCGCCGATCAGCAAGGTCCCGCCGATGGCCAGCACCGAGGAACCGATGATCGCGTTGTCCAGGCCGCCGATGGTGCTCGCGGACTGCCGGTAGTCGACCGCGGCTGCCAGCGCCCGCCCGTCGGCCGGCGCCGCCGCCCACATCGTCGGCCGTCCGCCCTGCTCGCCGACCATCGTCCCGCGCCGGCCGGAGAGCGCCAGCGCGCGCAGCGGGGCCGGCAGCCCGGGCGGGTCGACGCCGGTCTCCGGCGGCAGGAGCTCGCCCGCCTCGTAGTGCCGGGCGGCCTCGGTGAGCCGGTCCAGGGCCTTCTCCCGGGCGGCGGCCACCGTCTGCCGGGTCACCTCCGCGTGCACCAGGACGCCGAGCAGGGCCGCGAGGGCGCAGCACATCACCGCGATGAAGCAGGCCGCCTTGAAGGTCAGCGTCGCCGTCCAGGCCGGGAGGCGCACACCCCGGCCCGCACGGGCCCCGCCGGTGCCGCGGGTCACGGCGTGACCGCTCCCGGGCGGCCCTGCGCCACCCGGGTGATCTGTTCCCGCGCCGGCAGCATGGTCCGCTGGCTCTCGTCCCAGGACCAGGCGGTGGCCAGCTCGTAACCCGGGTTCGCGCTCGGCATCCGCACGATCAGGTCGCGGCCGGCCAGCTCCACGCTGATCACGGGCTGGGTGGTTGCCATGATCCGGTTGAGCCGGCCGTCCGGGTCGGCGGTGTAGACGCGTACGGACATCTCGTGCTCCGGGCCCGGGAACTCGATCCCGACGATCAGGTCGTCCCGGCCGTTGCCGGTCAGGTCCCGGTAGTACGGCTCCATCACCGGACAGGCCGGCCCGTCGCCCGCGGCGGGACGGCCCGCCTGCCCGGGCTCGCAGGCACGGATGGCGTCGGCGGTCGCGGCGGGCATCCCGTCCGGGCCGGTGACCCGGTCCCCGTGCGCCTTGAGCTCCTCCTGGACCAGCCGCACCGGATCGACCTCGCGCACCTCCTGCCCGGTCACCCTCGGCAGGCCCGGTACGTACTCGGGGGGCGCCCCGCCGGGTTCGGCCGGCAGTACGGAAGCCCCCTGACGGGCGGGCCACAGGTGCGCCGGCCCGTGGGCGGTGGGGGTCGGGCCGGCGGCGACCAGGCCGCCGGTGCCGCCGCACCCGCCAAGCAGCAGGGCCGCGGGCAGCAGCAGGGCAGCGGGCACGGCGGCGAGCCGTCCGGGCCGGCGGAGGGCACGGCTCGGACGCGGCGGTGGAGGCGGCTTCACGGGCGCCGGCGTCCTCCCTGTGGGGGCGATCTGTCCGCTCCACCATATGCGGACGTAAATCCCATTTGCCCCGTCAGCCGTCGGTACGGCCCCGGCGCAGCATCGCGAAGCCCAGGCCGGCGGCACCCAGGGCGGCCATGCCGCCGCCCGCGGCGAGGAGCAGCACGCCGTCGCCGGGGGCGTCGGCCAGGGTGCGCAGGCGCAGCGCATCCGCGGGGCCGGAGGTGGCGGCCGGGCCGTCGTAGGCGGCGGTGGCGCTGCGCCCACCGGTCGGCACCCAGGACGACAGCCGGCCGTCGGGCCGCAGCGCGATCCGCAGCTCGCCACTGGACCCGTACCCGACGGCGCCGTCCCGGCTGCTGACGCGGGACACCGTGTCCCCTCCGCCGGCGATCTCCGCCTGGTAGGCGTTCTCGCCCACCCGGTACACCTTCGCGGTGGACACCCCGTCGGCGAGGGTGCGGCTGCTGACCAGGGTCCGCGGGGCCGTCGCCGTCTCGGCCGCCCGCGCGGCGACGGCGCCGCCCGGCAGGGCCAGGACGCCTGCGGCGCAGGCGGCGACAGCGGCGGCGGCGCGGACGAGGGGGCGGCGGCGGACGCTACGCACGACGGTGTTCCTTCGCTGATGGGCTGACGGGCTGACGGGCTGACGGGTCGGCGTGACCCCAACCTAGGGCCGGGCCGTTGCGGCCGCGTGCGCGTCGTGTAACGGCCAGCCAGCGCTGTCCCCACGGAGTCGTTACGAACGCGTGTGCCACGGGCCGCAGGGGGGATTGCCGAGGCGGGCCCCGGCTGCTCACATGGACGCGGGGGTGACGCCGATGACGCGGCAGGCACAGCAGGCGCAACCGAAGGCGCGGGCACCGCGGGGGCTGAGGGTGGTACCGGCCGGGCGGCAGGTCCGCGGGCGGCTGTACGTCACCACGCCGGACGGCCGCGGCGTGGCCTGGTACGACCGCGAGACCCACCGGGTCAGCCTCCTCGCGGCCGACCGGCAGGACGACGTACTCGCCGCCCTGCGGCCTTTCCTGAACGGCGCGTACACGGTGGGGCCGCCGCCCGTGCCCAGCCGGGCCGACCTGGCCCGGCTCACCCTGCACCCGGACGACGACCTGGCCCCGAACCGCCCCGGGGAGGCCCTGCTCGGCGAGCTTGCGCACGGCACCGCCGGCACCGGCGGCCGCACCCGCCACCGGCTCCGCCAGGACCTCCAGGCTCAGCAGCGGATGGGAGCCGAGTTCGACGCGCTGGAGGACGCCGGCTGGCGGATCCTGCACGCCGTGCCGCTGTCCGGCGCGGGCGTCCTCGACCACCTGCTGATCGGCCCGGCGGGCGTGCTGTGCGTGGTCACGGTCCCGGGCCGCCGCCAGCGGGTCCACGTCGGGGACCTGCTGGTCACGGTCGGACGCGCGGAGCCCAGGCCGGACCCCCGCCGGGCGCGCGGGGCGGCGGAACGCGCCGCCCGGGCGCTGGGCGTGCCGGTCGTCCCGGCGGTGGCGGTCGTCGACGGGGCCCGCGTGGACGTGGCCCCGACGCTGCGCGACGTCCGCGTGCTCCGCGACGGCTCCTCCCCGGCGTCCCTGACGGCCGCGGCCCCGGTCCCCCTGACCCCGTCCGACGTGGAAGCCCTCCACACCCGGGCCCGCAACCGCCACACCTGGACCCGCCCCTGACCCCCACCCTCGCCGGCGCTGCCCCCGACCGGGCCGCCCAGCCTCGCCGGCGTTTGAGGCGTGGGGGTCCCCCCGGACGGAGTCTGGGGGAGGGTGCGGGGCGGCGCCCCGCGTGCCCGGGCGGAGCCCCTGCCGGGCCGCCCGGCACCGGCTACGCCGAGGTCCGCTTGCGGGGAGTCGCCGACTTCTTCTTCGCGGCCGCGCCCCCAGCCGCAGCCGTGGACTTCTTCTTCGCCGCCGCCCCCGAGGACGCCGTCGACTTCGCCGAAGTCGTCTTCTTCGCCGCGCTCCCGCCCCCGCTCCCACTCGCCCCCGCCCCCGACTTCGCAGCCGTCGACTTCTTCCCCCCCACCGCCTTCGGCGCAGCCCCAGCCCCACCCCTGCCCCCGGACCCGGGCTTGGCCCCAGCCCCAGCCCCAGCCCCACCCCCGGACCCCGCCTTGGACCGGGACCCCGCGGCCCCGGCCGCCCCCCGCTTCCGGGCGATCGGCGTGACCTCCGCCGCCTCCCCCCGCGACTCCTTCGCCGCCCGCACGCTCCGCTCCAGCGCCGCCATCAGGTCGATGACCTGACCCGTCGCCGCCTCGCCCGCTTCCGGCATCTCCCGTTCGATCGCCTCGCCCGACTTCGCCGCCAGCATCGCCTCCACCGCCTCGCGGTAGTCGTCGTGCAGCGACGAGACGTCCACCTCGCCCAGCGTCGCCATCAGCGCGTCCGCCAGGTCGAGCTCCGCCTCCCGTACGGTGACCTTGGTCTCGGGGGCGACGCCCTCCGGCGACCGGATCTCGTCCGGCCACAACAGCCCGTGCATCGCGATGACCTCGTCCACCACCCGCAGCATCCCCAGCCGCTCCCGCCCCCGCAGCGCGAACTTCGCGATGGCCACCCGCTCGCTCCGCTTGAGCGCCTCCCGCAGCAGCGTGTACGGCTTCGCCGCCGACACTCCGTTCGCCGCCAGGTAGTACGCGGCGTCCATCTGCAGCGGATCGATCTCCGAGGCCGGCACGAACGACACGATCTCGATCGTCTTCGCGGTCGGCAGCGGCAGCTGCGCCAGGTCCTCGTCCGTGATCGGGATGATCGACCCGTCCGGCTCCTCGTACCCCTTGCCGATCTCCGCCGCCGGGATCTCCTCGCCCTCCAGCTCGCACACCTTGCGGTAGCGGACCCGGCCGCCGTCGGCCAGATGGATCTGCCGGAACGAGATCGAGTGGTTCTCGGTGGCGTTCACCAGCTTGATCGGGATGCTGACCAGGCCGAAGGAAATCGCACCGTTCCAGATGGATCGCACGGTTCCTCCTCTTTCGTGGCAGTCTCATCGTATGACGCCGGTCACATCGGTGGAGGGGCGCCGCCTCTCGCTCAGCAATCTCGACAAGGTCCTCTATCCGGAGACCGGATTCACCAAGGGCGAGGTACTCCACTACTACGCCACGGTCGCCGACACCCTGCTCGCCCACATCCACGACCGGGCGGTGTCCTTCCTCCGCTATCCCGACGGACCGGAAGGGCAGCTCTTCTTCACCAAGAACCCGCCGCCCGGCACACCCACATGGGTGAAGACCTCCGCGGTGCCCCGCTCCGAGGACCCCGGCGCCCGCCAGATCGTCGTCTCCGACCTGCCGACCCTCATCTGGGCCGCCAACCTCGTCGTCGAGTTCCACGTCCACCAGTGGACCGCCGACCGCCCCGCCGTCGCGAACCGCCTCGTCCTCGACCTCGACCCCGGCCCGCCCGCCACCGTGGTCGAGTGCTGCGCCGCCGCGCTCTGGCTGCGCGAGCGGCTCGCCGCCGACGGGCTGCACGCCTACCCCAAGACCTCCGGCTCCAAGGGCCTGCACCTCTCCGTGGCCCTGCGGCCCACCCCCTCCGCCGAGGTCTCCGCGTACGCCCGCCGGCTCGCCCAGGAGGCCGAGGCGGAACTGCCCGCGCTGGTCGTCCACCGCATGGCGAAGGCCCTGCGGCCCGGCAAGGTCTTCGTCGACCACAGCCAGAACGCCGCCGCCAAGACCACCGCCGCCCCCTACACCCTGCGCGCCCGCCGCGCCCCGACCGTCTCCGCACCCGTCACCTGGGACGAGGTCGAGGCCTGCGCCCACCCCGACGACCTGGTCTTCCTCGCCGACGACATCGCACCCCGCCTGGACCGCGACGGCGACCTCTTCGCCCCGCTGACCGACCCCGCCCTCGCCGCCGCGCTGCCCCGCACCCACCGGACGGGCCGATGATCCGGGTCGCCCTCGCCGCCACCGTACGGACCCTGCCCCGCGGGCCCGGACTCGCGTACGAGCCGAAGTTCGACGGCCACCGCATGGTCGTCTCGCGCACCGCCACCGACGTCGTGCTCCAGGCCCGCTCCGGCCGGATCGTCACCGCCGCCTTCCCCGACCTCGCCGGCGCGGCCCGGCAGCTGCCGCCCGACACCGTCCTCGACGGGGAGGTGGTCGTCTGGCACGCCGGCCGCACCGACTTCGCCCTCGTCCAGCGCCGGGCCGCGGCCACCCCCGGCCGGGCCGCCCTGCTCGCCCAGAGCCTGCCGGCCTCGTACGCCGCCTTCGACGTCCTCACCCTGGCCGGGCTGGACGTACGGTCCCGCCCCTACGAACGCCGCCGCGCCCTGCTGGTCGACCTGCTCCTGCCGCTGGGCCCGCCCCTCCAGCCGGTACCCATGACCACCGACCCGGAGCTCGCCGCGACCTGGTACGAGACCCTGCCCGCCAGCGGTATCGAGGGCCTGGTCGTCAAGCGCCTGGACCAGGCCTACCCGGCGGGGCGGCGGGCCTGGCAGAAGCTCCGCCACACCGACACCCGGGACGCGGCCGTGGTCGGCTTCACCGGACCGGCCCGCCGCCCCACCGCCCTGGTGCTGGTCCTGCCGGGGGAGGAGGACGAGACGCCCCTGGTGTCCAGCCCGCTCACCCCGGCCCTCCGCGCGGAGACGGCCGCCCTGCTGTCGGCCCGCGGGGCGGCGGCCCCGGGCGGCAACGTCACCGCCATCGGCCTCGGCGAGGTCCCGTACCACCTGCTCGACCCGCCGCTGTCCGCCGAGGTCCGCCACGCCAGCACCCGCCACCCGCCCCCGGAGGTCCTGCGCCTGCGCACCGACCTCTGACCCCGGAGGCTCTCCGTCCGCGCACGACGAACGGGCCCGGGGCGCCCCCGAGGCGCTCCGGGCCCGCTCTCACGGAAGGGGGAAGGGGGGTGGGGTGGGGTCGATGGGAGGAGGATCATGCCTACGGCCGCCCGCCGCCGTGCGGACGCTCGGGCTGCTGCGGCTGCCAGCCGCCGTGGTGCTTGTGGTGCTCGGACTCCCGCTCGCGGCGGACGTCGTCGGGGTGGTCGGAGGTCCTGGAACCGAAGTTCCCGTATCCCTGCATCTCGTGCGGCCGCAGACCGCCCTCAGGGATCTCCACTTGGTCGCGTTCCTCGCGGACCTCGAAGACCGCCCCTCCGCTGGGCAGGTGGGGCTGGCTCTCCGGGCTCGGCGGTTCCGGCTCGCGGTCGCGCACCCGCCTGCCCAGCACGAACATGCCGAGCAGGAAACCGGCCACGACGATTCCCACGACCCAGAACCAGGCGTCGGTCGTTTCCATGGGCCGCGTGTACCCACTCCAAACGGGTGCATGCCAGGCGAACCATACGAATTTCCCCGCAGCCCCCGGGTAGGCGTCTCAGGCAGACACCACCTACAGCAGACACCCTGCACACACCACCGCCTACACCAAGGAGCCCCGCCATGCCCCGCGGATCCTCCCCCAAGCGGGAACGCCAGTACGAGCACATCAAGGACAGCGCCATGGACCGCGGCGAGTCCGAGAAGCGCGCCGAGGAGATCGCAGCCCGCACCGTCAACAAGGAACGCGCCCGCGCCGGCGAGTCCAAGACCGCCAGCAAGCAGTCCCTCGAGGACATGTCCTCCTCGAAGCGCGGCGGACAGCGCTCCCACAAGGGCGCCCAGGGCCCGACGTATGACCAGCTCTACGCCGAGGCGCAGCGCCGCAACATCCACGGCCGCTCGGACATGAACAAGGCCGAGCTCAAGAAGGCCCTGGGCAGCGACTGACGACCGCGAGCGGCCCCGTCACGGGTTGAGGGGGCCGGTGGTGTCGCGCATGGCACCGCCGTCCCGCCCGCCCAGCACGCCCAGGATCTCCGCGCAGATCGCCAGCGCCGTCTCCGCCGGGGTACGCGCCCCGAGGTCCAGCCCGATCGGGCCGTGCACCCGCGCCAGCTCCGCCTCGCCCACGCCCGCCGCGAGCAGCCCCTCACGCCGCCGCGCCGTGGTCTTCCGCGACCCCAGCGCCCCGACGTAGGGAACGCCCAGCTCCAGGCCGGTCCGCAGGGTGGGCACGTCGAACTCCGGCTCGTGCGTCAGCACCACCAGGCACGCCGCCTCCCGGTACTCCACCAGCGCCTTGCGCGCCGCCCCGGCCCCGGAGGCGGTCACCGCCTCCCAGCCCAGCAGCCGCACCTGCCGCGCGATGACCTCGGCGAGCTCGCCACCCCCGCAGATCACCACGTGCGGGGCCGACGGGTACGCCTCGATCAGCACCAGCCCGGACTCCCCGTACAGCGCGTCCCGCCCGGCCCGGCGGGTGGCCAGCAGCTCCGCGGCCCGCCGCTCGGCATCGGTACCGGGCCGGTCGGCCGCCCGCACCACCACGCTCTCGGCGTACACGGCGGCCTCGTCCAGCCGGGTGACCAGCGCCACCCCCGCCCCCTGCCCCAGCAGGTCCCACCACTCGACCGGCACCGCCGCCAGCGGCTGCAGCAGCACCTCGGCCCCACCTCCACAGGTCAGCCCCGCCCCCTCGGCCTCGGCCCGGCGGACCGACACCTCGCACAGCCGGGCCGACGCCCCCGGCGCCATCGCACCGGCCTCCGCGACGAGCTCGGCGTCGAACACCCCGCGGTACAGCGAGCCCACGCACTCCCCGCGCGGATCGACCAGCATCGCCCCGGCGGGCTCCCGCGGACCGAAACCCTGCTCGGTCACCGGCCGCGCCAGGAACGCCTCCCGCCCCTCGGACACCCACTGCCGCGCCGTCTCCGCCAGCTCCCGCATCTGTGCCGTCCCCATCGTCATACGAGCTTCCGGTGCCACAAAACGCCAGGTCAAAGGCGCATCGAGGCCTCTTGCCCGGATTCTAGGCACCCCACCCACACCCCCCTCAACCCCCAGATCAACCGATCCGAACCCCCCTCCCTCATACACTCCACCAGCAACCGGCCGCCGCACACCTCGCGCACCGCCGCCCGCTCGAAGCCGGCCCCCGGAACCAGCGCACGGCAGCGGGGTCACTGCTCAACGGGCCGCCGTGATACCCGAACTGGCACCCGTCGTAAGCGATCCGTCCCGTCCGCTGCGACTCCGCCCGTACCGCAGGCGCACATCGGGTCCTACTCAGCAGGGATGGACCACCCGGTGGCGGTCACATCTCCCGACGGCTGATAAACGACCTTCACGGGCCTCTGGTCCCTGGGAACGGGGAAGGGGGTCTTGCCCCGCAGGCAGTCGCCGGCCCTGACCACCGTCGGATACTCGGGCTTGGGCAAGTCTCCCGCCCAGCCCCGCCGCGTCCCACGATCGACGAACTCGGGGCGTTCCCACCACCTTTCCCGACCAGCCGGCGGACGGGAGCGGGTCAGTTGACCCGGGGCCGCCTTGGCGGCGGATGCGCGGACCCTCTCATCGAGGGTCATGCCTCCTCACGCGAGCCCCGGCGCGTTCCGGACCTCGACGGCCGGTGCCCACGGAAGCTCATGGGGCCGCGCAGAACGGCAGTTGGCTGCACATACGCGAAGACCCCGGCCTCAGCGTTGTCGCTGGTGACGGGGTCTTCGGGCACTTCGTGCGAAGTGCCCCGGCAGGATTCGAACCTGGGCACACGGCTCCTGAGGCCCTGTGCGCCTCACGTGCTGGTCGAGGGGACAGGTGTGGTGCCATCCGCTTCGCCGGTTCAGGGACAGGCCGCGAGCAGCGACCTGCCGCGCGGTCAGCGGCAGTTGCGTCGTCAGCTCGAATCGCGGCGCTGCGCCGCGCGGGCTGGGACAGCGGCCCTAAAGCTTGACCATCTTGGCGTACGGGCTCAAGATCCGCTTCTGCACCGAACCGAAATCGACGAGCGTCGCGGTTCCGTCCTCG
Organism: Streptomyces sp. NPDC012888; assembly: GCF_042900645.1. Lineage (NCBI taxonomy): Bacteria > Bacillati > Actinomycetota > Actinomycetes > Kitasatosporales > Streptomycetaceae > Streptomyces > Streptomyces sp. NPDC012888. Next base: position 177,193 of record NZ_JBIBBM010000004.1, on the reverse strand, counting down.
ACGCCGATCACTCGGCCGAGTCCGTACACGTCGTGCGTGACCTGGTCACCCACCGCGAAGTGCTTGGGGGGTGGCGCGGGCGGGGCTTTGAAGGGGCTGCTCGGCAGATGGCGCTTCGGTGCGGCTGGCTTTGTCATCGTGACCAGTATGCGCCCGCCGGGCTCCGAACGGACCGCCGTGCGCATCACCGTTCGGTCCCGATCCGCGTGCCTCACGGCTCGGCGACGGGGAAGGGGCAAGGGGCAAGGGGCAAGCTCCCCGTCCACGAATAGTCCACGGACCCCGGCATACGGCTGCGCGCACGGCTGCAGTTGGGTGCACATACGCGAAGACCCCGGCCTCAGCGTTGTGTCGCTGGTGACGGGGTCTTGGGCACTTCCTGCGAAGTGCCCCCGGCAGGATTCGAACCTGCGCACACGGCTCCGGAGGCCGTTGCTCTATCCCCTGAGCTACGGGGGCGCGTCTTCCGCGTTTCGCGGCGACGGGAAGAACACTACCAGCTACTCGGGGGTGATCAGGAACGGGTTTCGGGCAGGAGGGGGGTTGGGTCGCCCGGAGGGGGTGGAAGTGGGGAAAACCCGGACGCGGGGGCGGGCGGCAACCTACTCTCGAGTTGTGCCAGGCGCCTCGGGCCGGGTGCTTGTTGTCGACGACAACAAGGTCATCCGGCAGCTGATCAAGGTCAACCTCGAACTGGAGGGCTTCGAGGTCGTGACCGCGGCCGATGGTGCCGAGTGCCTGGACGTGGTGCACCACGTGCGCCCCGACGTCGTGACGCTTGATGTGGTCATGCCGCGGCTCGACGGGTTCTCCGCGGCCTCGCGGCTGCGGGCCGATCCGCGGACCCGTCACCTGCCCCTCGCCATCGTCAGCGCCTGCACCCAGGACGAGGTCCGGGACGGCGTCGAGGCCGGGGTGGACGCGTTCCTCGCCAAGCCCTTCGAGCCGGCCGAGCTCGTGCGGCTCGTACGGGGGCTCGTCGAGCGGAGGGGCGTCGCCGCCGGGCGCGGGAGCGTCTGAGGAGGCCCCTCGCGCGGGGCGGCGTTCACATGGCGAAACCCTTCGCGGTCGGGAGGGGCTTCTCGCCTAGGCTGGTGCCGTGAATCCCGCCGATCTTCCCGATGCCGCCGTACGGGCGCTGAGCGCCGCCGTCGACGCCGGGGAACTGGGTGCCGCGCGCGTGCCCCGGCGGGTGCCCGTCGAGCGGACCCGCCCCGGAGGGGTGGGGGAGTACGCCAGCCCCGTCGCCCTCCAGGTGGCCGGGGCCGCGGGGATGAAGCCCCTCGACGTGGCCCGGGTGCTGGCCGTGCGGCTCGAGCGGGAGCCCGGGGTGCGGGCCGTCGAGATCACCGGGCCGGGGTTCCTCAACTTCACCCTCGACGCGGCCGACGTCGGCGAACTGGTCCGGGCCGTGGCGCGGGAAGGGGAGCGGTACGGGTTCGGGCCCGGCCACACGGGTGTACCGCCCCGCGAGGAGCTGGACCATGCCGGCGAGCTGCGCCGGCAGGTCGTCGGCGGGGCGGTGCGGCGGATCCGGGCCTCGCAGGGGCTGCCCGCGGGCGACGCACCGGAGGTCGCGCCGCTGCGGCGCAGCGACCACGACGTCGTACGGCGCTTCGGCGAGGACGCCGCCCGCTGGGGGATGCTCCGCGGCGGGGTCCGGGAGACACCGGAGTTCACGGCCCGCCTGGCCGTGCAGGACGAGTCCAGCGAGTACTTCCAGGTGCGCTACGCCCAGGACCGGGTCCGGGCGCTGACCCGGAACGCCGCCCTGCTCGGGTTCCGCGCCGACCCCGGGGAGGGCGCCGGGGAAGACACCGGGGACGACACCGGGGAAGCGGGCAGCGGCGCCGGGGTGGCCCTCGTCACCGCGCTGCGCGAGTACCCGCTCGCCCTGGAGGCCGCGGCCCGCCGCGGCGAGCCGGAGCGGCTGGTCCGGCAGCTGGTCGTGGTCGCGGACGCCCTGCTCGACTTCCAGTACCTCGTACTGCCCGTCGGGGACGAGAAACCCGAGGCCGCCCACCGCGCCCGGCTGGCCCTTGCCGAAGCCGCCGGGACGGTGCTGGCCGGCGGCCTGGCCCTGCTCGGCATTCCCAGCAGTCCCGAGAGCTTTGAGTGAGCAAGAGTAAGAGGTTGTCGTCATGAGTCGTTCCGCACACCCCGCAGGGCCCCGCCACGCCGCCGATCTCCCGGAGGGGCACTACACGGCGCCGCCCGCCGACCTGAACGCGCTCGACGAGAAGGTGTGGTCGCAGACCGTGCGGCGCGGCGACGACGGCGTGGTCCGGGTCGGCGGCCTCGAAGTGACGCGGCTGGCCGAGGAGTTCGGCACGCCCGCGTACTTCCTCGACGAGGAGGACTTCCGGGCCCGCTGCCGCGCCTGGGCGCACGCCTTCGGCAAGGACGCCGACGTGTTCTACGCCGGGAAGGCCTTCCTCTCCAAGGCCGTCGTGCGCTGGCTGAAGGAGGAGGGGCTCAACCTCGACGTGTGCTCGGGCGGGGAGCTGGCGACGGCCCTCGCCGCCGGGATGCCCGCCGAGCGGATCGCGTTCCACGGCAACAACAAGTCGGTCGGGGAGATCCGGCGGGCCGTCGAGGCGGGCGTCGGGCGGATCGTGCTCGACTCCTACCAGGAGATCGCCCGGGTCGCGCACTTCGCCGCCGAACTCGGGGTGCGCCAGCGCGTGCAGATCCGGGTCACCGTCGGCGTCGAGGCGCACACGCACGAGTTCATCGCCACCGCGCACGAGGACCAGAAGTTCGGCATCGCCGTCGCCGACGGTTCCGCCGCCGAGGCCGTACGGCGCGCGCTGGGCCACGACAGCCTGGAGCTGATCGGCGTCCACTCGCACATCGGCTCTCAGATCTTCGACATGGCGGGCTTCGAGGTGTCGGCCAAGCGGGTCGTGCGGCTGCTCGCCGCCGTGCGCGACGAGCACGGCGTGGAGCTGCCGGAGATCGACCTCGGAGGCGGCCTCGGCATCGCCTACACCTCCGAGGACGACCCGCGCGAGCCGCACGAGATCGCCAAGGCGCTCACCGAGATCGTCGCCCGCGAGTGCGAGGCCGCCGGGCTCGGCGCCCCTCGCATCTCGGTGGAGCCGGGCCGCGCCATCGTCGGCCCGACCGCGTTCACCCTCTACGAGGTCGGCACGATCAAGCCGCTGGAGGGCCTGCGGACGTACGTGAGCGTGGACGGCGGCATGTCCGACAACATCCGCACCGCCCTGTACGACGCCGAGTACAGCGTGGCGCTCGTGTCGCGCGCCTCCGAGGCCGAGCCCATGCTGGCCAGGGTGGTCGGCAAGCACTGCGAGAGCGGCGACATCGTGGTCAAGGACGCGTTCCTGCCGGCGGACCTCGCGCCCGGCGACCTGATCGCCGTACCGGCCACCGGCGCCTACTGCCGCTCCATGGCCAGCAACTACAACCACGCGCTGCGCCCGCCCGTCGTCGCGGTCCGCGACGGTGCGGCCCGGGTGATCGTCCGGAGGGAGACGGAGGAAGACCTCCTGCGTCTCGACCTCGGATGATGAAATAGACGTCTCAGTTGCTGGACGGAGGATGGAATCCTCTGTCCGGTGAGTGAGACTGGTTTACACCGCCGGATCCGCAATTCCGCGGATCCGGGACGGATCGAACTGATCTCAGATCGAAAGGCTTAGGTCTCATGATGCGTACGCGTCCGCTGAAGGTGGCGCTGCTGGGCTGTGGAGTGGTCGGCTCAGAGGTGGCGCGCATCATGACGACGCACGCCGACGATCTGACGGCGCGGATCGGCGCGCCGGTGGAACTCGCCGGCGTGGCCGTGCGGCGCCCCTCCAAGGTCCGCGAGAACATCGACCCGGCCCTCATCACCACCGACGCGACCGCGCTGGTCAAACGCGGGGACATCGACGTGGTGATCGAGGTGATCGGCGGGATCGAGCCCGCGAAGACCCTGATCACCACCGCCTTCGAGCACGGCGCCTCGGTGGTGTCCGCCAACAAGGCGCTGCTCGCCCAGGACGGCGCCGCCCTGCACGCCGCCGCCGACCAGGCCGGCCTGGACCTCTACTACGAGGCCGCCGTCGCCGGCGCCATCCCGCTGATCCGGCCGCTGCGCGAGTCCCTCGCCGGCGACAAGATCAACCGGGTGATGGGCATCGTCAACGGCACCACCAACTTCATCCTCGACAAGATGGACACCACCGGCGCTGGCTACCAGGAGGCCCTGGACGAGGCCACCGCCCTCGGGTACGCCGAGGCCGACCCGACCGCCGACGTCGAGGGCTACGACGCCGCCGCCAAGGCCGCCATCCTCGCCGGCATCGCCTTCCACACCCGGGTCCGGCTCGACGACGTGCACCGCGAGGGCATGACCGAGGTCAGCGCCGCCGACTTCGCCTCCGCCAAGCGGATGGGCTGCACCATCAAGCTGCTCGCCATCTGCGAGCGGGCCGCCGACGGCGGCTCGGTCACGGCCCGGGTGCACCCCGCGATGATCCCGCTCAGCCACCCGCTGGCGTCGGTGCGCGAGGCGTACAACGCCGTCTTCGTCGAGGCGGAGGCCGCCGGCCGGCTCATGTTCTACGGCCCGGGCGCGGGCGGCTCGCCGACCGCCTCCGCGGTCCTCGGCGACCTGGTCGCCGTCTGCCGCAACAAGCTCGCCGAGGCAACGGGGCCGGGCGAGTCGGCGTACACCCAGCTGCCGGTCAGCCCCATGGGGGAGGTCGTCACCCGCTACCACATCAGCCTCGATGTGGCCGACAAGCCCGGCGTCCTCGCCCAGGTGGCGACCCGCTTCGCGGAGCACGGCGTGTCCATCGACACCGTCCGGCAGCAGGGCCATTCCGAAAGCGCCGGCGACGGGGCCTCCCTCGTCGTCGTCACCCACCGCGCACCCGACGCCGCCCTCTCCGGGACCGTCGAGGCGCTGCGGAAGCTCGACACCGTGCGCGGTGTCGCCAGCATCATGCGTGTCGAAGGGGAGTAAAGGACCCATGAGCAGCAATCGCACCCACCAGTGGCGGGGCATCATCGAGGAGTACCGGGACCGGCTGCCGGTCACCGAAACGACTCCCGTGATCACGCTCCGCGAGGGCGGTACTCCGCTCGTCCCCGCCCAGGTGCTGTCCGAGCGCACCGGCTGCGAGGTCCACCTGAAGGTGGAGGGCGCCAACCCCACCGGTTCCTTCAAGGACCGCGGCATGACCATGGCCATCTCCCGGGCCAAGGAGGAGGGCGCCAAGGCGGTCATCTGCGCCTCCACGGGCAACACCTCGGCCTCCGCCGCCGCGTACGCGGTGCGCGCCCAAATGGTCTCCGCCGTCCTCGTGCCGCAGGGCAAGATCGCCCTGGGCAAGATGGGCCAGGCCCTCGTGCACGGCGCCAAGATCCTCCAGGTGGACGGCAACTTCGACGACTGCCTGACGCTGGCCCGCCGGCTGTCCGACAACTACCCGGTCGCGCTGGTCAATTCCGTCAACCCGGTGCGCATCGAGGGGCAGAAGACGGCCGCGTTCGAGATCGTGGACGCGCTCGGCGACGCCCCCGACGTCCACGTGCTGCCGGTCGGCAACGCCGGCAACATCACCGCCTACTGGAAGGGCTTCAAGGAGTACAAGGCCGACGGCCTCGCCTCCCGCACGCCCCGTGTGTGGGGCTTCCAGGCCTCCGGCTCCGCGCCGATCGTGCGCGGCGAGCCGGTCAAGGAGCCGCACACCATCGCCACCGCGATCCGGATCGGCAACCCCGCGTCCTGGGACCACGCGCTCGCGGCCCGGGATGAGTCGGGCGGCTTCATCGACGAGGTGACGGACCGCCAGATCCTGGCCGCCTACCGCCTGTTGGCCTCCCAGGAGGGTGTGTTCGTGGAGCCCGCCTCGGCGGCTTCGGTGGCCGGCCTGCTCAAGGCGGCCGAGCTCGGCCTGGTGGACCCGGGGCAGAAGATCGTCTGCACGGTCACCGGAAACGGCCTCAAGGACCCCGACTGGGCGATCGCCGGTGCTCCGCAGCCGGTCACCGTTCCGGTGGACGCCGAGGCGGCCGCCGTCCGCCTCGGACTGGTCTGACCGACCCCTCCAGGGGTCTCCGAGAAAAGCGGTATGCCGGGTTCCGCAGCGCGCGGAACCCGGCAAGCCGGGGCATAGCCCGCCAGAACCATCGGGGAGGTCCGCGACACGCATCGTGCGCCTCCTGTGCGCCCTATGTCGCGACAGAACCTTCCTTCGATACGCTGTACTTACATCCGCCACCGCGCACGACGCGGTGCTGCCCCGTGGCCTTCGGGTGTCGTACGTTCTCCGGTACATTCAGGAAATTCACAGCGGGCGATCTCCAGCGAGGGTCCCGCACAGCAACAAGGAGTGTCATCGAGCGATGGCCGGTCCAGCGTTCCGCGCCGCCGCCGTACGTGTGCGCGTCCCCGCCAGCAGCGCCAACCTCGGCCCGGGCTTCGACGCCCTCGGCCTGGCCCTGGGGCTCTACGACGACGTGGTCGTCCGGGTGGCCGACTCCGGCCTGAACATCGACATCGCGGGCGAAGGCGCCGAGACCCTGCCCCGCGACGAGAGCCACCTGCTCATCCGCTCCATGCGCACCGCCTTCGACCTGCTGGGCGGGCAGCCCCGCGGTATCGAAGTCGTCTGCGCCAACCGCATCCCGCACGGCCGCGGCCTCGGCTCCTCCTCCGCCGCCATCTGCGCCGGCATCGTCGCCGCCCGCGCCGTCACCATAGGCGGCGAGGCCAGGCTCGACGACGCGGCCCTGCTCGAACTGGCCACCGAGATCGAGGGCCACCCCGACAACGTGGCCGCCTGCCTGCTCGGCGGGTTCACCCTCGCCTGGATGGACGGCGGCAGCGCCAAGGCCATCAGGATGGACCCCGCCGATTCCATCGTTCCGGTGGTCTTCGTCCCGTCCAAGCCGGTCCTGACCGAGACCGCGCGCGGACTCCTGCCGCGCACCGTCCCCCACGTGGACGCGGCCGTCAACGCGGGCCGCGCGGCCCTGCTCGTCGAGGCCCTGACCAGGCGTCCCGAGCTGCTGCTCCCCGCCACCGAGGACCGCCTCCACCAGGACTACCGGTCCCCGGCGATGCCGGACAGCGTGGCACTTGTGAACCGGCTGCGGGCGGACGGCGTCCCCGCGGTCATCTCCGGCGCGGGCCCCACGGTGCTCGCGCTGGTCGAGAACGGCGCGGCCGACAAGGTCGCGCAGCTCGCGGGCGAGGGATGGGCGGCCAACCGGCTCGCACTCGACGCCGCGGGCGCGAGCGTGCTTCCGCTGGGCAACCAGGGCGGCTGATGTCGGCCGCCGGGCGCGGGGTGGTCGGGCAGGCCACCCCCGCGCCCGGGCGGAAGAGCGCGATTGCCGGTGAGTGAGAGGGGGAATGTCTGTTGGATCCGGTAGTGTTAACCTCAAGTGCGCATCCGAAGCCGCCAGGGCTCGGTGCTCAGTGTCCCCATCCGGGACCACCCTTCTTCCGGGAGCCTCCCCAACTGCTTTGATCGCTGCCAGGCAGTTTTCGAGCACGCTCCGGAATCGGCGTGACACATTCCCACGCTTCCAGCTGGGAGACCTCTCGCCGGACCCACGCACGTATCTCTCCGCCGCATCGAACCGTATCGACAGCGGCGGCCACCGCCCCGACACGGTCCACACCTCGGACCGCGGTCGGACAGCACAACCGGTCGCCGAGCCAGACAGGCCGACGTCCGCTCCAGGGAAGGACCCTTCGTGAGCGACACCACCGATCTGATGGGCGTTGCCGACACCAGTGTCGACGCCAGTGCCCCCGCCGCGGGCACCGCGCCCAAGCGCCGACGCTCCGGCACCGGCCTTGAGGGCATGGTCCTGGCCGAGCTGCAGCAGGTCGCGTCCGGCCTCGGAATCAGGGGCACCGCGCGCATGCGCAAGAGCCAGCTGATCGAGGTCATCAAGGAGGCGCAGGCCGCAGGCGGCAGCGCCCCGAAGGCCGCGGACACCGCCGCCGCCGAGACCAAGCCGAAGCGCCGTGCCACGAGCAAGGCCCGTACGGGCCAGCCGGCCGCCGAGGAAGCGGCCCCCGCCGCCGAGAAGCCCGCCGCCCAGCAGCAGATCGACATCCCCGGTCAGCCCGCGGGCGGCGAGGAGGCACCGGCCGGCGAGCGCCGCCGCCGCCGCGCCACCGCGCCCTCCGGCAGCCCCGAGGCCGCGGCCCCGGCCGCCGCCGTGCAGACCGTCCCGGTCGAGCAGAAGACCGAGGCGCCCGCCGCCGAGCGGTCCGAGACCAAGGCCGAGGCCACGGTCGTCGGTCAGGAGACCGGCGAGGGCCGCGGCCGCCGCGACCGCCGCGACCGCCGTGACCGCGACCGCGGTGACCGTGCCGAGCGCGGTCAGGGCCAGGAGCAGGGCGGCGAGCGCCGCCGTGACCGTGACCGCGACCAGGGCCAGGCCGGCGACGGCCGTGCCCGCCAGGGCGGCCGCGGCCAGGGCCAGGGTCAGGGCCAGCAGGGCCAGGCCCAGGGCCAGGGCCGCCAGGACAGCGGTCCGCAGGACGACTTCGACGACGAGGGCGGGCGCCGGGGCCGTCGCGGCCGCTACCGCGACCGCCGTGGCCGCCGTGGCCGCGAGGAGTTCGGCGGCGGCGAGCCGCAGGTCGCCGACGACGACGTCCTGATCCCCGTCGCGGGCATCCTCGACATCCTCGACAACTACGCGTTCATCCGGACCTCGGGCTACCTGCCCGGCCCGAACGACGTCTACGTCTCCCTCGCCCAGGTCCGCAAGAGCGGCCTGCGCAAGGGTGACCACGTCACCGGTGCCGTGCGCCAGCCCAAGGACGGCGAGCGCCGCGAGAAGTTCAACGCGCTGGTGCGCCTGGACTCGGTGAACGGCATGGCGCCCGAATCCGGTCGCGGCCGCCCCGAGTTCAACAAGCTCACCCCCCTGTACCCGCAGGACCGGCTCCGCCTGGAGACCGACCCGGGCGTGCTGACCACCCGCATCATCGACCTCGTGTCGCCGATCGGTAAGGGCCAGCGCGGTCTGATCGTGGCCCCGCCGAAGACCGGCAAGACCATGATCATGCAGGCGATCGCCAACGCGATCACCACCAACAACCCCGAGTGCCACCTGATGGTCGTCCTGGTCGACGAGCGTCCGGAAGAGGTCACCGACATGCAGCGGTCGGTCAAGGGCGAGGTCATCTCCTCGACCTTCGACCGCCCGGCCGAGGACCACACGACCGTCGCCGAGCTGGCCATCGAGCGTGCCAAGCGCCTGGTCGAGCTGGGCCACGACGTGGTCGTCCTGCTGGACTCGATCACCCGTCTGGGCCGCGCGTACAACCTCGCGGCGCCCGCCTCCGGCCGCATCCTGTCCGGTGGTGTCGACTCGACCGCGCTCTACCCGCCGAAGCGCTTCTTCGGTGCCGCGCGCAACATCGAGGACGGCGGCTCGCTGACCATCCTGGCCACCGCGCTCGTCGAGACCGGCTCGCGCATGGACGAGGTGATCTTCGAGGAGTTCAAGGGCACCGGCAACATGGAGCTCAAGCTTGACCGGAAGCTCGCCGACAAGCGCATCTTCCCGGCCGTCGACGTCGACCCGTCGGGCACCCGCAAGGAGGAGATCCTCCTCAACAGCGAGGAGCTCGCCATCGTCTGGAAGCTGCGCCGGGTGCTGCACGCGCTCGACTCGCAGCAGGCGATCGAGCTGCTGCTCGACAAGATGAAGCAGACGAAGTCGAACGCCGAGTTCCTGATGCAGATCGCCAAGACGACCCCCTCGGCCGTCAACAACGACTGACGACGGGTCCTCGACGACCAGCGTCGCACCAGCGCCGCCCCCACCCGCCCGGGTGGGGGCGGCGCTGTCGTAGGATCGCCGCGAATCCCACACCCCGGCCTCAACTCGCGGGCCACAAAAGAAGGATGTCGCGCGTTGCACATACGCACATCGCGCCTGGCGGTTCCTGTCGCAGTGTCCGTGTTCGCCCTGTTCGGTACGGGGCTCACAGCGTCCTCCGCGCAGGCCGTCACCACCGACGAGCCCTCCGTCACCGAGCTGGGCCGGCGCGTCGCCCGCTCGATGACGACCGAGCCGCTGGACCGCACGCCCAGCAAGCCCGTCCCGCCGAAGGCCCCGGGGACCGCGCCCCCGAAGGCCTCCCCGTACATCATCGGCGGCACGACCGAGTCCATCGCGAACGCGCCGTGGATGGCGCAGCTGCACTACTACGACGACCGCGACACCGCGGACCCGGGCGACGACGAGTCGTTCTTCTGCGGCGGCACGGTCATCGCCCCCACGAAGATCCTGACCGCGGCGCACTGCGTCGTCGGCCTGGACTGGACCAAGGACAGCGTCGTCGTGGTGGGCGGGGACAAGCTCCCCACCACCGGCGCGGACAACGTCACCGACTGGCACGGCGGGACCCCGGTCGCCGTCCGCCGCCAGTGGATGCACCCCTCGTACGGCCCCGTCAGCTACGACAACGACGTGGCGGTGCTGACCCTGTCCAAGGCGGTCACCACCAAGACCCTGCCGGTGGCCCGCAGCAACGACACCGCCCTGTACGGGCCGGGCAACGCCGAGACCTACGGCTGGGGCCGCTACACCTCCGCCAGCCTGGACCTGTCGCCGGCCCTCAAGAAGGCCACGCTCCCACTGGTGTCCGACGACACCTGCGCCGCCTTCTGGCAGAACGACCTGATCCGCGGCCACATGGTGTGCGCCGGGTCGCCCGCCTCCGGGTCCGACGCGGGTACCACCACCACCTGCAACGGCGACTCCGGCGGCCCGCTGGTCCGCAACGGCCGGCTGATCGGCATCGTCTCCTGGGGGGCCCAGGGCTGCGTGTACCAGGGCGCCTACGCGGTGTTCGCCAAGGTCACCTCGTACGCCGGGCCGATCCGGGCCCGTGCCGCCGACACCGACTGGAGCAAGGACGGCCGGGCCGACGTACTGGCCCGCCGCGCCTCCGACGGCGCGATGATCCCGCGGATCTACTACGGCAGCGGCCTGTACGGCGCCACCCCGACCACCTCCGGGGACTACCGGCTCACCGACCTGGCCGTGCAGACCGACCTGAACCGGGACGGGGCGCAGGACATCGTCCGCCGGCAGAGCAACGGCTCGCTGTTCCGCACTCACTGGGTGGCCGGCAAGGGCTGGACGCACACCTACCTGACGAACTTCGCCACCCGGCGGACCTTCCTGGCCCCCGGCGACGTCACCGGCGACGACCTGCCCGACCTGGTCTCCGTACGGTCGGACGGCCGGCTGGCCGTGCACCCGGGCACCGGGTACGGCGGCTTCCGCGCCGAGATCGACGCCGGCCCGGGCTGGCAGGCGTACAGCCAGGTCCTCGGTCACGGCGACCTCACCGGCGACGGGAAGGCCGACATCCTGGCCCGCACCCCGGCCGGGGCGCTCTACCTGTATAAGGGCACCGGCACCGCGGGGCTGAACACCTTCACGGCGCGCGTGCAGGTCGGCACCCTCGGCAGCTCGTACACCGGCTTCGCCACGGTCGGCGACGTCGACGACGACGGCCGGGCCGACCTGCTGGCCCGCGAGGGCGACCGCATGTGGCTCTTCCCGGGCACCGGCGCGGCCACGGGTGCGACCTTCGCCACACGCAAGAGCATGGGGACGGGCTGGTCCCAGTTCGACCTCCTGGGGTGAAACCGCAGGTCACAGGGCGATAACGACGCTCTGTCGCCACCGACTGTGCCCACCGTGTCCGCACGGTGGGCACAGTCGCGTCCCGGCCCCCGTGGAACCCTGGGCGTCCGCCCGCCGTCCTTCGACGTGACAGGGAGCCGGGGGCAGGCGACCGAGGACTGGGGCTGAGGGATACATGAGCGAGGACACCAGGGGCCGCGGCCGGCGAGCCGGGTCCGGGCGGCGGCGGAAACCGCCGAAACGGCGCAGGGCGCTGGCGGTCGCGGCGTGGACCGCGGCCGGGGTGGTGGTCCTCGGCGGTGCCGGCCTCGGCTACTTCTACGTGAAGTTCAACGGCAACCTGAAGAGCGTGGACATCGACGCGGCGCTCGGCAAGGACCGGCCGGCCGACGTGGACAACGGCTCCATGGACATCCTGGTGCTCGGCTCGGACTCCCGCGGCGGGGCGAACGCCGAGTACGGGGCCGACGACGGCGGGTCGGCGCGCTCCGACACCGCGATGATCGTGCACCTCTACCACGGCCGCGAGAAGGCCAGCATCGTCTCCATACCCAGGGACACCCTGGTCACCCGGCCCGCCTGCACCACGACCGACGGGAAGAACGACCCGGGCGGCCCGCGGCGGATGTTCAACGAGTCGTTCACCGTCGGCGGGGCGGCGTGCGCGGTGAAGACCGTGGAGAAGATGTCCGGGATCCGCATGGACCACTACATCGAGGTGGACTTCACCGGCTTCAAGAAGATCGTCGACACTCTCGGCGGGGTCGAGATCACCACCACCAAGCCGATCAAGGACGGCGCCAGCCACCTGGACCTGCCGGCCGGCACCCACACGCTCGACGGCGAGCAGGCCCTCGGCCTGGTCCGCACCCGCAAGAGCGTCGGAGACGGCAGCGACCTGGGCCGGATCCAGCTCCAGCAGGCCTTCATCAAGGCGCTGATCAAGCAGGTCAAGGGCATCGGGGTGTTCGACAACCCGAAGAAGCTGCTGGACCTCGCCGACGTCGGCACCAAGTCGATCACCACCGACAAGCAGCTCGGCGACGTGAAGTCGCTGATGGGGTTCGCGCAGGGCCTGAAGGGCATCGACGCCCAGGACATGCACATGATCACCCTGCCGGTGGTCCCCGACACCCGGGACCCCAACCGGGTCGCCCCCCTCCGGAAGGAGTCCGGGCTGGTCTGGGACGCCCTGCTCGCCGACCGGCCGATCCCCGCCGAAGCCACCGCGAACTCGGCCGGCGACAAGGGCACCACCGGATCGATCATCCGCTGAACCGGCGGCCGGAATACCCGGCCCCCGGTCCCCGTTGAGGTGGGCGTCCTCGAATTTTGTCAGGCGGGCCAGTCCTGGCAGACTGGTACGTCGGCCCCGGTTCACGCATGGAGCAATTCCGCGACTGCGACCCGGCGCCCTCCCGAAACTAGGAGACACCTTGAAGCGCGAGATCCACCCCGAGTACGTCGAGACCCAGGTCAGCTGCACCTGCGGCGCGTCGTTCACCACCCGTAGCACCCTGACCGAGGGCACCATCCGTGCCGAGGTCTGCTCCGAGTGCCACCCGTTCTACACGGGCAAGCAGAAGATCCTCGACACCGGTGGCCGTGTGGCCCGCTTCGAGGCCCGCTTCGGCAAGGCTGCCGCCAAGAAGTAGCGCGACCCCGGCGCCGGTCTCCGGCCGCCCCCTGAACACACGGGGGTGGCCGGACCGGCGCCTTTGTCGTCCCGCAGCAGGACAGCCTGCCCCAGCCCTTACGCAGATCTTTCACCCAGGAGCCCGAAGATGTTCGAGGCGGTCGAGGACCTGGTCGGCGAGCACGCCGACCTCGAGAAGAAGCTCGCCGACCCGTCGGTCCACTCCGATCAGGCCAACGCGCGCAAGCTGAACAAGCGCTACGCGGAGCTGACACCGATCATCGCCACCTTCCGGGCGTGGAAGCAGGCGGCCGAGGACATCGACACGGCCAAGGAGCTGGCGGCCGACGACCCGGACTTCGTGGCCGAGGTCAAGGAGCTCACCGCGCAGCGCGAGGAGCTGACCGAGAAGCTGCGCCTGCTGCTCGTCCCGCGCGACCCCAGCGACGACAAGGACGTGCTCCTGGAGATCAAGGCCGGCGCGGGCGGCGACGAGTCCGCCCTGTTCGCCGGCGACCTGCTCCGCATGTACCTGCGCTACGCCGAGCGCGTCGGCTGGAAGACCGAGATCATCGACTCCACCGAGTCCGAGCTCGGCGGCTACAAGGACGTCCAGGTGTCCGTCCGCACCAAGGGCGGCAACGGCGCCACCGAGCCCGGCCAGGGCGTCTGGGCCCGGATGAAGTACGAGGGCGGCGTCCACCGCGTGCAGCGCGTGCCCGCCACCGAGTCCCAGGGCCGCATCCACACCTCCGCCGCCGGCGTGCTCGTCACCCCGGAGGCCGAGGAGGTCGAGGTCGAGATCAACCCCAACGACCTCCGCATCGACGTGTACCGCTCCTCCGGCCCCGGCGGCCAGTCCGTCAACACCACCGACTCGGCCGTGCGCATCACGCACCTCCCGACCGGCGTGGTCGCCTCCTGCCAGAACGAGAAGAGCCAGCTCCAGAACAAGGAGCAGGCCATGCGCATCCTGCGTTCCCGGCTGCTCGCCGCCGCCCAGGAAGCCGCCGAGCAGGAGGCCGCGGACGCCCGCCGCAGCCAGGTGCGCACCGTGGACCGTTCCGAGAAGATCCGTACGTACAACTTCCCGGAAAACCGGATCTCGGACCACCGGGTCGGCTTCAAGGCGTACAACTTGGACCAGGTGCTCGACGGCGACCTCGACGCGGTCATCCAGGCCTGCGTCGACGCCGACTCGGCCGCGAAGCTCGCCGCCGCCCAGTAGGACGCGTCAGACCCCGCCCGCCGTACGACCCCGGAGGACCAGCGCAGATGAACTTGCTGCTTGCCGAGGTGGCCCAGGCCACCCAGCGGCTGGCCGCCGCGGGCGTGCCCTCACCGCGCTTCGACGCGGAAGAGCTCGCCGCGTGGGTGCACGGCGTCAAGCGGGGCGAACTGCACCACGTCAAGGACACCGACTTCGACGCCCGGTACTGGGAGGCCGTCGCCCGCCGGGAGGCGCGCGAACCCCTCCAGCACATCACCGGCCGGGCCTTCTTCCGCTACCTGGAGCTCCAGGTCGGCCCCGGGGTGTTCGTCCCCCGCCCGGAGACCGAGTCGGTCGTCGACTGGGCCATACACGCCGTCCGCGCCATGGACGTCGTCGAACCGCTGATCGTGGACCTGTGCACCGGCTCCGGCGCGATCGCCCTCGCCATGGCCCAGGAGGTGCCCCGCTCGCGGGTGCACGCCGTGGAGCTGTCCGACGACGCGCTCGTCTACACCCGCAAGAACGCCGAGGGCTCCCGGGTCACCGTCCACCAGGGCGACGCGCTGAGCGCGCTGCCCGAGCTCGACGGCCAAGTGGACCTCGTGATCTCCAACCCTCCGTACATCCCGCTCACCGAGTGGGAGTACGTCGCCCCCGAGGCCCGAGACCACGACCCCGAGATGGCGCTGTTCTCCGGCGAGGACGGCCTCGACACCATCCGCGGCATCGAGCGCACCGCCCACCGGCTGCTCCGGCCCGGCGGCATCGTCGTCGTCGAGCACGCCGACACCCAGGGCGGCCAGGTCCCGTGGATCTTCGCCGAGGAGCGGGGCTGGGCCGACGCCGCCGACCACCCGGACCTCAACAACCGCCCCCGGTTCGCGACCGCCCGCAAGGCGCTGCCGTGACCCGCTCCCCCCGCCCCGCCCCCTTCAAGACGTACGAGGAGTCCCGCTGATGGCCCGGCGATACGACTGCAACGACGCGACGGACCGCAAGACGGGTCTGCGCGAAGCCGCATCCGCCGTGCGTCGCGGCGAACTCGTCGTGCTGCCCACCGACACCCTGTACGGGATCGGAGCGGACGCCTTCAGCGCCGAGGCCGTCGGCGACCTGCTCGCCGCCAAGGGCCGCGGCCGCAACATGCCCACGCCGGTCCTCATCGGCTCCCCGAACACCCTGCACGGCCTCGTCACCGACTTCTCCGAGCAGGCCTGGGAGCTCGTCGACGCCTTCTGGCCCGGTGCGCTCACCCTGGTCGCCAAGCACCAGCCCTCGCTGGCCTGGGACCTCGGCGAGACCGGCGGCACGGTCGCCGTCCGGATGCCGCTGCACCCGGTCGCCATCGAGCTGCTCACCGACGTCGGCCCGATGGCCGTCTCCTCGGCGAACCTGACCGGCCACCCCGCGCCGGAGGACTGCGACGCGGCCCGCGCGATGCTCGGCGACTCGGTCTCCGTCTACCTCGACGGCGGCCCCACCCCCGGCATCCAGCCGTCGTCCATCGTCGACGTCACCGGCAAGGTGCCGGTGCTCCTCCGGGAAGGTGCGCTCTCGGCCGACCAGCTGCGGGAGGTCGTACCCGACCTTGAGGTGGCCCCGTGAGCCCTGAGGGGCGTGGCATAGCGACCGACACCTTCCGCATACTCCACGTCAGCACCGGCAACGTGTGCCGCTCGCCCATCACTGAGCGGCTGACCCGGCACGCCCTGACCGACCGCCTCGGCGGCGCGGCCACCACCGGCCTCATCGTGGAGAGCGCGGGCACCTGGGGGCACGAGGGCGCCCCCATGGAGGCCAACGCGGCGGCGGTCCTGGCCGACTTCGGCGCGGACGCCTCGGGCTTCACCGGCCGCGAGCTCCTCGACGAGCACGTCATCCGCGCCGACCTGGTGCTGACCGCGACCCGCGACCACCGCGCCCAGGTCATCTCCATGGGGCACTCGGCGGGCCTGCGCACCTTCACGCTGAAGGAGTTCACCCGCCTGGTCCGCGCCATAGACCCGGCGACGCTACCGCCCCTCGACGACGGCATGGCCGCCCGCGCCCGGGCCCTGGTCCGCGCCGCCGCGGCCCTGCGCGGCTGGCTGCTGGCCCCCTCCGCCGACGCGGACGAGGTCCACGACCCGTACGGCGCACCCATCACCTTCTTCCGCTCCATCGGCGACGAGATCAGCCAGGCCCTCGACCCGGTCGTCACCGCCCTCACCGGCGTCACCGCCCGCCGCTAGCCCGCCCCCACCCCAGGGCGGAGCCCACCGAGCGGCGACGGGCGGAGGCCGCGGTCGCGGCCTACAGTGGCGGTACCAGCCCCCAGCCGCGCGGGAGTCACGCCATGACTGCCACCACCCTGCACGCGGACCTGCTCGGCCGGCAGGACCCGCAGATGGCCGACGTGCTCGCCGGTGAGGCCCGGCGGCAGGCCGGCACCCTCCAGCTGATCGCCGCCGAGAACTTCACCTCCCCGGCCGTGCTGGCCGCCCTGGGCTCCGCGCTCGTCAACAAGTACGCCGAGGGCTACCCGGGCTCCCGCTACCACGGCGGCTGCGAGTACGCCGACCTCGCCGAACGGATCGCCACGGAACGCGCCTGCGCCCTGTTCGCCGCCGAGCACGCCAACGTCCAGCCGCACTCCGGCTCCGCGGCCGTGCTCGCCGCCTACGCGGCGCTGCTGCGGCCCGGGGACACCGTGCTGGCCATGGGCCTCCCGTACGGCGGCCACCTCACGCACGGCTCGCCCGCCAACTTCTCCGGTCGCTGGTTCGACTTCGTCGGCTACGGGGTCGACGCCGAGACCGGCCTCATCGACTACGACGAGGTCCAGCAGCTGGCCCGCGCCCACCGGCCGAAGGCCGTCGTCTGCGGCTCCATCGCCTACCCCCGGCACCCGGAGTACTCCGCCTTCCGCGAGATCGCCGACGAGGTGGGCGCCTACCTCATCGCCGACGCCGCGCACCCGATCGGCCTGGTGGCCGGTGGCGCCGCGCCCAGCCCCCTGCCGTACGCGGACGTGGTCTGCGCGACCACCCACAAGGTGCTCCGAGGCCCGCGCGGCGGGATGCTGCTGTGCGGCGCCGAGCTCGCCGAACGGATCGACCGCGCGGTGTTCCCCTTCAGCCAGGGCGGCGCCCAGATGAACAGCATCGCCGCCAAGGCCGTGGCGTTCGGCGAGGCGGCCACCCCCGCCTTCGGCAGCTACGCGCACAAGGTCGTGGCCAACGCGCGCACCCTCGCCGGTGCCCTCGCCGACCAGGGCTTCGCGATCACCACCGGCGGCACCGACACCCACCTGATCACCGCCGACCCGGCCCCCCTCGGCGTGGACGGCCGTGCCGCCCGCCAACGCCTGGCGGCCGCCGGAATGGTCCTGGACACCTGCGCCCTGCCGTACGGCGACCAGCGCGGCGTGCGGCTCGGTACGGCGGCGGTGACCACGCAGGGGATGGGGGAGGACGAGATGCACCGGATCGCTGTGCTGTTCGGCCGGGCCCTGCGGGAGGAACCCTCGCGGACCCGTACGGAGGTCACCGAGCTGGCCCTGCAATTTCCCCCGTACGGGCAGTAATGGGGGCAAGCAGGGCTTACTGCAACCGCGCTCGGGTCTCCGCGCGTCCTCTGACCCGGGAACATCACGGCTAATGTGTGGGGCTGAGATGGCCGGCGATACATCTGGGGCAGCCCGTGCGTGAATACCTGCTGACGCTCTGCGTCACGGTCGCGGTGACCTACCTGCTGACCGGACCGGTGCGGAAGTTCGCGATCGCGGCCGGCGCGATGCCGGAGATCCGCGCCCGCGACGTGCACCGCGAGCCGACTCCGCGGCTGGGCGGCATCGCCATGTTCGGCGGACTGTGCGCCGGCCTGCTGGTCGCCGACCACCTGCACAACCTCAACGGGGTCTTCGCGCTGAACGAACCCCGCGCGCTGCTCTCCGGCGCCGCGCTGATCTGGCTGATCGGCGTCCTCGACGACAAGTTCGAGATCGACGCCCTCATCAAGCTCGGCGCGCAGATGATCGCCGGCGGCGTGATGGTCATCCAGGGCCTCACCATCCTGTGGCTGCCGATCCCGTTCATCGGGACGGTCTCCCTCACCCAGTGGCAGGGCAACCTGCTGACCGTCGCCCTCGTGGTCCTCACCATCAACGCGGTGAACTTCGTGGACGGCCTGGACGGCCTGGCCGCCGGCATGGTGTGCATCGCCGCCGCCGCGTTCTTCATGTACGCGTACCGCATCTGGTACGGCTACGGCATCGAGGCGGCGGCCCCCGCCACCCTGTTCACGGCGATCCTGATGGGCATGTGCCTCGGCTTCCTGCCGCACAACATGCACCCGGCCCGGATCTTCATGGGGGACTCCGGCTCGATGCTGATCGGCCTGGTACTGGCCGCCGGCGCCATCTCGATCACCGGCCAGGTCGACCCCGACGCCATGGCCCTCTGGGCCGGCGGCGAGCGCAACGCGACCCACGCGATGCTCCCGGTCTTCATCCCGCTGCTGCTGCCGCTCACCATCATCGCGCTGCCGATGGCGGACCTCGTCCTGGCCATCGCCCGGCGGACCTGGAACGGCCAGTCGCCGTTCGCCGCCGACCGCGGGCACCTGCACCACCGGCTGCTGGAAATCGGCCATTCCCACAGCCGCGCGGTCCTGATCATGTACTTCTGGTCGGCGCTGATCGCCTTCGGGACGGTCGCCTACTCGGTCAACTCGAACTCGATGTGGATCGTCCTGGGGATCGCCGCCCTCAGCGGCGTCGGCCTGGTCCTGCTCCTCCTCCCGCGCTTCACCCCGCGCGCCCCGCGCTGGGCCGAGGGCCTGGTGCCGCCCCGCTACCGGCACGCGGAGCGCGCCGCGGAGGCGGCGGCCCGCGAGGCCGCGGCGACGGGCGCCCCGGCCGGGGACCCCGATGCCGAGCCGCAGCCCGCCAGGGTGCTCGTGGGCGGCGTCTCCGGCGTCAACGGGGCTACCGCGGTGGGCCCCCGTTCGCGCTTCCCCGACCGGCGTAAGGCCGGTTCGGCGCGCTGACGCCGGGGCTCCCCGGGGGGACCTAACGGCCTATAGCAGACAGAACGGTCTCGTGTCGTGCACACACGTGCGCGTTAGCTCTCATGTGTGACAGTGAGCACACCTGGCAGGTAAAGACCTCATCAAATAGTTTGTGATACCGTTCACTAGACCCGGCGACAGAGCCGAAGGACCGTAGTGCGACGGTCCATTGGCCCGAGGCTCTCTCTCGGACCGGGCTTACGCTCGTCCCGTACGAGTCCCGTGCCCCCACCACCAGCGGAGCAACCCGCCATGCGGTCAGATGACGTTCGATCTCTCCTGCAAGCAGCCGTACCCACCGCTGCCGCCGGCGCCGTCGCCGCGGTCGTCAGCGCCGTGGTCGCCGGCGGCAAGGGGGCGGTCGGCGCGGTCGTCGCGACCCTGGTGGTGATCCTTTTCATGGGGCTGGGCCTCTACGTGCTCCAGCGCACGGCCAGGTCGCTCCCGCATCTGTTCCAGGCGATGGGACTGATGCTCTACGCGGCACAGATTCTCCTGCTGTTCATCTTCGTCGCCGCGTTCAAGAACACCACGCTGTTCCACCCCAAGGCTTTCGCGATCACGCTGGTCGTCACCACCCTCGTGTGGATCGGTGCCCAGACGCGCGCGCACATGAAGGCGAAGATCCTTTACGTCGAACCGGATTCGGTCAAGGCCGACAAGCCCGAGAACTCGGGGCCGAAGTCGTGAAGGGTAGGGCCGGGATAAGTGCGCGTTCGAGATGCTGCTATCGTCCGGTGCCGAGCGCGGCACTGCGGGCGCGGGCATCCGAGCTGACGCCTGTTCCAACGCGAGGCTCGATGCCTGATCGCCGCCCCATCATCCGTAACACCAGTCCAGTGCCGAACCGCGGCTGTGCGCCGCGCCGACACAACGAGGTTGCCGTACCTATGCGCCACGCTGAAGGAGCCCGCGGTGAGTGCTGACCCGATGACGCTCGCCTTTGAGGCCGACTGTCAGATCTTCTCCGGTTGTGGCTTCCCGGCCCCCAGCCTGTACTCCTTCATCTTCGAGCCCGTGGCCGGAGATGCGGACGGCTGGTACCTCAACAAGCCGATGCTCCTCGCCCTGCTGGGCACGATCATCATCCTGGGCTTCTTCTGGGCCGCTTTCCGCAAGCCGCAGGTGGTCCCCGGCAAGCTGCAGATGGTCGCCGAGAGCGGGTACGACTTCGTCCGCCGCGGCATCGTCTACGAGACGCTCGGCAAGAAGGAGGGCGAGAAGTACGTCCCCTTCATGGTGGCGCTGTTCTTCTTCGTCTGGATCCTGAACGTCTGGTCGATCGTCCCGCTGGCCCAGTTCCCGGTGACCTCGATCATCGCGTACCCGGCCGCGCTCGCCCTGACCGTCTACGGCATCTGGATGTCGGTGACCTTCAAGCGCCACGGCTTCGTCGGCGGCCTGAAGAACCTCACGGGCTACGACAAGTCCCTGGGCGCCGTCCTGCCGCTGGTCATGGTCATCGAGTTCTTCTCGAACGTCCTGGTCCGCCCCTTCACCCACGCGGTCCGACTGTTCGCGAACATGTTCGCCGGCCACACCCTCCTGGTCCTGTTCACGGTCGCCAGCTGGTACCTGTTCAACGGATGGGGCATCCCCGCCGCGGGCGTGTCCTTCGTGATGGTGCTCGGCATGACCGTCTTCGAGCTCTTCATCCAGGCCGTCCAGGCGTACGTGTTCGTCCTCCTGGCCTGCAGCTTCATTCAGGGCGCGCTCGCCGAGCACCACTGATCGCCCCGCTCCAAAGACCCTAGTCGTCCGGTGGCCAACCCCCACCGGTCCGTGAAAGAGAAGGAAGAACTGGCATGTCCCAGACCCTTGCCGCCGTTACCGGTTCCCTCAGCTCCGTCGGTTACGGTCTCGCGGCCATCGGCCCCGGCGTCGGCGTCGGCATCATCTTCGGTAACGGCACCCAGGCTCTCGCCCGCCAGCCCGAGGCTGCCGGTCTGATCCGCGCCAACCAGATCCTCGGCTTCGCCTTCTGTGAGGCGCTCGCCCTCATCGGTCTGGTCATGCCGTTCGTCTACGCCTGACGAACGCATACCTGTCCGATTCGACGAAAGGCACTGATGTGATTTCCCTGGTGCACCTGGCGGCAGAGGAGCCTCAGAACCCTCTGCTCCCGCCGCTCCCGGAGCTCATCGTCGGCCTCGTCGCCTTCCTGATCGTCTTCGCCATTCTCGCGAAGAAGCTCCTCCCGAACATCAACAAGGTTCTGGAAGAGCGTCGCGAGGCCATCGAGGGCGGTATCGAGAAGGCCGAGGCGGCCCAGACCGAGGCGCAGAGCGTTCTGGAGCAGTACAAGGCCCAGCTCGCCGAAGCCCGGCACGAGGCGGCCCGCCTGCGCCAGGAAGCGCTGGAGCAGGGCACTGCGCTCAAGGAAGAACTGCGCGCAGAGGGCCAGCGGCAGCGCGAGGAGATCATCGCGGCCGGCCACGCCCAGA
Organism: Streptomyces sp. NPDC012888; assembly: GCF_042900645.1. Taxonomy (NCBI): domain Bacteria; kingdom Bacillati; phylum Actinomycetota; class Actinomycetes; order Kitasatosporales; family Streptomycetaceae; genus Streptomyces; species Streptomyces sp. NPDC012888. Next base: position 155,199 of record NZ_JBIBBM010000004.1, on the reverse strand, counting down.
TCGAGGCCGACCGCAAGGCCGCCTCGCAGGCGCTGCGTCAGGACGTGGGCAAGCTCGCCACCGACCTGGCCGGCAAGCTCGTCGGCGAGTCCCTCGAGGACCACGCCCGGCAGAGCCGCACCATCGACCGCTTCCTCGACGAGCTCGAGGAGAAGGCCGAGGCGGCCCGATGAACGGAGCGAGCCGCGAGGCGCTGCACGCCGCGCGCGAGCGCCTCGACGCGCTGACGGACAACACCTCCGTCGACGCGTCGAAGCTCGCCGGCGAGCTGGCCGCCGTCACCGCGCTGCTCGACCGCGAGGTCTCGCTGCGTCGGGTCCTCACCGACCCGGCGCAGTCCGGCGAGGCCAAGGCCGAGCTGGCCGGGCGCCTGCTCGGCGGCCAGGTGGGCGGGGAGACCCTCGACCTGGTGTCCGGCATGGTCCGGTCCCGCTGGTCGCAGTCCCGCGACCTGGTGGACTCGCTGGAGCAGCTGGCCGACACCGCCGACCTCACGGCGGCCCAGCGGGCCGACGCGCTCGACGGCGTCGAGGACGAGCTGTTCCGCTTCGGCCGGATCGTCGCTTCGAGCACCGAGCTGCGCGCCGCGCTGACCGACAAGGCGGCCACCGCCTCCGCCAAGGGCGAGCTGCTGGGCAGCCTGCTCGGCGGAAAGGCGCACGCCGTCACCGAGCGTCTGGTCGTCCGGCTGGTCACCCGCCCGCGTGGACGTAGCCTGGAAGCGGGACTGGAGTCCCTTTCCAAGCTCGCCGCCGAGCGCCGTGACCGCATGGTCGCCACCGTGACCACCGCGGTTCCGCTCAGCGACGTGCAGAAGCAGCGTCTCGGCGCGGTGCTGGCCAAGCTGTACGGCCGCCAGATGCACCTCAACCTCGACGTGGACCCTTCGGTCCTCGGCGGGATCGTGGTGCGGGTGGGCGACGAGGTCATCAACGGCACCATCGCGGAGCGCCTCGCCGAGGCCGTCCGCCGCGTCGCCGGCTGATCAGGCCCTCGGCCACCAATTCAAGACAACGCATTTCAGCGGCCCGGTTGGGCCGTGCAGAACTTGCAGAAGATTCCTGGGGGTCGCCCCCAGACCCCTAAGAAGCTTCAGGCCCAACAAGGAGAGCAGGGAACCCAGATGGCGGAGCTCACGATCCGGCCGGAGGAGATCCGGGACGCGCTGGAGAACTTTGTCCAGTCGTACAAGCCGGACGCGGCCTCGCGCGAGGAGGTCGGCACGGTCAGCCTCGCCGGCGACGGCATCGCCAAGGTGGAGGGCCTTCCCTCGACCATGGCCAACGAGCTGCTGAAGTTCGAGGACGGCACCCTCGGTCTCGCCCTCAACCTCGAGGAGCGCGAGATCGGTGCGATCGTCCTCGGCGAGTTCAGCGGCATCGAGGAGGGCCAGCCGGTGCAGCGCACCGGAGAGGTCCTCTCCGTGGCCGTCGGCGAGGGCTACCTCGGCCGCGTTGTCGACCCGCTCGGCAACCCGATCGACGGTCTCGGCGAGATCGCGACCGAGGGCCGCCGCGCCCTCGAACTGCAGGCCCCGGGCGTCATGGTCCGCAAGTCGGTGCACGAGCCGATGCAGACCGGCTACAAGGCCGTCGACGCCATGGTGCCGATCGGCCGTGGCCAGCGTCAGCTGATCATCGGTGACCGCCAGACCGGCAAGACCGCCCTGGCCGTCGACACGATCATCAACCAGCGCGACAACTGGCGCTCGGGCGACGTGAACAAGCAGGTCCGCTGCATCTACGTCGCCATCGGCCAGAAGGGCTCCACCATCGCCTCCGTGCGCGGTGCCCTGGAGGAGGCCGGCGCGCTGGAGTACACCACCATCGTCGCCGCCCCGGCGTCCGACCCGGCCGGCTTCAAGTACCTGGCCCCGTACACCGGCTCCGCCATCGGTCAGCACTGGATGTACCAGGGCAAGCACGTCCTGATCATCTTCGACGACCTGTCGAAGCAGGCCGACGCCTACCGCGCCGTGTCGCTGCTGCTGCGCCGCCCGCCGGGCCGTGAGGCCTACCCGGGTGACGTCTTCTACCTGCACTCGCGTCTGCTGGAGCGCTGCGCCAAGCTCTCCGACGACATGGGCGCCGGCTCGATGACCGGTCTTCCGATCGTCGAGACCAAGGCCAACGACGTCTCGGCGTTCATCCCGACCAACGTCATCTCCATCACCGACGGCCAGTGCTTCCTGGAGTCCGACCTGTTCAACGCCGGCCAGCGTCCGGCCCTGAACGTCGGTATCTCGGTCTCCCGCGTCGGTGGCTCGGCCCAGCACAAGGCCATGAAGCAGGTTTCCGGCCGTCTCCGCGTGGACCTCGCCCAGTACCGCGAGCTGGAGGCGTTCGCCGCCTTCGGTTCCGACCTGGACGCCGCGTCGAAGTCCGCCCTGGAGCGCGGCAAGCGCATGGTCGAGCTGCTGAAGCAGGGCCAGTACCAGCCGATGCCGGTCGAGGAGCAGGTCATCTCCGTCTGGGCCGGCACCACCGGCAAGATGGACGACGTACCCGTCGAGGACATCCGCCGCTTCGAGTCGGAGCTGCTGGAGCACCTGCGGATCAACCGCAAGGAGCTCCTCACCTCGATCGTCGAGGGCGGCAAGATGTCGGACGACACGCTGCAGTCCATCGCGGACGCCATCGCCGGCTTCAAGAAGCAGTTCGAGACCTCGGACGGCAAGCTGCTGGGCGAAGACGCTCCGGTCTCCACCAGCAAGTGACGACGGAAGGGACCTGACTCATGGGAGCGCAGCTCCGGGTCTACAAGCGTCGCATCCGGTCTGTCACGGCGACCAAGAAGATCACCAAGGCGATGGAGATGATCGCCGCCTCGCGCATCGTCAAGGCGCAGCGCCAGGTGGCCGCCTCCACGCCGTACGCGACCGAGCTCACCCGCGCGGTGACCGCGGTGGCGACCGGATCGAACACCAAGCACCCGCTCACCACCGAGGCCGAGGCTCCGACCCGCGCCGCGGTCCTGCTCATCACGAGCGACCGCGGTCTGGCCGGCGGCTACTCGTCCAACGCCATCAAGGCGGCGGACCGGCTGACCGAGCGTCTGCGCGGTGAGGGCAAGGAGGTCGACACGTACATCGTCGGCCGCAAGGGTGTCGCCTACTACGGCTTCCGCGAGCGCAAGGTCGTGGACAACTGGACCGGCTTCACCGACAGCCCGACCTACGCGAACGCCAAGGCGGTCGCGGCGCCCCTGATCGAGGCGGTCTCCAAGGAGACGGCCGAGGGCGGCGTCGACGAGCTGCACATCGTCTACACGGAGTTCGTGTCGATGATGACGCAGAACCCGGTGGACAACCGGATGCTGCCGCTCAGCCTCAATGAGACATCAGCGGGGGCTGCGGAGGAGACGGGGACGAAGGACGAGATCCTTCCCCTGTTCGACTTCGAGCCGTCGGCGGAGGACGTCCTCGACGCCCTGCTGCCGCGCTACGTCGAGAGCCGCGTCTACAACGCGCTGCTGCAGGCCGCTGCCTCCGAGCACGCAGCCCGCCGCCGCGCGATGAAGTCGGCTACCGACAACGCCGGAGAGCTCATCAAGACGCTCTCCCGGCTTGCCAACGCGGCCCGCCAGGCCGAAATCACCCAGGAAATCAGCGAGATCGTCGGTGGCTCCGCAGCCCTGGCCGACGCGAACGCGGGGAGTGACAAGTAATGACGACCTCTGTTGAGACGGCTGCTGCCACGGGCCGCGTCGCCCGGGTCATCGGCCCGGTCGTCGACGTGGAGTTCCCCGTCGACGCGATGCCGGAGATCTACAACGCGCTGACCGTCCAGGTCGCTGACCCGGCCGAGGACGGCGCGCTCAAGACGCTGACCCTCGAGGTCGCGCAGCACCTCGGTGACGGCCTGGTCCGCACCATCTCCATGCAGCCCACCGACGGTCTGGTCCGCCAGGCCGTGGTGACCGACACGGGCGCGGGCATCACCGTCCCGGTCGGCGACTTCACCAAGGGCAAGGTGTTCAACACCCTGGGTGAGGTGCTCAACTACCCGGAGGCCAACTCCGAGGTGACCGAGCGCTGGCCGATCCACCGCAAGGCCCCGAACTTCGACGAGCTCGAGTCGAAGACCGAGATGTTCGAGACCGGCGTCAAGGTCATCGACCTCCTCACCCCGTACGTCAAGGGTGGAAAGATCGGTCTGTTCGGTGGTGCCGGTGTCGGCAAGACCGTTCTGATCCAGGAGATGATCTACCGCGTCGCCAACAACCACGACGGTGTGTCGGTGTTCGCGGGTGTCGGTGAGCGTACCCGTGAGGGCAACGACCTCATCGAGGAGATGACCGACTCGGGCGTCATCGACAAGACCGCTCTGGTCTTCGGCCAGATGGACGAGCCCCCGGGCACCCGTCTGCGCGTCGCCCTCGCCGGCCTGACCATGGCGGAGTACTTCCGCGATGTTCAGAAGCAGGACGTGCTCTTCTTCATCGACAACATCTTCCGGTACACCCAGGCCGGTTCCGAGGTGTCGACCCTGCTCGGCCGCATGCCCTCCGCGGTGGGTTACCAGCCGAACCTGGCCGACGAGATGGGTCTCCTCCAGGAGCGCATCACCTCGACCCGCGGTCACTCGATCACCTCGATGCAGGCGATCTACGTCCCCGCGGACGACCTGACCGACCCGGCGCCGGCGACCACCTTCGCCCACCTCGACGCGACGACGGTTCTGTCCCGTCCGATCTCCGAGAAGGGCATCTACCCGGCCGTGGACCCGCTGGACTCCTCGTCCCGCATCCTCGACCCGCGGTACATCGCGAAGGACCACTACGAGGCCGCGACCCGCGTCAAGGGGATCCTGCAGAAGTACAAGGACCTCCAGGACATCATCGCGATCCTCGGTATCGACGAGCTGGGCGAGGAGGACAAGCTGGTCGTCCACCGTGCCCGTCGTGTCGAGCGCTTCCTGTCGCAGAACACGCACGTCGCCAAGCAGTTCACCGGCGTCGACGGTTCGGACGTCCCGCTCGACGAGTCGATCGCCGCGTTCAACGCGATCTGCGACGGCGAGTACGACCACTTCCCCGAGCAGGCGTTCTTCATGTGCGGTGGCCTCGAGGACCTGAAGGCCAACGCCAAGGAGCTGGGCGTCTCCTGACCCCGGACGGCGGTCCTTCCCCAAGGATTGCCCAAGGATCACGGAGAGGGGCGGGCTTGTCCCGTCCCTCTCCCCACGCCCATTAGAATTTGACCCAACACCCGGCAGACCCGCCGGGTGGTGACCCGAGGAGCCAACCTTGGCTGCTGAGCTGCACGTCGAGCTGGTCGCGGCGGACCGTAGTGTCTGGTCCGGCGAGGCCACCCTGGTCGTCGCCCGCACCACGTCCGGCGACATCGGCGTCATGCCCGGTCACCAGCCGCTTCTCGGCGTGCTGGAATCGGGCCCGGTGACCATCCGTACCAGCGAGGGCGCGACCGTCGTCGCCGCGGTGCACGGCGGATTCATCTCGTTCGCGGACAACAAGCTGTCCCTGCTGGCCGAGATCGCCGAGCTCGCGGACGAGATCGACGTCCAGCGGGCGGAGCGGGCACTGGAGCGCGCCAAGTCGGAGGCCGATGCGGCCGCCGAGCGTCGCGCCGATGTCCGGCTGCGCGCGGTCGCGGTGCACTGACACCGCACCCGAAGAGTTTGGAACCTCAGCCGCGGCCCGTCCGGAACCCTCCGGGACGGGTCGCGGCTGAGGCGATGCAGGTGCTGTCCGGCCGGGACCGGCCGGTGGCACCGTGGTCCGCTGGATTCGAAGAGCGAGGAGGTCGGTGAAGATGCTCCTCGCCCTGCTTGTGAGCGGCGTGGTCGTGGCCCTGGTGGTGATCGGCCTGTTCGTCTTCGGGCTGCGCCGACGGCTGATCCAGCGGTCCGGCGGCACCTTCGACTGCAGTCTGCGCTGGGGGGTGGCCGAGAAGGCCGACCTGTCCGGCAAGGGCTGGGTGTACGGGGTGGCCCGCTACAGCGGTGACCGGATCGAGTGGTTCCGGGTCTTCAGCTACTCGCCGCGGCCGCGGCGGATGCTGGAGCGGGACTCCATCGAGGTGATCGCCCGCCGTGCCCCGGAGGGCGAGGAGGAGCTGGCGCTGCTGTCCGACGCCGTCGTGCTCGGCTGCGTCCACCAGGGGACGCGCCTGGAGCTGGCGATGAGCGAGGACGCGCTGACCGGTTTCCTGGCCTGGCTGGAGGCGGCGCCCCCCGGGCAGCGGGTCAACGTGGCCTGAGTCCGCCGTGGACGCGGGAAGCCGGGAAGCAGGGAAGCCGGGGAGACGGGGGCGGACCCGTCTCCCCGGCTTCCGTCATGTCTACTGCAGGCCGGTGTGGACGGCGTTGGCGAGCTCGCCGTTCGCCGTGTCACCGCTGAACTCCCAGTAGAAGGCCCCGCGCAGTCCCTGCTGCTTGGCCCACGACATCTTGCCGCCGATGGTGGCCGGGGTGTCGTAGCTCCACCAGTTGCTGCCGCACTTGGCGTAGGCGGTGCCGGCGACGGTCCCGGTGGCCGGGCAGCTGTTCCTCAGCACCTTGTAGTCCTCGATGCCCTGCTCGTACGTGCCCTGGGCGGGGCCGGTGGCCGTGCCGCCGGGGGCCGCCTGGGTGACGCCGGTCCAGCCGCGGCCGTAGAAGCCGATGCCGAGGGTGAGCTTGCTGCCGGGGACGCCCTTGGCCTTGAGCTTGGCGATGGCGTCGGCCGAGTTGAACCCGGCCTGCGGGATGCCGGCGTACGAGGTGAGCGGGGAGTGCGGGGCGGTCGGGCCCTGTGCCGCCCACGCGCCGAAGAAGTCGTACGTCATGACGTTGTAGAAGTCCGTGTAGGCGGCGGCGCCCGCGTAGTCGGCCTTGTCGATCTTCCCGCCGTCCGAGGCGTCGGCGGTGATGGCCGCGGTGACCAGGTTGTTCGCGCCGAACTTGGCGCGCATGGCCTGCATCATGTTCTTGAACGCGGCCGGGCCCGAGGTGTCGCAGGACAGACCGCAGGCGTTCGGGTACTCCCAGTCCAGGTCGATGCCGTCGAAGACGTCGGCCCAGCGCGGGTCCTCGACCAGGTCGTAGCAGGACTGGGCGAAGGCGGCGGGGTTGGCCGCGGCCTGGCCGAAGCCGCCGGACCAGGTCCAGCCGCCGAAGGACCACAGCACCTTGATGTGCGGGTACTGCTTCTTCAGCTTGCGCAGCTGGTTGAAGTTGCCGCGCAGCGGCTGGTCCCAGGTGTCGGCGACGCCGTCGACGCTCTGGTCGGCGGTGTAGGCCTTGTCGTAGTCGGCGTAGGAGTCGCCGATGGTGCAGCGGCCGCCCTGGACGTTGCCGAAGGCGTAGTTGATGTGGGTGATCTTGCTCGCGGTCCCCGAGGTGACCAGGTTCTTCACGTGGTAGTTGCGGCCGTAGACGCCCCAGTTGGTGAAGTAGCCGAGCTTGACCGGGCCGCCGGGCAGCGGCGGGTCGACGACCCCGCCCGGGGTGGTGACCGTCAGGGTGCCGGAGGCCGGGCCGGTCTGGCCGGCGGTGTCGCGGGCGACCACGTGGTAGGTGTACGCGGTGCCCTTGGTCAGGCCGGTCTCCGGTCGGGTGGTGCCGGTGACCGTGGCGACCTTGGTGCCGTTGCGGTAGACGTCGTAGTCCTTGACGCCCTTGTCGTCGGTGGCGGCGGCCCAGTTCAGGGTGAGGGAGGTCTCCTGGACGTTGCTCGCGGTGGGGGTGCCCGGGGCGGAGGGGGGAGTGTCTCCGGGCTGGCCGCCGTCACAGGACGCGCCGTTGATCTTGCAGCCGGAGGGGGCTCCGGGGCCGGACCCGTTGAAGCCGAAGCTGACGCTGGCACCGGGGGAGAGGGTGCCGTTCCAGCCGACGTTCTTCCCCGTCCAGTGGTTGCCCGAGTTGGTGACGGTGGCGTCCCAGGCCGAGGTCACGCGGGTGTCGGAGGGGAAGTCCCACTCGACGGTCCAGCTGCTGATGGTGGTGGTGCCGGTGTTCTTGACCGTCCACTTGCCCTCGAAGCCGGAGCCCCAGTCGGAGACCTTGGTGTAGGTCGCGGTGGCGGAGGTCGCCGCCTGGGCGGGGGAGGCCAGGCCGACGAGTCCGGCGAGGGGGAGGGCGAAGGCGACCGCGGTGGCCGCGACGCGGGACAGGAAGCGGGTGCGGGACCGGGGTCGGGTGCGGGTTCGCGTGCGTGGGGGGAGAGCTGTGCTCAAGGGTGTTCCTCCGTAGGTCCGTCGCTGCCGGAGTCCGGCACCGACTTGGGGGTGGGACCTGCGCCGCCCGTGAGCACGCCGGGGAAATTTGTCATGGCACGCTCACCACAGTATGGCCGTGAGCGTAGAAAGGTCTGTACCAACCGTCAAGAGGTCTGGACCAGGACTCCGGTGCCGTCCGCGGTCAAGCCCCGATCCCCAACTCCTGCGCCAGCACGGCCGCCTGGACCCGGCTGCGCAGGTCCAGCTTCCCCAGCAACCGGCTGACGTGCGTCTTCACCGTCGCCTCCGCCATGTCCAGCCGCACCGCGATCTCCGCGTTCGACAGCCCCTCACCCAGACACGCCAGCACCTCACGCTCCCGCCGGGTCAGCGCGTCCAGCGCCGCGCTCCGCTCCGGATCCACCGGACGCGCCGCCCGCACCGGCCCCGGCGCCGCGAACTCCGCGATCAGCCGCCGGGTCACCGCCGGCGCGATCAGCCCCTCCCCCCGCGCGACCGTCCGTACCGCCGTGATCAGCTCCGCCGCGTCCGCGTTCTTCAGCAGGAACCCCGCCGCACCCGCCCGCAGCGCCCCGAACACGTACTCGTCCAGGTCGAAGGTGGTCAGCACCAGCACGTCGGCCAGCCCCTCCGCCACCACCTGCCGGGTCGCCGCGACCCCGTCCAGCCTCGGCATCTGCACGTCCATCAGCACCAGGTCCGGCCGCAGCTCCCGGGCCAGCCGGACCGCCTCCTCGCCGTCCGCGGCCTCGCCCACCACCTCGACGTCCCCCGCGCTCCGCAGGATCAGCACCAGCCCCGCCCGCACGGCCGACTGGTCCTCCGCCACCAGCACCCGGATCGTCATGCCTCCACCACCTTCTCCTCGGCGGGCAGCACCGCCCGCACCTGCCATACCGTCCCCGCCGGACCCGCCCCGAACTCGCCGCCCAGCAGCTCCGTCCGCTCCCGCATCCCGACCAGCCCCGCGCCCGACCCGGGAGCCCGCGGACCCGGCCGTTCCCCGTACGGACTGTCCACCCGCACGGTCAGCAGCCCGCCGGACCGGTCCACGCGGACCCGGACCGTCCCGGGCACCGCGTGCTTGAGCGCGTTCGTCAGGGACTCCTGCACGATCCGGTACGCCGCCAGCTCCACCGGCGCCGGCAGCGGCTCCCCGCCCGGCGGACGCCGGTCCTCCAGCTCGAAGCCCAGCCCGCTCGCCGATCCCGTCGTACGGGCCTGGGCCAGCAGCGCCTCCAGTCCGTCCAGCGAGGGCACCGCCACCGGCTCCTGCTCCGCCCCCGCCTCCCGCAGCAGCCCGATCAGCCGGCGCATCTCCGACAGCCCCTGCACGCTGTTCTCCCGGATCACGCCCAGGGCCTCCCGGCTGGTGCCCGCGTCGTCGATGGACAGGGCGGCGGTGGAGTGGATCGCGATCGCCGAGAGGTGGTTGGCCACCATGTCGTGCAGCTCCCGCGCCATCCGGGCGCGCTCGGCCACCACCGCCGCCTTGCGGTCCATCTCGGCCAGCAGCGCCGTCTGCTCGGCCCGCAGCCGGGCCGCGTCCGCCGCCTCGCGGTGGTAGCGCACCGAGGCGCCGGTCAGCGCCGGACCGAAGGAGACGATGCCCGTGACCACGCCGATGAGCACCGCCTCCGGGGTGCGCAGCCACGCCACCGAGAGCAGGGTGACCGCGACGGTGATCACGCCGGTGACGACCGGCAGCCGGCGCGCCATCGCGGGATGCCCGTACACCACGGCCGCGTACATCACGTCCGTGAACATGAAGACGGTGGCCAGGTTGCCCACGGTCACCTGGTCCGCGATCAGCGCGACCGTGCCGGTGATCAGCGCGGCCTGCGGAGCGGTCCGCCGGAACAGCTCCAGCACGCCCATGACCGCCATGGGCACCAGCGCGGCCCACGCCGGCAGCAGCCCCCGGAACGTGGTGGTGTACAGCCCGAGGGACCACAGCACCAGCCCGGCCGCCACGCTGACCACGGCGAGCAGGACGTCGTGCGGGTGGGGGCGGAACGTCGGCTGTCTCACGCTGACCATCCAACACGGTGCGGGCCGCCCAGGCGTCCACGGCCGAGGTGACTCCGCAGTACATCGAAGGATGCAGTCGAAGGTCCTCAGCGCAGACGACGAAACCGGGCGGGACCGGCGGGAACCTTGGAGAGAACCCCACCCGTCACGAACGAAGGGCACCGCTGTGATCGTCGCGCTGATCGTCGCCTGCGAGGTCGGCTTCTGGGTACTGCTGGCGGCCGGCCTGGCCCTGCGCTACCTGGCGAAGAAGCCCCGGCTGGGAGCGGCGGTCCTGCTCGTCGAGCCCCTGCTGGAGCTCGTCCTGCTGGTCGTCACCACCATCGACCTCAAGAACGGTGCCGCACCGGACTGGAAGCACGGCCTCGCCGCGCTCTACATCGGCTACACCGTCGCCTACGGCCACTACACGATCAAGTGGCTGGACCGCCACGCCGCGCACCGCTTCGCCGGCGGCCCCAAGCCGGCCGGCGCCGGCTACGGCAAGGCCCGCGCCGTCCACGAGTGGAAGCTGGTGGCGCGCACCCTGCTCGGCGTGGCCGTCGCGCTCGCCCTGCTCCAGGCCGCCATCTGGTACGTGGGCGACTCGGGCGACACCAGTTCCCTGCACGCCTGGCAGTTCGGCGCCCTGCGGGCCCTCGGCATCCACGCGCTGATCGCCGTGGCGTACACGGTCTGGCCCAAGAAGGCCCCGGCGGGGACCCCCACCCCCGAAACCGAACGCGTCGGCTAGCCCGCGCCGCGTGTACACACCGCTGGGTGCACTTCCGTCATGGATGAAGCGGTGTCCGTACGCCACGACGCCCTCCACCGCCTGCGCGTCGGCGCGTACCGGATCGCCTACACCGTCGACAACGGGAAACTGGTCATCCTCGTGGTCGAGGTCGGGCGCCGGCGGGAGGTATACCGCCGGCTCTGACGTCAGCGTTCGCCGCCCGGGACCCACAGGACGTCGCCCAGCTCCTTGTTCGCCGTGCGGGCCAGGATGAACAGCAGGTCGGACAGGCGGTTGAGGTAGGTGGCGGTCAGCGGGTTCATGGTCTCGCCGTGCACCTCCAGGGCCGCCCAGGTGGACCGCTCGGCCCGGCGGACCACCGTGCACGCCTGGTGCAGCAGGGCCGCGCCCGGGGTGCCGCCCGGCAGGATGAAGCTGCGCAGCTTCTCCAGCTCCGCGTTGAAGCGGTCGCAGTCCGCCTCCAGCTTGTCCACGTAGAACTGCTCCACCCGCAGCGGCGGGTACTCGGGGTCCTCGACCACCGGGGTGCACAGGTCCGCGCCGACGTCGAACAGGTCGTTCTGCACCCGGACCAGGACCTTCACCACGTCCTCGGAGAGCGAGCCGAGCGCGATCGCGGTGCCGATCGCCGCGTTCGCCTCGTTGGCGTCGGCGTACGCGGAGATCCGCAGGTCGGTCTTGGCGGTGCGGCTCATGTCGCCCAGAGCGGTCGTGCCCTTGTCACCGGTCCGGGTGTAGATGCGCGTGAGGTTCACCATGCGGCCAGCCTAGTCCGGCCCAACTGCGGCGCCCCGCCCGAGAGCTGGGCCGGGACGGTGTGATGTCCGTCATCCGAGACGTGACGCGTGTTACTTACGGGTCACACGGCGCGCCCGGCCCGCTAGTCTCCGGCGAGAGGTCAGGAGACCGTGCCGTATCGAGGCCGTGTCCTATTTCGACAAGATGGGGTGTGCAGTGGCTGGGAAGCTTGCCGTCATCGGTGCCGGCTTGATGGGTTCGGGCATCGCCCAGGTCTCCGCCCAGGCGGGTTGGGACGTCGTCCTGCGCGACGTCACCGACGCCGCGCTGACCCGCGGGACCGACGGCATCAAGGCCTCGTACGACAAGTTCGTCTCCAAGGGCAAGCTCGCCGCCGAGGACGCCGAGGCGGCCCTCGCCCGGATCACCACGACCACCGACCTCGACGCGGTCGCCGACGCCGACATCGTCGTCGAGGCCGTCTTCGAGAAGCTCGAGGTCAAGCACGAGATCTTCCGCGCCCTCGACAAGCTGGTCCGCGAGGACGCCGTCCTCGCCTCCAACACCTCCGCCATCCCGATCACGAAGATCGCCGCGGTGACGGAGCGCCCGGAGCGGGTCGTCGGCGCCCACTTCTTCTCCCCGGTCCCGATGATGCAGCTGTGCGAGCTGGTCCGCGGCTACAAGACCAGCGACGAGACCCTCGCCACCACCCGCGCCTTCGCCGAGTCCGTCGGCAAGACCTGCATCGTCGTCAACCGCGACGTGGCCGGCTTCGTGACCACCCGTCTGATCGCCGCGCTGGTCGTCGAGGCGGCCAAGCTGTACGAGTCCGGCGTGGCCTCCGCCGAGGACATCGACATCGCGTGCAAGCTGGGGTTCGGGCACGCGATGGGCCCGCTCGCCACCGCCGACCTGACCGGTGTCGACATCCTGCTGCACGCCACCAGCAACATCTACACCGAGTCCCAGGACGAGAAGTTCGCGCCGCCGGAGCTGATGCGCCGCATGGTGGACGCCGGCGACATCGGCCGGAAGAGCGGCCAGGGCTTCTACAAGCACTGACCCGCGTCCGCATCCGCACCCACACCCACACCGTTCGAGGCCCTTCACCCCCCGGGGTGAATTAGGTATCGGTTCGCTCACGGTCGGCAACTTCCCTGCCCACGCGGCAGTCAGTTGCAGTGAGAGTTGCACGCATACGCAGTACAGCCGGGGAGTACACATGCACATCAGGGGCGACCACGTCGAACTCGCTGTCGGGGGCCGCCTCGACGTGCGCAGCGCGGCGGACGCCCGTACGGCCCTGCACACTGCCCTCGACGACGGCTCCGGCGACCTGGTCCTCGACCTGACCGGCCTGGACTCGTGGGACGCGACCGGCCTGGGCGTCATCATGGGCGCCCACCGCCGGGCCGGCCGCACCGGGCGGCGGCTGGTGCTGCGCGGGGTCCCCCCGCAGATGCAGCGTCTGCTGGTCGCCACCCGGCTGCACCGCATCCTGGCCATCGAGGGCGGCCTGGAGGCGGAGTCCCTGCCCCGGGTGTGAACGTCCCCCGCACCCGTGCGCACAGACCGGGTGAAACGTGACGGTCCGGTAGCGAAGTCCCCCCGCCGGTTCCGGCCCGCCCCGGCACCGTCTAGGGTTCGGGCGGCACGATGCGATCGGGGGACAGGGTCATGGACCGCACACAGGGACACGGCGGCGAACAGCAGGCGGCCGGCGGTGCGGCCGGATCAGCGGCCGCGGACGGCTCCGGCGCGACCGCCGGCTCCGCGACCGGCGGCGGGGCACCCGCCGCCCCCTCCCGGCCGGCGGGCACTGCCGCGGCGGGGCCCGCCACCGCACCGGCCGCTCCGGCCCTGACCCCTCCGGCCACCTCCGCTCCGGCCGCGCCCGCCGGCCCCGCCGCCGGCGGCGGTGGCGGCAGCCCGGCCGCGCGGGTGGTCCGGCTGACGGCCGGCGCCTTCGCCCTGACCGTCAACCCCGTCGACGGCAGCGAGATCGAAGCCGCCCGCCCCGGGGACGTCCCCGACCGGCGCCCGGCCAAGCGCGACGCGGCCGCCCGGGCCGCCCTCGCCGCCGCCGCGCTGCCCCCCGTACCGCCCGGCCCCGAACCGCTCCGGCTGCCGCTGCTGGACCGCGAGGAGGAGCGGGAGCGGCTGGTGCGGCTGCTCGGCCGCGGCCGCTCCGTACGGCTCACCGGCCCGTCCGGGTCCGGTCGCACCGTCCTGCTCGACGCGGTGGCCGAGGACTGCGGCGCGCTGGCGCCGGACGGCGTCGTACGGCTCAGCGGGCTCCGGCAGAACACCACCGAGCTGCTGCACGCCCTGTACGCCGCGGTGTACGACGTCGGCCAGCGCCGGCCCGGCCGGGACGAACTCCTCGCCGGCGTACGGGAGATCGGAGCCATCGTGCTCCTCGACGACCTGGAGCTCGGCGGGTCCGCCCTCGACGAACTGCTGCACGCCACCCCGGAGTGCGCCTTCCTGCTGGCCGCCACCCCCGACACCCCCGCCCCCGGTGAGGACTCGCACCTGGAGGAGGTCTTCCTCACCGGGCTGGGCCGCACCGCCTGTGCGGACCTCCTGCGGGCGGCGGCCGGCCGGGCGCTGACCGGGCCGGAACTCCAGTGGGCCGACGACCTCAGGTTCGCCTCGGAGGGGCTGCCGCTGCGCTTCGTGCAGGCGGGCGCCCTGCTGCGGCAGTGCGACGAGCTGAACCGGATCGCCGAGGAGTCGGCCGACGAGGACTCCGACGAACCCGGCGTGTTCGAGGAGCGCCGCCGCGACCCGGAGACCGTGCCCCTGCCGACCCTGGCCGAGGCGGCCGCCCCGGCCGAGCTGCTGGCCGCGCGGGCCGGGGAGACGGCGCGCGCCGCGCTCCGGTTCGCCATCGCGCTGGGCGGCGAGGTGCCCCACCACGCGCACCTGCCGGCCCTGGTCGGCGACACCCACGCGGACACCGCGGTGGCCGAGCTGCTGGCCTGCGGGCTGCTGACCCCGGCCGGCCCGCGCTACCGGCTGGCCGCCGGGGTGGCCCGGCAGCTGGCCGAGGCGGGCTGGGAGCCCGTCGAGGAGGCCCGGACGGCCGCCCGGCACTACGCCTGGTGGACCGGGCACGCCTCGGTGACCCCCGGCCGGGTCGCGACCGAGGCCGACGCGGTGCTCGCCTCGCTGGCCGGCGCGGACGTGGTGGCCGGCGTCATGCTGGCCCGCACGGCGGCGCCCGCGTTCGCCGCCTCCCTGCACTGGGGTGCGTGGGAGCGGGTGCTGCGGGCCGGGGCGGAGGCCGCGCGTACCGCGGGCGAGGTCGCGGAGCAGGCCTACTTCCACCACGAACTGGGTGTGCTGGCGCTGTGCGCGGGCCGGCTGGACCGGGCGCGGGCGGAGCTGGAGGCCTCGATCGGGCTGCGTGGCGCGCTCGCGGACAGGCACGGCACGGTGGCCGGCCGGCGCGCCCTCGCGCTGGTGACGGACCAGGAGCGCGGCGGGGCGGCCCAGTCGCCCCCGCTCCGCCTCCAGGCCCCGGCGGACGGCACGGCAGCAGCACCCGCACTCCCCGCCGCCGGTAGCGCCGGCACGGGCGCGGGCTCCGGCTCGGGCTCCGGCTCGGGCCAGGCGCAGTCGGGTACGCCGGCCTCCGGTACGCCGGGCTCCGCCACGTCGGCTCCGGCGGGGTCGGGCTCCGGTACCGCCGGCTCCGGCGTCTCGGCCGCGGGCGCGCCGACCACCCGCATGCCGGCCCCCGGTACGCCGGGCTCCGCGATACCGGGCTCCGCGATACCGGGCGGGGGACGCGCCGCCACCGCCGGGCCCGGCACGGGCGCGGCCGGCCAGGCGTTCCCCGCGCCACGGGCGGCGGCCGCCGCGGAGCAGGCCGCGGAGCGTGCTCCGGGCGGCGAGGCGGTCACGCAGATCGTCCCGCTGCTCAAGGCCGGAGGGGACACGGAACAGCCCCCGCGCAGCGGCGACCCGCTGACCCTCGCGGAGGCCTTCGAGCAGGACTTCAAGATGACCCCGGCCGCCGCCCCGGCCCCGCCCGCCCGGCCGAAGCCGCGGCTCACCCGGCGCGACCCGGTGGTCCTGGCCGGCGCGGCCGTACTGGTGGTCGCCCTGCTGGGGACGGCCGTCAGCCTGACGCTCACGTCGGGCGACGCCTCCGGACCGGCACCGGCGCCCGGCACCGGGGTGACCGGCTCGGTCTCCCCGAAGAACAGCTGGAACGATCCTGCGCCGACGCCCTCCAGCGGGGACGCCGGCCCGGACACGTCCTCCTCCGAGGACCCGGACACCGAGTCCTCGCCCGGCGCGACCCCGTCCGGCTCGCCGAGCCCGTCGGCCACCGGCACCGGCCCGGCACCGGGCCCGTCCGGCTCGGCGACCACGCCGACCACCCGGCCGAGCACCCCGACGGGCAGGCCGTCGACCGATCCCACACCCACGGCGACCGGCACCTCGCCGACGCCCACCGCGAGCGAGACCGACGAACCGGAGCCGGATCCCACGCCGACCGAGACCCCGACGCAGACCCCGACGGGCACCACCACCGGCGCCACGACCGTCCCCACGGCGACGGGCACGGGTACGGCCACCGCGCCCTGAGCCGCGTCCCGGTGCCCCCGCCCGGCGGGGGCACCGCGTACGGCCCGGCTCGGGCCGCCGGTCAGAACAGGCGGAGCTTGTCGTCCTCGATGCCGCGCAGGGCGTCGTAGTCCAGGACCACGCAGTCCATGCCGCGGTCCCCGGCCAGCACCCGCGCCTGCGGCTTGATCTCCTGCGCGGCGAAGACGCCGCGCACCGGCGCGAGGTGCGGGTCGCGGTTGAGCAGCTCCAGGTAACGGGTCAGCTGCTCCACGCCGTCGATCTCACCGCGCCGCTTGATCTCCACGGCGACGGTGGCGCCCGAGGCGTCCCGGCACAGGATGTCCACCGGGCCGATCGCCGTCATGTACTCGCGCCGGATCAGGGTGTATCCCTCGCCCAGCGTTTCGATCCGGTCGGCGAGCAGCTCCTGGAGGTGCGCTTCCACGCCGTCCTTGATGAGGCCCGGGTCGACGCCCAGCTCGTGGGAGGAGTCGTGGAGGACTTCCTCCATGGTGATGATGAGCTTCTCGCCCGCCTTGTTGACGACGGTCCAGACGCCTTCCTGGTCTCCCGTCCCCTCCTTGAGGGAGCACGGCGGCGACATCCAGTTGAGCGGTTTGTACGCCCGGTCGTCCGCGTGGATGGAGACGCTCCCGTCGGCCTTCACGAGGATCAGACGGGGCGCGGAGGGCAGATGGGCGGTGAGCCTGCCCGCGTAGTCGACGGAGCAGCGGGCGATGACGAGACGCATGGTCGGCAACGCTACTCGACGGAGGCGCCCCCACGCGATTCGCCCCCGAAAGCCCCCTTCGCGGATGGCGCGTTGTATGCGCATTCTCCTGGTGCGGTCCCCAGCGGGCGCCTACCGTGGTGAGCGGGAGGTTGCCGAACGCGCACACTGCGTCGCCGCGCGTTGCCGGCGCCTCCTTCCCTGCCCGTAGGACTCCGGTCACCCATGGGCCGGAGTCACGAGAGGAGAACCCATGTCGCTCGACGTCTCACCGGCCCTACTCGAACAGGCCGAGCGAGGCGAGGTCGACGAAGCCGCCTTCGTCGACTGCGTCCGGACCTCCCTGCCTTACGCCTGGGAGATGATCAGCTCTCTGGTGGCCCAGCTGAAGGTCGACGGCGGAGAGTTCGCCGACAACCAGACGCCGCCGCCGGACGAGCAGGCGCGCGGCCAGCTGCTGCGCGCACTGGCGAGTGACGCGATACGGGGTGCGCTGCAGCGCCACTTCGGAGTGCGGCTCGCCTTCCAGAACTGCCACCGGGTCGCGGTGTTCCCCCTGGACTCCTCGGCCGACGACCGGCTGGCCAAGTTCACCTCGATCCGTGGACAGCTCCTCAACCAGTCCCCGGAGCTCCGGGACTGCTAGCCCGAACCGCCGCGCACGTGCCAGGGTCCCGCACCGCTCATGGCTCCCCGCTGCCGCTCCGTCACCGGAGCGGCAGCCACCGGCCGCCGTGGGCCCGCGGGGGCCCGGGCCTCAGCCGAGCCGGGGAAGGACCTCACCGGCGAGGCGGCGTACGTTCTCCTCGGTGGCCGCGAGGTCGCCCGAGCCCTCCGTCAGCAGTGCGAACCGGCTGATGCCGGTGCGTTCGGCCGTGGCCGCCAGCCGGTCCGCCGCCAGCCGCGGGGTTCCCACCGGGTGCAGTGCGCAGAGCAGTTCCGTGTACGCCACCGGGTCCCGCATGGCACGGTGCCGGCCGTCCACCGTCACGTGGGCGTCCAGGCCGGTGCGCAGCCAGTCCGGCATCGACTTGCGCAGGGTCTCCCGGGCGTCCTCGGTGCGGTCCGCCAGCTGGCAGACGCCCGCGGACACGTGTCCGGCGGTCGCCACCAGCTCCGCGTCGTGCCCGGCGGCAAGGGCCGTCTCCCGCCACAGGGCGACCATCGCCGCCTTGTCCTCGTCCCCGCAGTGCATGCCGAGCAGCATCGGCAGGCCGCGCTCGGCGGCCGACCGTACGGACGCGGGGGAGGTGCACGCGAGGACCACCTCCGGGCCCGCGCCGCCCTCGTCCAGGGTTTCCGACGGGCGCGGTACGACGGCCACCTCGCGGAACCCGTACCGCTCGCCGTCAGCGCCCACCCGCGTCCCGCCCAGCCACCGCAGCAGCAGGTCGAGCGCCTCCGGGAAGTCGCGCTCGTAGGCGGCGAGCCCGCCGCCGAACACCTCGAGGTCCACCCACGGCCCGCCGCGGCCCACCCCGAGGGTGAACCTGCCGCCCGAGGTCAGGTGCAGCAGCGCGGCCTGCTCCCCGAGCGCCACCGGATGGGTGTTGGGCAGCACGCTGACCGCGGTGCCCACCCGCAGCCGCCGGGTCCGGCCCAGCAGCAGGGCCGCCAGCGTCACCGCGGACGGGCACACCCCGTACGGCACGAAGTGGTGCTCGGCCAGCCACACCGAGTCCAGCCCGGCTTCCTCGGCCACCTCGGCCGTGCGGACCGCCCGGTGCAGTGCCTCGCCCGCCCCCTGGCCCGGGAACTGGGCCGCCAGTACAAACGCTCCTACGCGCATCGCCTTCTGCCTCCTCGTGGCCGACGCGGCCTCCCCCTCTTCCGGCAACAACGTCTGACACGTGCCAAAGGCACGGCCTGACAGGAAAGTTATTGAGATTGTCGGGCTGCGGCCTGCCCACCACCCTGCGGGTACCCGGGCTCGCTCCGCGTAGTCTGGGAGAAACTCGCTTTCGTCGGCTGCTTCGTGAGGTATACGTGTCACCGCGCCACAACCGCCCCAGGGGCGGCGAGAACCCGCCCGAGGGCCCACGCGGGGTCCCCGGCCGCTTCGGCCTGGAGAGCACCGAGGAGTGGCAGGGCGAGGACTGGAAGGTCCGGCACGTCGCCGGGGCGAGCGCGGTCGGGAAGCGTTACCGCTGCCCCGGCTGCGACCAGGAGATCCCGTCCGGCACCCCGCACCTGGTGGCGTGGCCCGAGTACGGCGGGGTGGACGACCGGCGGCACTGGCACAAGGCCTGCTGGAACGCGAAGGACCGCCGCACCACCAAGGTGCAGCGGTCCAGGAACGCCCCCCGCCACTGAGCGGGGCCGCCCGGGTCAGACGTCGCGGCGGCCGACGACGACGTACGAGGCGGCGACCGCGGCCGCCGTGACCAGCCCCAGCACCCCCAGTTGCTCCAGGTCGCCGGGGATGCGGAAGGAGCCGTCGGTGCCGCCGTCGGCTCCGCCGGCGCCGAACAGCTGGATCAGGGCGAGCGGCGAGCTGTAGCCGATCATGACCCCGCCGAACTGGGCGGTGGCCTCCCACACCCCGAGCATGCTGCCCAGCACCGGGGGCACCGTGACCACGCCCAGCATGACGGCGATCGCCCCGGCCGAGTGCCGGACGAGCGCCCCGACGGCCAGGGCGAGCACCCCGAGCCCGGTGACGTACACGCTCCCGGCCAGCGCGCCGGTCCACTCGGAGGCGGAGTGCACGCCGGAGCCGGCGCCGGAGTGCACCAGGGCCGCCCAGATGCCGACCAGGAACACCGAGAACGCCACGGTGGCGAAGGCCGCGGCGCCGAAGACGAGGTACTTCGCGGTGAGGACCCGGTGCCGGTCGGGGGCGGCGGTGAGCGTGGAGCGGATCAGCCCGGTGCCGTACTCGGAACTTATGGTCAGCACGCCCAGCACGATCACCGACACCTGCCCGACCATCAGCCCGAACATGGCGGGGCCGGTGTAGGGCATGGTCTCGTAGTCCACCGCGCCGGTCTGCAGCACGGCGAGCCCGCCGACGCCGGTCACCAGCAGCACCAGCGTGCCGAGGGTCCACAGGGTGGAGCGCACCGAGACCAGCTTGGTCCACTCCGAGGCCACGGCGTGCGCCAGGGTGGGCCGGGGCGAGGTCAGCGGCGAGGTGTAGGCCGGGGCCGGGCCGGTCATCGGTTGTCCTCTGGGTCGTTCCTGGTACTGGACGAGGCGTCGTGGCCGGCCGCGGCGGCCGCCAGGTCGGCGGCGCTCCCGGGCATCAGGAAGGGCCGAGCGCCGGTGCCGTCCGGGGGCGGCGGGGCGTAGAACCCGGCGGCGGTCTCGGCCGGGAGCGCGGCGGCGCCGTCGTCCTCCCAGGCGGGCAGCGCCAGCGGATCGGGCTCGAACAGCTCCGCCCGCGGGTCGTCGGTGGAGGTGTACTCCACCGAGCTGTGGGTCATCCGCATGTACGCCTCCTCCAGCGAGGCCTTGTGCGGGGACAGCTCCCACAGCCGTACGCCGGCCCCGTGCGCGAGGTCGGAGATGCGGGGGAGGTCCACCCCGGTCACCCGGAGGGCGCCGTCGGGCTCCTGGAGCACCCGGCCGCCCTCCGCGATGAGGAGTTCCGTGAGGGTGTGGGCGTCCCGGGCGGTGTCGTCGGCGGTCCGTACCCGTGCGAATCCGGCCGAGTTGTGGGCGATGAACTCCTGGACGCCCATGTCGGCGAGGAGCCGTCCGCGGCCGATGACGATCAGGTGGTCGGCGGTGAGGGCCATCTCGCTCATCAGGTGTGAGGAGACGAACACGGTCCGGCCCTCGGAGGCGAGCTGCTTCATGAGGTTGCGGACCCAGAGGATGCCCTCCGGGTCGAGGCCGTTGACCGGCTCGTCGAACAGCAGCACCTTCGGGTCGCCGAGCAGGGCGGCGGCGATGCCCAGGCGCTGGCCCATGCCCAGGGAGAAGCCCTTGGTCCGCTGCCGGGCCACGTCCTGCAGGCCGACCACGCCGAGCACCTCGTCGACCCGCTTCTCCGGGATGCCGGAGAGCTGGGCGAGGGCCAGCAGGTGGGTGCGGGCCCGGCGGCCCCCGTGCACGGCCTTGGCGTCGAGCAGGGCGCCGACGTTCCGCTGGGCGTGGGGCAGCTCACGGAAGGGGTGGCCGTTGATCGTGACATGACCGGAAGTGGGCTGGTCCAGTCCCAGGATCATGCGCATGGTGGTGGACTTCCCGGACCCGTTGGGTCCCAGGAAGCCGGTCACCAGACCGGGCCTGACCTGGAAGGAGAGCTGGTCGACGGCGGTCTTCGCGCCGAAGCGCTTGGTCAGCCCGACTGCCTCGATCATGCTCTGCCCCTTGCCGCGCCGGGCGACGGTCACCCGCGTAAGGCTTAAGAGGATATCGAGCGCCGTTCGGTTCCGTCCCGGGCCGCATCCCTGAGGTACCCCTGAGGCACCCCTGAGATCCGGCCCGGGGCCGGCGGCGTGCGCGGCTCAGGCGTCGCGCTTCTTCAGTACCAGCAGGCCGCCGGCCACGGCGGCGACGACCCACAGCAGCATGATGCCGAGACCGCCCCAGGGGCCGTAGGGGGTCTCCGGGGAGCCGAAGGCGTTCGGGACGATCTGCATGATCTTCGAGCCCGCCTTGTCCGGCAGGAACTGGCCGACCTTCCGGGTCGCGTCGAAACCGCTCAGCAGGTTCGAGACGATCAGGAAGAACGGGATCAGGATGCTGATCGCGGCGACCGAGCTGCGCAGCATGGCGGCCACGCCCATCGAGAACACGGCGAGCAGTGCCATGTACACGCCGG
This sequence comes from Streptomyces sp. NPDC012888, assembly GCF_042900645.1. NCBI lineage: Bacteria > Bacillati > Actinomycetota > Actinomycetes > Kitasatosporales > Streptomycetaceae > Streptomyces > Streptomyces sp. NPDC012888. Next base: position 133,427 of record NZ_JBIBBM010000004.1, on the reverse strand, counting down.
CGCCGACCACGGCGCGCAGCACGTTGTCCGCGCCGAGGGTGGTGGAGTGGTCACCGAGGACGGCCTGACCGAGGAAGAACGTCAGGAAGCTGGTCAGCAGCCCGACCACCAGGGCCAGGGCCGTCGCCACGGCGATCTTGCCGAGCAGGAAGCCGGCGCGGTGGGGCACCGCGGCGAGCGAGGTGCGGATCATGCCCGTGCTGTATTCGGTGCTGACCACCATCACGCCGAAGACGATCATCGACAGCTGGCCGAAGGCCATCCCGGTGAAGCTGACCAGGGTGGGGTCGAAGGTGGCGCGTTCGATCTCGCTCATCTGGTCGATGCCGGACTTGGCCGCGAGGCAGAAGAGGGCACCGAACCCGGCGGTGGCGAGCAGGGCGATGGCCAGCGTCCAGCTGGTGGAGGCGACCGTGCGGATCTTGGTCCACTCGGAGCGGAAGACGGCGGTGAAGGCCATGGTCACTCCCCGCCCTTCCGCGTGGCGTCGGAGCCGGCTCCCCAGGCGGGGACCTCGGCGGGCCGGGCCGGGTTGTCGGCGGCCATGCCGGGGGCCGGGACCGCGGGGGCGTGGGCGTGGTACTCGACCGCGTCCGCCGTCATGCGCATGAACGCTTCCTCCAGTGAAGCCCGTTGCGGGCTGAGTTCGTGCAGCACGATCTGGTGCTGTGCGGCCAGCTCGCCGAGTTCCTCGGCGGTGGTGCCGTCGATCTCCAGCGCCCCGGTGCCGGGGACGTCGACCGCCGTGATCCCGGCCGCGTGGAGGACGTCCAGGAGGCGTTCCCGCTGCGGGGTGCGCAGCCGCACGTAGCTGCGCGAGTTCTCCTGGATGAAATCCGTCATCGTCGTGTCGGCCAGCAGCTTTCCCTGGCCGATGACGATCAAATGATCCGCGGTCAGCGCCATTTCGCTCATCAGGTGGGAGGAAACGAAGATCGTCCTTCCCTGCGCCGCAAGACCCTTCATCAGATTGCGGATCCAGAGAATTCCCTCCGGGTCCAGACCATTGACGGGTTCGTCGAACATCAGGATCTCCGGGTCGCCGAGCAGCGCGGCGGCGATGCCGAGGCGCTGGCCCATGCCCAGGGAGAATCCCTTCGACTTCTTCTTCGCGACGGCCGTGAGCCCGACCAGCTCCAGCACCTCGCCGACCCGGCTCTCCGGGATGCGGTTCGACTGGGCCAGGCAGAGCAGGTTGTTGTACGCGCTGCGCCCGCCGTGCATCGCCTTGGCGTCCAGCAGCGCCCCGATGTGCTTCAGCGGTTCCGGCAGGTCCCGGTAGTGCTTCCCGTCGATCCGGACCGTGCCGCTGGTCGGGTTGTCAAGGTCGAGCATCATGCGCATGGTCGTCGACTTGCCCGCCCCGTTGGGGCCGAGGAAGCCGGTGACCACCCCCGGTCTGACCTGGAAGCTGAGGCTGTCGACGGCGGTCTTGGCGCCGAAGCGTTTCGTGAGTCCCTCTAGCTCGATCATGCGGCTCACGCTAGAACGCCCGAAGGCCCTACGCCAATGGGAAACCTGGCGTAAGGCCTTCGGGCACGGGGGGATTTCTCTACACGGGCTACTGGTGGGTAGTCTGTCGGTGCGTCAGCGGCTCTGCTGGGCCGGAACCCCGCGGGAGACCGGCTCGTCGTCCACGATCGGGTTGGCCGCGGCGACCGCCGCACCGGTCAGCGTCGCGAGCATCTCGCGGACGTTGGTCAGCTGGGCGTTGATGGAGTCGCGGCGGTTGGTGAGGGCCGCCAGCTCGCGCTCCGACTCGCTGCGGATGCGGTCGGCCTTGGCGTTGGCGTCGGCCACGATGTCCTCGGCCTGGCGCTGCGCGGTCTCCACGGTCTGGCGGGCCCGGCGCTCGGCGTCCGTACGCAGCTTCTCGGCCTCCAGGCGGAGCTGCTCGGCCCGGTGCTCGATCTCGGCGAGACGCTTCTCCGCCTTGGCCTGGCGGGATGCCAGGTCGCGCTCGGACTGCTCGCGGCGCTTGGCCAGGTTGGTCTCGAAGTCCGCGGCGGCCTGGGCGGCCTTGGCGCGGGTCTCCTCGAACAGCGCGTCGGCCTCCTCGCGCTTGGACTGGGCGTCCTTCTGGGCCTCGCTGCGCAGCTGCTGGGCGTCGCCCTTCGCCTTCTCGACGATCCGGACGCCCTCGTCCTCCGCCTTCGCCTTCCGCTCGGCGGCGAAGGACTCGGCGTCGTTGCGCACCTGCTGGGCGGCCGACTCGGCCAGCTCGCGGTGCTGCTCGGCCGCGCGACGGGCCTCCTCGCGCAGGTCCTTCGCCTCCTCCTCGGCGAGCCGCAGGATCTTCTCGACCCGGGCGCCGAGACCGGCGTACGACGGCTCGGCGTCGTTGACCTGTGCCTGTGCGTTCTGCGTCTCGAGGTGGAGCTCCTCGATGCGCTTCTCCAGGGAGTTGATGCGGGACAGGGCGCTGTCACGGTCGGCGACGAGCTTGGTAATGCGGTCGTCCACCTGACCGCGGTCGTAACCACGCCGCACGAGCTCGAAGCCGAAGGGGGAGGAAGTGTCGCTCATGGGGTTCCTGTCGAATGAGACCGATGAGGTGCTAGGTGAGGTGTTAAGGGGAATCCTAGGCGCCGGACCGGCGTGTCATCGAGTCAATCCGCGATTGCCCTGGACAATGACACCCCTTTTGAGTGGCAAGGCGACAGAATGCTTGTCCCCCGTTCGCCTGAAGTCCCATCAGGAGCACACTTCAGTCCGAGCTGCTAGCCCTCTGACGATTTGCCACCCGAACGAGTGGAACCCGCCGCCGCCCCGGCCTTCACGCCGCCGGCACCCTGACCGCCGACCGATGGCTTTCCGCCACCCGAAGGCGCCTCGAATGATTCCAACGCCTCAAGCACGTCCTGGACACGGGAGATCTCGGCCTGGATGTCCTCCCGCCGGCGCACCAGAACCTCCAGCTCACGGCGGCCCTCCTCGACCAGCCGCTCCGCCTCCGCCCTGGCCTCCCGCAGGATCTCCTCGGCCTCGCGGCTCAGTTCCGCCTTCTTCTGCTCGGCCTCCTTGAGCAGTTGCTCGGCCTTGCGCACCGCGGCGATGCGCACCTTGGACGCCTCGCTGCTCGCCTCCGACACCAGCTCCTTGGCCTTGGCCTCGGCCTCGGCGCTCTGCTCGGTCGCCGCCTTCACCAGCTTGTCCACGCGCTCGCCGGCCGACTTCATCTGCTCGGCCGACTCGCGGCGGGCCCGCTCGTGCAGCTCCTCGACCTCGGACTCCACACGGGCCCGGAGCTCTTCCGCCCGCTCCCTTATGGCGGACGCGTCCGTACGCGCGCCGACCAGCAGCTCGTCCGCGTCGGTACGGGCCTTCTCGACCAGCGAGTTCCCCTCGACGGTCGCCTCCGAGGTGATCCGCGCGGCCTCCTTGCGGGCCGCGTCCACCATCGTGTCGGCCTGCTCCTCGGCCGCCGTGGTCGCCGCCAGCGCCTGCGCCTGGGCCTGGGAGGTGAGCCTCTCCGCCTCCGCCGCGGCCTCCGAGATGAGCCGGTCCACCTGCTCCGCGGCCTCGGTGCGGCGCTTGTTGGCCGCCTCCCGGGCCTCGTCGAGGAGCCGCTCCGCCTCCTGGCGCGCCTCGTTACGGGTGCGCTCCGCCTCGGCCGCCGCGTCCGCCTTGACCCGCTCGGCCTCCGAGCGGGTACGGGTGGCGTGCTCCTGCGCGGAGGCCAGTGCCTCCGCCGCCTCGGCGCGCAGCCGCTCGGCCTCCGCCGCGGCCTCGCCGACCGTGCGCTCGTTGTCCTTGCGGGTCCGCTCGGTGAGCTTCTCCGCCTCGGCCGCGGCCTCGGCGACGAGCCGGTCCGCCTGCTCGGCGGCCTCGGTGCGCAGCCGGTTGCCCTCGGCCCGGGCCTCGTCCAGGGTCTGCTCCGACTCCCGCTCGGCACCCGCCAGGGTCTCGGCCGCCGCCGCGGTGACCCGCTCGGCCTCCGCCGTGGCCTCGCCGATGATCCGTCCGCCGTCCCTCCGGGCGTCGTCGAGGATCCGCTCGGCCACGGCCTTGAGCGCCTCCGCGCGCTCCTTCGCCTCGCCGACCGTACGGTCGTTGGCCGCCCGCGTCTCGACCGTCATCCGCTCGGTCTCGGCGGTGGCCTCACCGATCAGGCGGGCACCCTCGGCGCGCGCCTCGTCCAGGGTCCGGGCCGCGTCGCGCTCGGCCGCGGCCAGGGTCTCGGCGGCCTTGGCGGTCAGCACCCCGGCCTCCGCGCGGCCGGCCTCCAGCGCCTGGGCCGCCTCGGCGAGCAGGCGGTCGGCCTCCGCCGCGGCCTCGCCGACCGTGCGCTCGTTGTCCTTGCGGGTCCGCTCGGTGAGCTTCTCCGCCTCGGCCGCGGCCTCGGCGACGAGCCGGTCCGCCTGCTCGGCGGCCTCGGTCCGCAGCCGGTTGCCCTCGGCCCGGGCCTCGTCCAGGGTGCCGGCGGCCTCGGCGCGGGTGGCCTCCGCGGCCGCGGCGGCCTCGGCGGTGATCCGCTCCGCCTCGGCGGTGGCCCCGCCCACGGTGGCCTCGTTGGCCGCCCGGGTCTCCTCGATCAGGCGCTCCGCCTCGGCGGTCGCCGCCTCCTTGATCCGGACGCCCTCCGCGCGGGACTCCTCCAGCGAGACCGCCGCCTCGTTGCGGATCCGGTTGGCGTCGTCGCGGGCGTCGGCCCGGGTACGGGCGGCGTCCCGCTCGGCCGCGGCCAGCGCGTCCGTCGCCTCGGTACGCACCCGCTGCGCGTACTCGGCGGTGTCGGCGCGCAGCTGCTCCGCCTCCGCGATGGCGTCGCCGACCGTGCGCTCCGCCAGCGCCTTCGCCGCGTCCGTCTCCGTGCGCGCCTCGCTGCGGATGCGGCCCGCGTCCTCGGCGGCGCGCTCCCGCTCCGCGTAGGCGTCGGCGCGGACCCGGTCCGCCTCCTCCTGCGCCTCGGTCCTCGTACGCTCCGCCGCGTGCTCGGCGGCACTGCGCAGTCCGGCGATCTCCTCCTCGGCCTGCTCGTGCAGCCCGGCCACGGACTCGCGTACCTCGCGGGCCGTGACCTCGGCGGCCGCCACCAGCTCCGCGGCCCGCCGGTCCGCCTCCTCGACCAGGCGGGTGGCCTCGGCCTGCGCCTCCTCGGACCGCTTGCGGGCGGCGGCCAGCAACTCCTCGCTCTGCTCCCGGGCCTGGGCACGCTCGCGCCCGGCCTCCTCGCGCGCTCCGGCCAGGGTCTCCTCGGCCTCGCGGCGGCGCCGCGCGGCCTCCTCCTGGGCGGCAGCGAGGGCCTCCGCGGCTTCCCCGGCGACCCGCTCGGCCGCCGCCTTCGCCTCGGCGCGCACCCGGTCGGCGGTCTCCTGGGCCTCCACCCGGACCCGCTCGGCCTCGGCCTCCGCCTCACCGGTCAGCCGTACGGCGACCTGCTCGGCCTCGGCGCGGACCCGGCCGGCGTCGTCCGCCGCGTCCGTGCGCAGCCGCTCGGCCTCGGCCTCGGACTGCGCCTGGAGGGTGCGGATGCGTTCCGCCGACTCGGCGCGCAGCCGGTCGGTCTCCTCGGCGGCCTCCCGGCGGAGGTTCTCGGCGGCCGCGCGGGCGTCCCGCAGCGTCTCCTCCGCCGTGGTCAGCCGGGACTCGGCCTCCTGCTGCTGCCGGGCGAGTTCGGCCTCGGCCTCGGCCTGCCTGGCCGCCAGCTGCCGCTCGGTCTCCTCGCGGCGCTCGCGTACGGCCGCGTCCGTCTCCGCGCGCAGCGCCTCCGCGGCCTCCTCGGCCTCGGCGCGCAGGTGCTCGGCCTCGGCGCGGGTGCGCTCCAGGGTCTCCTCGGCCTGGGTGCGCAGCGCGCCGGCCCGCTCGATGGCCTCGGACCGGACCCGCTCGCTCTCCGCCACGGCCCCGCGGCGCAGTTCGTCGGCGTCCGCCTTGGCCTTGCCGAGCAGTTCCTCGGCGGTCTTCGCCGCCTCCTCGATCTGGGTGACGGCCTCACGGCGGGCCTCGCCGCGGATCCGCTCGCCCTCGGCGACGGCCTCCGCGCGCAGTTGCTCGGCCTCGCCGCGCAGCCGCCGCGCCTCCTCCTGGAGTTCGACGGTCTTCGCCCGGTACTCGGCGGTGTCGTCCTTCGCCGCGCCCTTGAGCTGCTCGGCGGTGGCGGCGGCCTGCGCGTGCAGCCGCTCGGCCTCGGCCTCCGCCTCGCGGCGGATCCGCTCGGCCTCCTCCGTCGCCGCCCGGGTGGTGGCCCGGGCGTCCTCGGAGGCCTTGTTGAGGACGTCCTCGGCGGTACGGGCGGCCTTCGCGAGCTGGGCCGCGGTGTCCTCGGCGGCCGCGGTACGGGCCTGCTCGCCGGCCTCGGTGCGCAGCCGCTCGGCCTGCGCACGGGCGTCGGCCAGGGCCTGCTCGGCCTCGGCCTTGAGGGCCTCGGCCTCCTTGGTGGCCTCGCCGACGAGCCGGGCCACCTGCTCCTTCGCGGTGCGGGTGCGCTGCTCGCCCGCCGACTCGGCGGAGGAGAGCCGGCGCGCCGCCTCCTCCTTGGCCTCGGCCAGCACCTTCTCGGCCTCGGCGCGGGCCTCGCGCAGGGCCCGCTCGGCCTCCTGGGCCCGCTGGTCGGCGAGCCGGCCCAGGTCCAGGGTCTGCTGACGGGTCTGCTCGGACTCGGCGGTGGCGGTGGAACGCAGCCGCTCGGCGTGCTCGGTGGCCTCCTGGGCCTGCGCGGACGCGGCGGCGAGCAGCCGCTCGGCCTCCTTGCGGGCGCGCAGCAGGGTGGCCTCGGCCTCGGCGCGGCCGGCCTCGGAGGCCTCGGCCAGCCGGCGGCGGGTCTCCTCGGCGACCCTGGCGGCCTCGGCGCGGGCCGCGGCCAGGGCCTGCTCGGCCTCGGCGCGGGACTCCTCCAGCAGGCGCCGCGCCTGGGCCTCCGTGCGGGCCCTCAGCTGCTCGGCCCAGGCCACGTTCTCGTTGACGTGCGCCTCGACGGTCTGCCGGCGCTCGTTGAGCTCCTGGTCCAGCCGCTGGCGGCGGTTGACCGCCTCGGTGTGCAGTTCGGCCTGGAGGCGGGCCTGGTGCTCGGCGTGCTCCTGGAGGATGCGCTGGGTCTGGGCGCGGGCCTCGCGCAGTTCGCGCTCGGCGTCGGAACGCATCTGGTCGGCCTGGAGCTGCGCGTCGCGCAGCATCTGCTCGGCCTGGTAGCCGATGTCCTGGCCGTTGTAGGCGGGGCGGGACGCGAGCGCGCGGCGCACCTCGTGGAGCTTGGCCCGCAGCACCTCGACCTGGTAGCCCAGGTCCTCGGCGTGCTGGACGGCCTTCTCGCGCTCCTTCTTCAGCCGCTCCATCTCGGCCTCGAAGCGCGAGAGATGGTCGGCCTCAGCCTGATGGCTCTCCTGGCGTTCGTAGCCCCGCACGGCGCGGTCCCATCCGTCCCCTGGTCGCAAGCTCACTCCCAATGAGCACCGTCCGCCCGCTGAACGGCGCCCCCGGGGGAATGGTGTCAGATGCCGGGGCAGGGGTCATGGGCCCCGACCCCCTCCGCACCGAACCCCGGCCGAGCCAACGGCCACTCTACCGGCCGGGGATACGGGCCGGGTCAGTGCTGGGGGAGGTCGGGGGCGGAGGTGACGATCTCGGTCAGGACGCCGTGGCAGTCCTTGGGGTGCAGGAAGGTGATCTTCGAGCCCATGGAGCCGGTGCGCGGCTCGTCGTAGAGGACCCGGACGCCCTTGGCGCGGATGGCCTCGGAGTCGCCGCGGACGTCCTCGGTGCCGAAGGCGATGTGGTGCACGCCCTCGCCGTTCTTGGCGAGCCACTTGCCCACCGCGGAGTCCTCGCGGGTGGGCTCCAGCAGCTGGAGGTAGGAGGCGCCGCCGTCCGAGGTCTCGTTGATCTTGAGCATGGCCTCGCGAACGCCCTGCTCCTCGTTCACCTCGGTGTGGAACACCTCGAAGCCGTACGTGGCACGGTAGAACTCGACAGTCCTGTCGAGGTCGAAGCAGGCGATCCCGATGTGGTCGATTCTTGTCAGCATGGGTCCAGTGCACTGCCATGGGACCCGGTTACGCAACGTGCGCGCGATCACACCGACGGCCCGGTGACGCGGCCCATACCGCTCAGTACATTCGTGTGAACCCTCGTTCACTCCTCATCCAAGGGGCTGTGCCTCATGTCCGGAACGAACCAGACCACTTCCGTGATCGTCGCTGGGGCCCGCACGCCCATGGGGCGGCTGCTCGGCTCGCTGAAGTCCTTCTCGGGCGCCGACCTCGGCGGGATCGCCATCAAGGCCGCGCTGGACCGGGCCGGTATCTCCGGCGACCAGGTCCAGTACGTGATCATGGGGCAGGTGCTGCAGGCCGGCGCCGGCCAGATCCCCGCCCGCCAGGCCGCCGTCAAGGCCGGGATCCCGATGAACGTCCCCGCGCTGACGATCAACAAGGTCTGCCTGTCGGGCCTGGACGCCATCGCCCTCGCCGACCAGTTGATCCGCGCCGGCGAGTTCGACGTGGTCGTCGCGGGCGGCCAGGAGTCGATGACCAACGCCCCGCACCTGCTGCCGAAGACCCGCGAGGGCTACAAGTACGGCGCCGTCGAGATGCTCGACGCGATGGCCTACGACGGCCTGACCGACGCCTTCGAGGGCATCGCCATGGGCGAGTCCACGGAGAAGCACAACGCCCGCCTCGGCATCGAGCGCGCCCCGCAGGACGAGTTCGCGGCGCTCTCGCACCAGCGGGCCGCCGCCGCGCAGAAGAACGGCGTCTTCGAGGCCGAGATCACCCCGGTGGAGATCCCGCAGCGCAAGGGCGAGCCGGTCGTCTTCGCGAAGGACGAGGGCATCCGCCCCGAGACCACCGCGGAGTCGCTGGGCAAGCTCCGCCCGGCCTTCGCCAAGGACGGCACCATCACCGCCGGCACCTCCTCGCAGATCTCCGACGGCGCGGCCGCGGTGGTCGTCATGAGCAAGGCGAAGGCGGAGGAGCTGGGCCTGGAGTGGATCGCCGAGATCGGCGCCCACGGCAACGTGGCCGGTCCGGACAACTCGCTCCAGTCGCAGCCGTCGAACGCGATCGCGCACGCCCTGAAGAAGGAGGGCAAGGAGGTCGCGGACCTCGACCTGATCGAGATCAACGAGGCGTTCGCGGCGGTCGCCGTCCAGTCAATGAAGGACCTGGGCGTGACCCCGGAAAAGGTGAACGTCAACGGTGGCGCGATCGCGCTGGGCCACCCCATCGGCATGTCCGGCGCCCGCGTGGTGCTCCACCTGGCGCTGGAGCTCAAGCGGCGGGGCGGCGGCCTCGGCGCGGCCGCGCTGTGCGGCGGCGGCGGCCAGGGCGACGCGCTGATCGTGCGGGTCCCCAAGTCCTGACGGCGGTCACCCGCCCGCAGCGTTAGCCGAACCGAAACGAGGAGCGCAGCACGTATGACGGTGGACGTCCCCCAGCTGGTGGCCCAGGCCCGTGAGGGGAGGCCGAGGGCGGTCGCCCGGCTGATCTCACTGGTCGAGGGGGCGTCCCCGCAGCTCCGCGAGGTGATGGCGGCGCTGGCCCCGCTCACCGGCGGGGCGTACGTGGTGGGCCTGACGGGCTCGCCGGGCGTGGGCAAGTCCACGTCCACGTCGGCGCTGGTGTCGGCGTACCGGCGGGCCGGCAAGCGGGTCGGCGTCCTGGCCGTCGACCCGTCCTCGCCGTTCTCCGGCGGCGCCCTGCTGGGCGACCGGGTCCGGATGTCCGACCACGCCTCGGACCCCGGGGTGTACATCCGCTCCATGGCCACCCGGGGCCACCTGGGCGGGCTGTCGTGGGCGGCGCCGCAGGCGATCCGGGTGCTGGACGCGGCGGGCTGCGACGTGGTGCTGGTCGAGACGGTGGGCGTGGGCCAGTCCGAGGTCGAGATCGCGGCGCAGGCCGACACCTGCGCGGTGCTGCTGGCGCCGGGCATGGGCGACGGGATCCAGGCCGCGAAGGCGGGGATCCTGGAGATCGGCGACCTGTACGTGGTGAACAAGGCGGACCGGGACGGGGCGGACGCGACGGCCCGGGAGCTGAACCACATGCTGGGCCTGGGCGAGTCCCGGGGGCCTGGGGACTGGCGGCCGCCGATCATCAAGACGGTGGCGTCGCGGGGCGAGGGCGTCGACGAGGTGGTCGAGGCGCTGGAGAAGCACCGGGCGTGGATGGACGAGCGGGGGGTCCTGGCGGAGCGGCGGGCGGCGCGGGCGGCGCGGGAGATCGAGACGATCGCGATCACGGCGTTGCGGTCGCGGCTGGCGGACGTGCACGGCGACGCCCACCTGGGCGGGCTGGCGGCCCGCGTGGCCTCGGGGGACCTGGACCCCTACGCTGCCGCGGACGCCCTGCTGACCACCCTGACGGAGTCCTAGCGCTCGAGCGGCCCCGGCGGGACCTCCGCCAGGGCTCGTGGAGCGCCGCCGCACACCCTCCCCCCGGACTCCGTCCGGGGGGACCCCCGCGCCTCGAACGCCGGCGGGGCCGGATGTGCCGGCGGGGCTGGATGGGCGGGGCTGGGTGGGCCCCGCCGGGGGTCAGGCGTTGGGGCGTTTGCCGTGGTTCGCGCCCTTCTTCTTGCGGGCCCGCCGCTTGTTGCCGCGCTTCGACATGACGCCTCCTCATAGTGGGGCAAATCGGGCGTGGTCAAGTTTAGGGGGCTCGTCCCGGGTCCGCATCGGGCCCGGGACGAGCCCCCGTGCCGCTACGCCTTGCCGCGCTGCCCCCGCAGGTGCTCCGCCACCGGCGTCAGCGACGCGTGCAGCGCCGCCAGCGCCTCCGGCGGCAGCAGGTCGATGAAGTGCGCGCGCACGGACGCCACGTGGTGCGGCGCGACCTTCCGCATCGTCTCCATGCCCTCGTCCGTCAGCACCGCGTACAGGCCCCGCCGGTCCGACTCGCAGTTCACGCGCCGGACCAGCCCCGCCGCCTCCATCCGGGTGATCTGGTGGGACAGCCGGCTCTTGGACTGGAGCGTCGCGGTCGCGAGGTCGCTCATCCGCATCCGGTGTTCCGCCGACTCCGAGAGGTTCACGAGGATCTCGTAGTCGTTGTTGGTGAGTCCGAAGGGCTGGAGATCCTTTTCCAGCTGGTGCATCAGCAGTCTGCTGACGTCCAGGTGGGTGCGCCAGGCGCACTGCTCGGCGTCGGTCAGCCAGCGAGTGGCCGTCTCGGTCTCCATGGTCTCCATGAATGAACTCTACCTAAGAAGTTGAATTACGTACAAAAATAGGACGATCACAGTCCGAAGCGTCGCTGGAGGTCGCCCAGCTGTCCCGACATCCGCGGGACCCCGAGCTGGCCGAGCGGTCCCTGCTGACCGTGCCCCCCGTGCTGGCCGGGAACGCCGGGCTCCACGCCCACCGCCCCGACCGGCTGCGCGGCCATCAGCAGCTCCGTCGACTGGAGCAGCACCGTGCCGGCCCCCACGAACTCGAACTGGTGCTCCTCGCCGGAGGTCCCCCCGATGCCGGTGAGCTGCCGCAGGCCGCCCATCACGCCGGCCATGTAGCCGTGGTCGTAGTGATGGCAGGGGGAGGGGCAGTCCGCCCAGCCCACCAGCGCCTGCGGGTCCACCCGCAGCGGCGGCTCCATGAAGACCACCGGTCCGTTGGACGCCGCCACGAACTTCCCGGTTCCGATCAAGGTCAGGAACCCGGGGACGATCGACTGCTTGAGGGCCAGGGTGGGCTGGTAGGCCAGCAGGTTCCCGGAGCGGATCGTGAGGTTCCCGTCCTCCAGGTCGTACGAGTTCACGTCGAAGGCCCGGTCGGCCAGCAGCATCTTGCCCTGGCCCTCCGCCACCACCCAGTCGCTCGCGTGCAGCGGCGAGTGGAAGCTGGTGCGCAGCAGCCGCTCGAAGCGGCCGTGCCCGATGCCGTTGAACTCGATGTGCCCGTAGTACGAGATCATCTTGCCCTTCTGCAGGAACCACTGGTTGCCCTTGAGTTCCACGCAGAAGGTGTACGGGTTGACGTTGTCGTCGGACGGGAGGGTGTACGGGTCGAAGACCGTCGGGCCGCCGGGGCCCGCGAGGACGGGACCGAAGTTCACAGCTTCTCCTCCGAGGCCTGCACGTACACCGCGCCCTGGCCGGACAGTTCGAGTTGGAAGGCCTCGCCCGAGCCGCGGCCGACCATGTCCCGCCAGCCCAGCGCCGTCGACAGCTTGTTGCGTACGTCCCCCTGGTGGGCCACGTACGCCTGCGGGTCCACGTGGACGGGCCGGTTCGGGGTGATGGGCAGCTCGATGACGCCGCCGTGCGCCATCACGGCCACCGCGCCGTGCCCCTTGAGGGTGGTGGTGAACAGGCCCTGCCCGGTCACCTGGCCGCGCACCATGCCCATGACCCCGCCCTGCGAGCCCATGAACATCGTGCCCTGCTGGAGCGTGCCGTCGAAGGCGAGGAGCCGGTCCGCCTCCACGTAGAGCGTGTCGCCCTGGAGGTTGATCACGTGGACGTGGTGGCCGCCGTGGCCGAACATCACGGTGCCGTTGCCCTCCACCGACATCAGCGGGGTCTGCTCGTTCGCCACCCGGCGCCCGATCATGCCCATGACGCCGCCCTGGCCGCCGGCGATGTCCGGGGTGAACGACACGTCCCCCCGGTACGCCAGCATCGCGCCGCGCTGGCTGTAGAGCCGCTGCCCGGGCATGACCTGGGCCTCGACCATCTTCGAGTTGATCTCGCGGAACGGCATCAGACGTCGCCCCCGACGGTGTTGCGCTCGCTGGGCTGGACGTACACCAGTCCCTCGCCCTCGAAGCGGATCTGGAACGCCTCGCCGCCGCCCTCGCCCAGGAGGGTGCGGAAGGTCACGCCGGACTGGAAGTGCTGCTGGAGGTTGCCGGTGTGCGCGATGTACGCCCCGGGGTCGACCGAGAGCGGGTACTGGGCGCTGACCCGCAGCACCACCGCCGGACCGTCCGACATGATCGCCGCCTGGCCGGTGCCCTCGACGGTGGTGGTGAACAGCCCGTTGCCGGTCGCACCGCCCCGCAGGCCGGTGAAGGTGGTGCCGGTGCGGAGGCCGGCGTCGGTGCACAGCAGGTTGCTGGACTCGACGTAGAGCTTCTCCCCGCGCAGATTGACCAGATTGATCTCACTCGCCCGGTCGGCGAAGAAGCAGGTGCCGTGACCCTGTACCTCCATCACTGTCATCTGTTCGCCGGTCAGCCGCCGGGTGACCATGCCCCGGAGGCCTTCACCGCCGCCGGACATCTTCTTGAAGGCCATCTGGCCGTCGTAGGCGACCATCGAGCCGTTCTTCGCTTTGACGGCATCGCCGGAAAGGTCGACGGCGAGCACCTTGCTGCCTTGGAGTCGGAACTGAGCCACGGGATGACGTTAACGGCAGCGGGCGGGCCCGAACAGGGCCCCCTGGCCGATATACGACGGGATCCGGCGCCCCGACCCCCGGGGCCAAGATCGTGCAAAGCGGCTGAGACACTGGGACGGACCGTCCCCCCTGACAGCCGTCCGGGGGGTTGCCGCACCTCCGTCGCGAAGGTTCCCGTGGACATCAAGACCGCCTCCGCCCTGCACCGGCTGCGCCTCGTCTCCGTTCCGGAGGCCCTGTCGTTCCCGGCCCTGCTGATCTTCGGCTCGCTGCTGAGCCGGATCTCGGACGTCGACTACCTGATGATGCCGCTCGGTGTCATCCACGGCATCCTGTTCGTCATCTACACGATCTTCCTGCTGGACGTGTGGAACAAGGCGAAGTGGCCGGTCAAGAAGGTGGCGCTGTTCTTCGTGCTGTCGCTGCTGCCGTTCGGCGGTCTGTACGGCGACAAGCTGCTGAAGCGCGACGAGGCGGACGGCGTGATCGCCGCGCGCGCCCGTACCGAGGCGGCCGGCAAGGAAGGCGCCGCCGCGTGATCGTGGCGTTCTCGGTGACCCCGCTCGGAGTCGGGGAAGAGGTCGGCGAGTACGTGGCCGAAGCGGTCCGGGTGGTCCGCGAGTCCGGTCTGCCGAACCGCACCGACGCGATGTTCACCACCGTCGAGGGCGAGTGGGACGAGGTCATGGACGTCGTCCGGCGGGCGGTCGCGGCGGTGGAGGAGCGTGCCCCGCGGGTCTCCTTCATCCTCAAGGCCGATATCCGGCCAGGTGTGACCGACGGGATCACCTCGAAGGTGGAGACGGTGGAACGGCACCTCGCCGCCGGCTGAGCCGTCCGCACGACGCACACGGGAGCCCCCGGCCGTCCGGCCGGGGGCTCCCGCGCGTCCGCGACCGGCCGCCGTCCGCGGCGGTCCCGGCCCTCGGTACCCGCGGCCCCTAGGGTGTGCGGTCATGGACCTGGACGCCGATCTCGCCGGGCTGAGCCGTGACGAGCTGGCCGAGGAGGTGCGGCGGCTGCGTGCGGGGATCCGCGCGCACCGGGACACCTCGGGGCACGACCTGTGCTGGCACCACCCCCGGTTGTGGGGCCTGCTGCCCGAGCGCGTCGAGCCGGAGGTGGCCGTACCGCCGTGGCCGCGGTTCCTCCGCGGCTGCGTCCGCTACCGGGAGGCGCTGGACCGGGAGCTCCCGGACGCGCCGGTCCACGACCGGGAGTACGGGCCCGGTCCCGACCTCCGGGACGACGGTTCCTAGCCGGCCGGGTCCTTGGCGCGGCGGGCCAGGCCCAGTGCGTAGTCGGGCCACCAGGTGCCGGCCGCGGGTCCGCCGCGGCAGGTGCCGTCGGACTCGCCGGGCCGCCTGATCCACAGGTAGGCGTCGGCCAGCGGGTCGCCGGTGCGGTCGGTGGGCGGGACGCCCAGCGAGCGGCCGGGCGGGTTGCACGCGCCCGGACCGGATCCGTCGGGGCGCGGGCCGTCGCCGTTGCGGCCGGTGTCGACGACGAAGTGCTTGCCGCCGGTGGCCCGGGAGAGCTTCGCCCCGTACGCCCGTACGGCCGCGTCCGGTTCGAAGCCGGAGACGTTCAGCGCGAACCCGTCGGCCCGGCCGAGGCCCGCCCGGGCGAGGTGCCCGGCCAGATCCGCCGGGTCGGGGAACCGGCCCGGCCGGCTCGCGTCCAGGTAGACCCGGGTGCCGCGGTTCCGTTTGAGCCGGTCCACCGCCTCCGCCAGCAGCCGGTGCCGTCCCTCCGTACGGCCGGCCGGGGCGCAGCCGTCGAGGGCCTCGGCCATGGCTCCCGGCTCCAGGACGACCAGTGCCCGGGCCCCGCCGATGGCGTCGGCGAGGGCGGAGATCCAGCGGCGGTAGGCCTGCGCGTCCCGGGCGCCGCCGCCCGGTGGCCGGCCGCAGCCGGGGTGCGGGAGGGCGTGCGCGGCGATCACCACCGTCCGCCCGGCCGCCGCGGCCGCCCGCGCCGCGCGCCGGACCGCGGGCCCGGGGTCGCCGGCCGGCGCCCACAGCGCGACCGGCCGGTCCGCGATCCGGCGCAGCACCTGCGCGTCCGCGGTACGCCCCTGCTCGTCCCAGGCGGCCGCCTGCCGGGCGGCGGCGCTCCGCGGGTCGACCCAGAACGGGGACCCGGTCTCCTCGGCCGGTGGCGCGGCGGCCGGGGACGGCGGGCCCGTGCGCGGGGGCGGGGGCGGTGTGCAGCCGGCGACCGCCGCCAGGGCCAGGGCGCAGGCCGCGGCGGCGGTGGCCGCGGTGGTGGTGGCGGCGGCGAGGGGGCGGCGTCGGGGGCTGTGGCCTGGCATCCGGCTTCCTCGGGGCGAGCGGCGGCACTATGGACCGGAACATCCTGGCATGTCCGGTAAGTGACACCGAGTCACGACACCGCGCACCCGCTCGCACCGGAGTTCCCGATCTAGGGTGGCGGGCGTGACGCGACGACACCTGGACTTCGACCGGCTGCACAACTTCCGTGACCTGGGCGGGTATTCGACCCGGGACGGCCGAACCCTGGGCTGGGGACGGCTCTACCGGTCCGACTCCCTCGGCAAGCTGGCCGCGCCGGACGCCGCCGCCGATCTGGACCGGTTCCGCGCGCTGGGCGTGCGTACCGTGATCGACCTGCGCTACCCCTGGGAGATCGAGGCCAAGGGCCGCGTCCCGGAGGAGGCGGGCCTGGTCTACGCCAACCTCAGCGTGGAGCACCGCCCCTACGACCAGGCCTCCATCGACCCCGCCCTCGACCCCTGGCGCTACCTCGCGGACCGGTTCGCCGAGGTCGCCGAGGACGGCACGGCCGAGCTCCGGGCCGCCCTCGGGCTGATCGCGGACGGCGACGGGCCGCTGGTCTTCCACTGCGCCTCCGGCAAGGACCGCACCGGGCTGCTGGCCGCCCTCGTCCTGGCCCTGCTCGGCGTCGACGAGGACACCATCGCCGCGGACTTCGCCCTGACCGAGCTGGCCACGGAGCGCCTGGTGGCCGACTGGCGCGCCGCCAACCCGGGCCGTGAGCTGCGCTGGCCGGCGTACGGGCGGGCGCCGGAGGAGGTGATCCGGCTCTTCCTGGCAGACCTGGCCACCACGTACGGCTCGGTCCGCGGGTATGCCCGGACCCGCCTCGGCGTCGACGAGGATCTGGTCGGGCGCCTGCGCAAGCGGCTGCTGGACGACGGGGCGGCGGGATCGGTGGGTGAGACGGGCCTGTCCGCCAACTGACCGGCCGGTAAGGTCGGGTCCGTGCCCAAGCCGCTCAGCCTCCCCTTCGACCCCATCGCCCGCGCCGACGAACTCTGGCAGCGGCGCTGGGGGCCGGTGCCCTCGATGGCCGCGATCACCTCGATCATGCGGGCGCACCAGATCCTGCTCGGTGAGGTGGACGCGGTGGTCAAGCCGTACGGGCTGACCTTCGCGCGCTACGAGGCGCTGGTGCTGCTGACCTTCTCCAAGGCCGGCGAGCTCCCCATGTCCAAGATCGGCGAACGCCTGATGGTGCACCCGACCTCGGTGACGAACACGGTGGACCGTCTGGTGAGGTCGGGCCTGGTGGCCAAGCGCCCCAACCCCAACGACGGCCGCGGCACGCTGGCGTCGATCACCGACAAGGGGCGCGAGGTCGTGGAGGCCGCCACCCGGGACCTGATGGCGATGGACTTCGGCCTGGGCGTGTACGACGCCGAGGAGTGCGCGGAGATCTTCGCGATGCTGCGGCCGCTGCGGATCGCCGCCGCCGACTTCGAGCCGGAGCGCGGCTGAGCCCGCGCCCCGCTCGGGCGGCGGGCCGGGCGCGGTGAGCTTGGTCACGGGCCGCCCGGCGTCGGCGGTCCCCACCGGGGCGGTTGCCGCGGGGGCGGGACTCCCGGGTCGGGGCGCGATTTCCGGACGGTTAACCTCGTACGCATGAAACGAAGCGTGCTGACCCGCTACCGCGTCATGGCCTACATCACCGCCGTGATGCTGCTGATCCTCTGCGCCTGCATGGTGGCCAAGTACGGCTTCGACACCGGGGCCGACCTGACCTTCGCGGTCTCGCAGGCCCACGGCGTGCTCTTCATGGTCTACCTGGTGTTCGCCTTCGACCTGGGCTCCAAGGCCAAGTGGTCCTTCGGCAAGCTGCTGTGGGTGCTGGTCAGCGGCACCATCCCGCTGGCCGCCTTCTTCGTCGAGCGCAGGATCCGCGCCGAGGTCGAGCCGCTGGTCGAGGGCGGCGTCGCCCCCGCCCGCGCCTGAGCCGGGAGGCTCCGCCGCGTTCCGAGCGCCCCCGCCGAGACCACGGCGGGGGCGCTCGGCGTTGGGCGAGGGGGGCGAACCTGCCGGAGTCCGGCCTTTCACCATCGACATTTACTAGGACGTCCTAGTAAATTCGAAGCATGGACGCTGACGCCATCGAGGAGGGCCGCCGCCGCTGGCAGGCCCGCTATGACAAGGCCCGCAAGCGGGACGCCGACTTCACCACGCTCTCCGGAGATGCCGTCGACCCGGTCTACGGACCGCGCCCGGGCGACACCTACGAGGGCTTCGACCGCATCGGCTGGCCGGGCGAGTACCCCTACACCCGGGGACTGCACCCGACCGGCTACCGCGGCCGGACCTGGACCATCCGGCAGTTCGCCGGCTTCGGCAACGCCGAGCAGACCAACGAGCGCTACAAGATGATCCTCGCCGCCGGCGGCGGCGGACTCTCGGTCGCCTTCGACATGCCGACCCTGATGGGCCGCGACTCCGACGATCCCCGCTCGCTCGGCGAGGTCGGCCACTGCGGTGTCGCCATCGACTCGGCCGCCGACATGGAGGTGCTCTTCAAGGACATCCCGCTGGGGGACGTCACCACCTCCATGACCATCTCGGGCCCGGCCGTGCCCGTCTTCTGCATGTACCTGGTCGCCGCCGAGCGGCAGGGCGTCGACCCCGCCGTCCTCAACGGCACCCTGCAGACCGACATCTTCAAGGAGTACATCGCCCAGAAGGAGTGGCTCTTCGAACCGGAGCCGCACCTGCGCCTCATCGGCGATCTGATGGAGTACTGCGCCGAGGGCATCCCCGCCTACAAGCCGCTCTCGGTCTCCGGCTACCACATCCGCGAGGCCGGGGCCACGGCCGCGCAGGAGCTCGCGTACACCCTCGCCGACGGCTTCGGCTACGTGGAGCTCGGCCTGTCCCGCGGGCTCGACGTGGACGTGTTCGCGCCCGGTCTGTCCTTCTTCTTCGACGCGCACGTCGACTTCTTCGAGGAGATCGCCAAGTTCCGCGCGGCCCGCCGGATCTGGGCCCGCTGGATGAAGGAGGTCTACGGGGCGAAGACCGACAAGGCGCAGTGGCTGCGCTTCCACACCCAGACGGCCGGCGTCTCGCTGACCGCGCAGCAGCCGTACAACAACGTGGTGCGGACGGCGGTGGAGGCGCTCGCGGCGGTGCTCGGCGGCACCAACTCCCTCCACACCAACGCCCTCGACGAGACCCTCGCCCTGCCGAGCGAGCAGGCGGCCGAGATCGCCCTGCGGACGCAGCAGGTGCTGATGGAGGAGACCGGCGTGGCCAACGTGGCCGACCCGCTGGGCGGCTCCTGGTACGTCGAGCAGCTCACCGACCGCATCGAGGCGGACGCGGAGAAGATCTTCGACCAGATCAGGGAGCGGGGCCTGCGGGCGCACCCGGACGGGCAGCACCCGATCGGCCCGATCACCTCCGGCATCCTGCGAGGCATCGAGGACGGCTGGTTCACCGGGGAGATCGCCGAGTCCGCCTTCCAGTACCAGCGGGCGCTGGAGAAGGGCGACAAGCGGGTCGTCGGCGTCAACTGCCACGAGGGTTCCGTCACGGGCGACCTCGAGATCCTGCGGGTCAGCCACGAGGTGGAGTGGGAGCAGGTGCGCGCCCTGGGCACCCGCAAGGAGCGCCGGGACGAGGCGAAGGTGCGGGGCGCGCTGGACGCGATGCTCGACGCCGCGCGGGACGGGTCCAACATGATCCCGGCGATGCTGGACGCGGTGCGGGCGGAGGCGACGCTCGGGGAGATCTGCGGGGTGCTCCGCGAGGAGTGGGGCACCTACACGGAGCCGGCCGGCTTCTGACCCGCGCCTCGACCGCCGGCGGGGCCGGATGTGCCCCGCCGGCGCCCTCGGCGGGCGGAGCCGCCCACGAGCCGGCTCCGGCGGAGCCGCCGGGGTCGGGCGGCGGTGCTGCCGCGGGGGCGGCGGCCGGGGCGGGTCAGGGGGTGGGGCCGCGGAGGCCGTGCATCAGGAGGGTGGTGAACGTGGCGACCCAGAGCTCGTCCACCGGCTCCCCGCTGACCAGCGCCCGGTGCACCACCGTGCCGGCGATGACGTCGAAGATCAGGTCCGTGGTGGGCCCGGCCGCCGACTCGTCCGGCTCCGCCGGGAGTTCGCCCCGGGCCTGGGCCCGTTCCCGGCCCAGGACGACCAGCCGCTTCTGCCGGTCCACGATCGCCGAGCGGATGCGTTCCCGCAGAGCCTCGTCCCGGGTGGACTCCGCGACCACCGCCATCAGGGCCGTCCGCGCCTCCGGCCGCCGCAGCAGCGCGGCGAACTGGAGGACCACGTACTCGACGTCGGCCTCCAGCGAACCGCGGTCGGGGAGTTCGAGCGTGTCGAACAGCTCCGCCACCGCATCCACGACCAGCTCGTTCTTCCCGGCCCACCGCCGGTAGAGGGTGGTCTTGGCGACCCCCGCCCGCGCGGAGACGTCGCCCATCGTCAGCTTCGACCAGCCCAGCTCGCACAGCGCGTCCCGGGTCGCCGCGAGGATCGCGGCGTCCGCCGCCGCGCTCCGCGGGCGGCCCGTGCGGCCGGAAGTGGAACCGAGATTGCGCATGGACGGTGACCATACCCGCCGGTAGGTAAAGCGCCCCGGGCCTTCCGCTGTGGGGCATATCACGGAGCGCGGGAGGCTACCGGCCAGTTACGCTACGGCTCGTAGCGAAAGAGCGACGACCACGCGAGCTACCAGGCGCCAGGTGGGGACCCGGCGCCGCAGTCGAATCGGCCGGTCTTTTTCGTCGGTGCGCGCAAACGGGGGAGGATGTACGCATGCAGCCGAGAAACATGTCCATGAGCGGCGTCGTAGACCTCGCCGCGGTGAAGGCGGCCGGCGAGGCCAAGGCCAAGGCCGAGCAGGCGCGCGCGGAGGCCGCCCGGCAGGGCGGTACGGCGGCGGTGCCCCCGTCGGCGCTCGTCATCGACGTAGACGAGGCCGGCTTCGAACGTGATGTGCTCCAGCGTTCCGCCGAAGTGCCCGTCGTCATCGACTTCTGGGCCGAGTGGTGCCAGCCCTGCAAGCAGCTCGGTCCGCTGCTCGAGCGGCTCGCCGTCGAGGCCAACGGCCGGTTCGTGCTGGCCAAGGTGGACGTCGACGCCAACCAGATGCTGATGCAGCAGTTCGGCATCCAGGGCATCCCCGCCGTCTTCGCCGTGGTGGCCGGCCAGGCGCTGCCCCTCTTCCAGGGCGCCGCCCCCGAGCAGCAGGTCCGCGAGACCCTGGCCCAGCTGGTGCAGGTGGCCGAGGAACGCTTCGGCCTCACCGGGATCCAGGTCGACCCCGACGCCCCCGCGGCCGGCGAGGGCGCCCCGGCGGCCGCGCCCGCGGGCCCGTACGACGCCCTGCTCGAGGCGGCCATGGCCGCGCTGGACGCGGGCGACCTCGGCGGTGCCGTCCAGGCGTACCGCAACGTGCTCGCCGAGGACCCGGCGCACCCGGAGGCCAAGCTCGGGCTGGCCCAGGCCGAACTCCTGCAGAGGGTCCAGCACATGGACCCGCAGGCGGTGCGGTCCGCGGCCGCGGAGAACCCGAAGGACCCGGCGGCCCAGATCGCCGCGGCCGACCTGGACCTGGTCGGCGGGCACGTGGAGGACGCTTTCGGGCGACTGGTGGACACCGTTCGGGTGACGTACGGCGAGGACCGGGACGCCGTACGGCTGAGGCTGCTGGAGCTGTTCGAGGTCATCGGCGGGGACGACCCGCGGGTGTCCGCGGCCCGTACCGCGCTCGCCCGGGTGCTCTTCTGAGGCAACCCGTCGCGGCCGACGATTTGTTGACAGATAGATAAACAGCGGCCCCGCTTTGCCAAAACTTGGCAATCCGCGCGACGTGTTACTCGCAGTAAATCGAACCCCTGGATCTGTCCGCTTGCGGAGGGATTCAGGGGTTTCGTCATGCCCCGGGGTGACACCCTGTGTGGCCGCCCGGGCGCGTCCCGTCGAGGCCCGGTTATCCACCCGTTACCCGCCAGTAACGAACCCCCTTGTGCGGCAGCGTCGAATGGACCACGATCGGCCACGCTCGGTCCGTCCCGCAGCGCCGTACACCCGGCACGCGGCGACGGGTCCCCACCGGGCCGGCCGGCGGCAGTGCCACCGGCCGAGGGACAGGGGGGTCCCTGCCGCACCGGCAGGGCCTGTCCTCCAGGTTGCGCGGACGCGTGGCCCAGTGGTTGTCGCTCGGGGGTGATCGCCGGTGTACCTGACGCGGATCCGCGCCACGGACTCCTGCGCTCCTTCCCGAGGACGTAGCACTTCTCCCATCCCAGGACGGGCAGGGCCCGGACCGGAGATGTACGTCCGAGAAGGAGGAACAACATGAATTCCCAGGTTCGTGGCGGGACCAGATGGAAGCGCTTCGCTCTCGTCATGGTCCCGAGCGTCGCGGCTGCCGCCGCGGTGGGTGTGGGTCTGGCGCAGGGAGCCCTCGCGGCGTCCTTCAGCGTCTCCGGCCAGGACTTCAAGGTCTCGGCCGACCGTCTGAAGGGTGACAACCTGATTCAGTACGGAGGCTTCGCCAAGGGCAACGACCTGAAGACCGGAGAGGTGAAGCACCACCCGGTGACCATCTCCGGGTTCAGCCGGGCCGAGATCACCAACATGTGCCAGTCGCTGGTGACCCCGACCCCCTTCGGCAACATCACGCTGCAGCTGCGGACGGGCCACAAGGGCACGCCGGCCGTTGCCGAGAACATCTACCTCGACGTGGCCGAGCTCGACGCCGACGCCCACTTCAAGGACCTCGACATCGGTGTCGCGGTGGGCGACGGCAGCCACGTCACCAAGCCGCAGCCCGGCACCGTGACCAACAAGTACGCCTTCTCGCAGCGCGCCAAGGAGGCGACGCTGACGAAGGTGCGCCAGAAGGCGTGGGCCACCACGGCCGGCACCTTCACGCTGCCGGACCTGAAGCTGCGCCTGATGGGCGGCGACCAGCCGTGCTACCAGGACGAGAAGTGACAGCCGCTCGTCCCGGCGCTTGACCGGACGGGCGGGCGGCGGCGTCCGCCGTGCCCGCCCGCCCGTCCGGGCTCCACGAAGTTCTTCCGTACCACCGTTTCCAGGGAGCTGTTGTCCATGAACCCCCAGGCCCCGGTTAACGCCGCAGCAGACGACCACTGGCTCACCGTGGTGTACTACCGCTTCCACGCCTGGAGCGGCAAGCGGCCGTTCTGGGCCGGGCTGTTCACCCTCCTCGGCGGCCTGCCGATCGCCTACTTCCCGTACGCCGACCTCCGGCTCGGCAACGTCAGCATCGCCATGGCCACCACCGGCGGCGCGGGCGCCCTGATCATCGGGGTTCTGCTGATCACCCTCGGCCTCGGCCTGTGGTTCCAGCAGTCCATCCGGATCTTCGCCGGCGTGGCCACCCTGCTCCTCGGCCTGGTGTCCCTGCCGGTCTCCAACCTCGGCGGCTTCGGCCTCGGCTTCCTGTGCGCGCTGGTCGGCGGATGCCTGGCCCTGTCGTGGGCGCCGGGCGTGCCCGTGAAGGAGCCGGCCGCCGGGCCCCGCGAGACGGAAACGATCCACGCGACCGAGATGACTGCCCACGCCGATGGCGGGAGGAACAGTGCGGGGTGACGAGACGCAGCGGGCCGCGGCCCCAGACGCAGAGTCCCGTGAAAGAAGGGGTCCGCGCCACGCGGCTCCCAGGAAGTCGCTGCTGACCAAGGTCCGCATACCCGTCGGCAAGACGATGGCGCTGGCCGCGATGCCGACCGCCGTGTTCGTCGGGATGGGCATAGCCCCCAAGCTGGCCCTGGCCGACGAGAAGGACATACCCTTCGCGCCCGGCCCGTGCGTGACCCGCTCCGACGAGCCCTCCGACGAGACGTCGAAGTCGCCGTCGCCGTCGGCCTCCAAGTCCCCCTCCAAGACCCCTTCGCCGGGCGCCTCGCCCAGCGCGGCCCCCTCCCCGGGGCTGTCGAAGGCGCCGGTCCCGAAGACCTCGCCGTCGGCCTCGCCTTCCGCCTCGGCCTCGAAGCAGGCCCGGGAAGCGGCCCCGATCACCGCCCCGGCGCCGACCGCCACGAAGCCGGTGAACCCGCTCGACCCGCTGGGCGTGGGCGAGAAGATCACCGACTTCTTCGACGGCCTGGCCGGCAAGCAGGACGTCCGGCCGCAGCAGCCCGCACCGGACGCCTCCGCGCCGGCCGTACCGACCGCCCCCGAGGCGCCGGCCCCCAAGCCGCCGCGGCCCACCACCGAGGCGCCGGACCCGCAGGAGCAGAAGATCCGCGACGCCGCCCGCCGGGCGGGCGTCGGGGTGGAGGAGCTCTCCGACGAGGTCAAGGACACCAGGACCAAGCCGAAGGACGAGACCGGGAAGCAGTCCGGCGAGAAGACGGCGGACGGCAAGCAGCCGTTCCCCTGTCCGACCCCCGACCCGGAGGCCCTGGCCGCGGCCGAACTGGAGACCGGCATCCCGCTGCTGCCGGACGAGCCCTGGTACCTGGACAGCTCCCTGCTGACCCTCTACGGCCTGAAGTACCACGGCATCGTGGAGGTCAAGACGGCCGGCGGCAAGATCAAGCCGGTGCTGAAGTTCACCGCGGACTCGCTGGACATCAGGGACCTCTACCAGACCGTGGGCAAGTCCGGGAACATCGCGCACCTGAAGTCCACCCCGGGCTCCACCTCGAAGATCCGGGGCGGCACGGTGACCATGTACACCGAGTCGCTCAAGGGCAACCTGTTCGGCATCATCCCGATCGAGTTCAGCCCGAACAGCCCGCCGCCGCTGGACGTGCCCTTCGCCTTCTTCACCAAGGTGAAGGTGGTCCAGGCCGGACAGTTCGGCGGCGACCTGACCGTCCCCGGTCTGAAGAACTACATCGGCCCGCCGGAGTAACGGGCGGAAGACGGCGACGGCCGAGGCCCGTGCCCCCTTGCGAGGAGCACGGGCCTCGGCCGGCTGTGCGGGCGCCGGTGCGGGCGCGGGGTCAGTCGCGGTCGCCGCTGCCCACGTGGTGGACCCGGACCATGTTGGTGGTGCCGGGGACACCGGGGGGCGAACCGGCCGTGATGACCATGGTGTCGCCGGCGTTGTAGCGACCGAGCTTGGACACCTCGGCGTCCACCAGGTCGACCATCGCGTCGGTGTTGTCGACGTACGGGACCACGTAGGACTCCACGCCCCAGCTCAGGGTGAGCTGGTTGCGGGTGTTCACGTCGGTGGTGAAGGCCAGGATCGGCTGGACGGCGCGGTAGCGCGCCAGCCGGCGGGCGGTGTCGCCGGACTGGGTGAAGGCGACCAGCGCCTTGCCGTCCAGGAAGTCCGCGATCTCGCAGGCCGCACGGGCCACCGAGCCGCCCTGGGTGCGCGGCTTCTTGCCCGGGACGAGCGGCTGCAGGCCCTTGGAGAGGAGCTCCTCCTCGGCCGCGGCGACGATCTTCGACATCGTCTTGACGGTCTCGATCGGGTACTGGCCGACCGAGGACTCGGCGGAGAGCATGACCGCGTCCGCGCCGTCCAGGATGGCGTTGGCCACGTCGGAGGCCTCGGCGCGGGTCGGCCGGGAGTTGGTGATCATCGACTCCATCATCTGGGTCGCCACGATCACCGGCTTGGCGTTGCGGCGGCACATCTCGATGAGCCGCTTCTGGACCATCGGGACCTTCTCCAGCGGGTACTCGACCGCCAGGTCGCCGCGGGCCACCATGACGGCGTCGAAGGCGCCGACGACGGCCTCCATGTTCTCGACCGCCTGCGGCTTCTCCACCTTGGCGATGACCGGGACCCGGCGGCCCTCCTCGTCCATCACCCGGTGGACGTCCTTGACGTCGTTGGCGTCGCGGACGAAGGACAGCGCGACCATGTCGCAGCCCATGCGGAGCGCGAAGCGGAGGTCCTCCTTGTCCTTCTCGGACAGGGCCGGGACGTTCACCGCGGCACCGGGCAGGTTGATGCCCTTGTGGTCCGAGATGACACCGCCCTCGATGACGATGGTCCTGACCCGGGGGCCCTCGACCTCGGTCACCCGCAGCTCGACGTTGCCGTCGTTGATCAGGACCTGGTCGCCCTTGGCGACGTCGCCCGGCAGCCCCTTGTAGGTGGTGCCGCAGATGGACTTGTCGCCCGGGACGTCCTCGGTGGTGATGACGAACTCGTCACCGCGCACCAGCTCGACGGGGCCCTCGGCGAAGGTCTCCAGACGGATCTTGGGGCCCTGGAGGTCGGCGAGGACGCCGACCGCGCGCCCGGTGTCCTCGGCGGCCTTCCGGACGCGGTCGTACCGCTCCTGGTGTTCTGCCTGGGAGCCGTGGCTGAAGTTGAATCGGGCCACGTTCATACCTGCCTCGATGAGTGCTTTCAGCTGCTCATACGAGTCGACGGCGGGGCCCAGCGTGCAGACGATTTTGGAACGGCGCATGAAGCGGATCCTATCCGGTTTGTTTCGTAGCGGAATATTCCGTCTGGCGGAAAGTCCAAGTGACTACTGGGTAACAAGCGCGTACGCCTGCGAGGCGATCTCCAGCTCCTCATCGGTCGGCACCACGGCGACGGCCACCCTCGCGTACTCGGTGGAGATCAGCCGCGGCTCCGGGGAGCGCACCGCGTTCGCCTCCGGGTCCAGCACCAGACCCAGCTCGGCCAGACCGTCCACCGCAGCTTCCCGCACCTGCGGCGAGTTCTCCCCGACCCCGGCCGTGAACGCCACCGCGTCCACCCGCCCGAGCACCGCCGCGTAAGCGCCGATGTACTTCTTCAGCCGGTGCACGTACGTGGCGAACGCCCCCTGCGCCGCCGCGTCGCCCTCGCCGGCCCGACGCAGCACCTCCCGCATGTCGTTGTCCCCGCACATGCCCAGCAGACCGCTCCGCTTGTTCAGCAGCGCGTCGATCTCGTCCACCGACAGCCCGCCCACCCGCGCCAGGTGGAAGATCACCGCGGGGTCCAGGTCCCCCGACCGGGTCCCCATGACCAGCCCCTCCAGCGGGGTCAGGCCCATCGAGGTGTCCACGCACACCC
Source organism: Streptomyces sp. NPDC012888 (assembly GCF_042900645.1). NCBI lineage: Bacteria > Bacillati > Actinomycetota > Actinomycetes > Kitasatosporales > Streptomycetaceae > Streptomyces > Streptomyces sp. NPDC012888. The sequence continues at coordinate 106,898 of NZ_JBIBBM010000004.1, read as the reverse complement.
CGCCCCGCACCGCCGACGCCGAGGCGCCGTTGCCCAGGTGCAGGACGATCACGTTGACCTCCTCCGGCGCCTTGCCCAGCAGCCGCGCCGTCGCCCGCGAGACGTAGGCGTGCGAGGTGCCGTGGAAGCCGTACCGGCGGACCGAGTACTTCGCGGCCGTGGCCGCGTCGATCGCGTACTGCGCGGCGTGCTCCGGCATCGTCGAGTGGAACGCCGTGTCGAAGACCGCCACCTGCGGGATGTCCGCGCGCAACGCCCGGGCCACCTCGATGCCGGTGATGTTCGCCGGGTTGTGCAGCGGGGCCAGCGGCACCAGGCTGCGGACCTCGGCGAGCACCTCGTCGTCGATCACGGTGGGCGCGGTGAACCGGGTGCCGCCGTGCACCACCCGGTGGCCCACGGCGGCCAGTTCGGGGGAGTCCAGGCCCAGCCCGTCGGCGGCCAGCTCCGCCGCCACCGCCTTCAGCGCCGCCTCGTGGTCGGCGATCGGGCCCACCCGCTCCCGCCTGCCGGGGTTCGGACCGGCCAGCGCCTCGTGCGCCAGCCGTGAGGTCTGTCCCCCTCGCTTCGCGGGGGGTGCCCCCACACCGATCCGCTCCACCAGCCCGACGGCCAGCCGGGACCGGTCCGCCATGTCGAGCAGCTGGTACTTGACCGACGACGAGCCGGAGTTGAGGACGAGTACGCGCGATGCGGTGGTCACTTGAGACGTCTTTCCTTCGGTGCGGGACGTATTACTGCGTCGCCCGGGACTGGGCCTGGATCGCGGTGATCGCCACCGTGGTGACGATGTCCTGGACCAGGGCGCCGCGCGAGAGGTCGTTGACCGGCTTGCGCAGACCCTGCAGGACCGGGCCGACCGCGACGGCGCCCGCCGAACGCTGCACGGCCTTGTACGTGTTGTTGCCGGTGTTGAGGTCCGGGAAGATCAGCACCGTCGCCCGGCCGGCCACCTCGGAGTCGGGCAGCTTCGTCGCCGCCACGTCCGCGTCCACGGCCGCGTCGTACTGGATCGGGCCCTCGATCAGCAGCTCCGGGTGCCGCGCGCGGACCAGTTCGGTGGCCTTGCGGACCTTGTCCACGTCCGCTCCGGAGCCGGAGGTGCCGGTGGAGTACGACAGCATCGCGATCCGCGGCTCCACCCCGAACGCGGCCGCTGTGGCGGCGGACTGGGCGGCGATGTCGGCCAGCTGCTCGGCGTCCGGGTCCGGGTTGACCGCGCAGTCGCCGTACACCAGCACCTTGTCCGCCAGGCACATGAAGAAGACGGAGGAGACGATCGAGGCCTCCGGCTTGGTCTTGATGATCTCGAAGGCGGGCCGGATCGTCGCCGCGGTGGAGTGCACCGAGCCGGACACCATGCCGTCGGCCAGGCCCTCCTGGACCATCAGGGTGCCGAAGTAGTTGACGTCGGTGACCACGTCGTGGGCCAGCTCGACGGTCATGCCCTTGTGGGCGCGGGCCCCGGCGTAGTACTCGGCGAACCGTTCCCGCAGCGGGGAGAGCGCCGGGTCGATGACGTCGGCCCCGCCGATGTCGACCCCGAGGTCCGCGGCCTTCTTGCGTACGGCCTTCTCCTCGCCCAGCAGCGTCAGGTCGCAGACCCCGCGCCGCAGCACCACGTCCGCGGCGCGCAGCACCCGCTCCTCGGTGCCTTCGGGCAGCACCACCCGGCGGCGCTCGGAGCGGGCCCGCTCCAGCAGTTCGTGCTCGAACATCATCGGGGTGACCCGCTCCGAACGGGCCACGGACAGCAGGTCGCGCAGCTCGGCGGTGTCCACGTGGCGCTCGAACAGTCCGAGCGCGGTCTCCAGCTTGCGCGGCGTGGCCGAGTTCAACCGGCTCTGCAGGGAGAAGAGCTCGGCGGCGGTGGGGAAGCTGTTGCCGGCCACCGAGACCACTGGGGTGCCGGGTGCCAGCTTCGCGGCCATGTCCAGGATGTGGGGGGCCGGGCGCTCGTTCAGGGTGAGCAGCACCCCCGCGATGGCGGGGGTGCCGGAGGTGTGCGCGGCCAGCGCGCCGACCACGAGGTCGGACCGGTCCCCGGGAGTGACCACCAGGCAGCCGGGCGTCAGGGCGTTCAGGAAGTTCGGCAGGTGGGCGCCGCCGAACACGAAGTCCAGGGCGTCGCGGGCCAGCCCGGCCCCGTCGCCGAGCAGCACCTCGCCGCCGAGCGCCCGGGTGATCTGGGCGACGGTCGGCGCGGCCAGGGACTTGTCGTCGGGCAGTACGTAGCAGGGCACCGGCAGCCGGGCGGCGAGCCGCCCGGCTATCGCCTCGCGGTCGGCGGCGGCGACCCGGTTGACCACCATGGCGACCACCTCGCAGCCCAGGCCCTCGTAGGCCCGGTAGGCGTTGCGGGCCTCGGCGCGCACCGACTCCGCGGCCTGCTTGGTGCCGCCGACCACCGGGATCACCACCGCGCCGAGCTCGTTGGCCAGACGGGCGTTCAGCGCCAGTTCGTCGGGCAGGTTGGTCTCGGCGTAGTCGGTGCCGAGGACCAGCATCACGTCGTAGTCGCGCGCGACGCGGTGGTACCGGTCGACGAGCCGTGAGACCAGTTCGTCGGTGCCCTTCTCGGCCAGGACGACGGAGGCCTCGTGGTACTCCATGCCGAAGGCGGCCTGCGGGTCCTGGTCCAGCCGGTAGCGGGACCGCAGCAGGTCGAACAGGCGATCGGGTGCGTCGTGCAGCAGGGGGCGGTAGACGCCGACCCGGCCCGTCTGGCGGGTCAGCAGCTCCATGATCCCCAGCTCGACGACCTGCCGGCCGTCACCCCGGTCGATCCCGGTCACGTACACGCTGCGCGTCACGCCTGCTCTCCGTCCATGCTTGCGGGTCGATTTTCCCCGATAGGGTGGGCTTGACCTCTTGACAATACCCCTGCGCATGGGTAGGGCGCCCCCCGGGAAAACGGCCCTGTGGGGAGGCCCCGAAGACCTTCCGGGAGGTAAGGGGCGGAGCAGTACAGAGCGCGCCCCGCATGACGAGCATGGAACAATCGGACAGGCTGCGCAGACAGGGCCTTCACCCCAGGAGCAGGAGACACAGCACGATGCGTATCGGAGTTCTCACCGCAGGCGGCGACTGCCCGGGCCTGAACGCCGTGATCCGGTCGGTCGTGCACCGGGCCGTCGTGGGCCACGGGGACGAAGTCATCGGTTTCGAGGACGGCTTCAAGGGCCTGCTCGACGGCCACCACCGCCCGCTGGACATCAACGCCGTCAGCGGCATCCTCGCCCGCGGCGGCACCATCCTCGGCTCCGCGCGCATGGAGCGCGCCCGGCTCAGCGAGGCCGCCGAGAACGCGCAGGAGCTGGCCGAGCGCTACGGCATCGACGCCCTGATCCCCATCGGCGGCGAGGGCACCCTGACCGCCGCCCGGATGCTCGCCGACGCCGGCATGCCGGTGGTCGGCGTCCCGAAGACGATCGACAACGACATCTCCTCCACGGACCGCACCTTCGGTTTCGACACCGCGGTCACGGTCGCCACCGAGGCCATAGACCGGCTCAAGACCACCGCCGAGTCGCACCAGCGCGTGATGGTGGTCGAGGTCATGGGCCGGCACGCGGGCTGGATCGCCCTGGAGTCCGGGATGGCGGGCGGCGCCCACGGCATCTGCCTGCCGGAGCGCCACTTCGAGGTGGACGACCTGGTCAAGATGGTGGAGGAACGTTTCGCCCGGGGGAAGAAGTTCGCCGTCATCTGCGTCGCCGAAGGGGCCCACCCGGCGGAGGGTTCCATGCCGTACGAGCGGGGCGAGATCGACCAGTACGGCCACGAGCGGTTCGCCGGCATCGGCAACCGCCTCGCCGTCGAGCTGGAGCGCCGCCTCGGCAAGGAGGCCCGGCCGGTCATCCTCGGGCACGTCCAGCGCGGCGGCGTCCCCACCGCCTACGACCGGGTGCTCGCCACCCGCTTCGGCTGGCACGCCGTCGAGGCCGTCCACCGCGGGGACTACGGCAACATGACCGCCCTGCGCGGCACCGACATCGTCATGGCCCCGCTGGCATCGGCGGTCACCGAGCTGAAGACCGTCCCGGCGGACCGGATGTTCGAGGCGGAATCGGTCTTCTGACCCGGATGTGACGGGCCCTGCGGCCGGGCGGACCCGGGGCCGGAGCCCCCGCCGCGCCGCCGGACGGCCCCTCTCCGCCGGAGGGGGGCTCACTCCGTGCCGCGGGCCAGCGTCCAGAAGCGGTCCACGATCCCGTCCAGGTACTCCCGGCCCGCGTCCCCGCTGCCGACCCGCGCGCCGGCGCCGCCCCAGCTGAGGGTGGCCACCATCCGCGACTGGTACTCGGCGTGCAGCTGCTCCACCACCGTCTCCAGGTGGTGCCTGGGCACCGGCAGCAGCTTGGCCAGCGGCTTCACGTACGCCTGCCAGCGCGTGGTCACCGCGTTGCGCAGCAGGCCGGCGAGCTCCTCCTGCTTCCCGGTCGCCAGCACGAACTGGGGCAGGGTCAGCTTGAGCGCCGAGGCCAGCGCGGCCGACTGCCGCTCGTTGCCCTTCCAGCGCCCGGTGTCCTCCATCTTCTGGTAGGACCCGGCGTCCAGCCCGACCCGCCGGGCCAGCTCCTCGGCGGACAGCCCGCGCGCCACCCGGTGCTCCCGCAGGGTGACCGGCTCCGCCAGCAGCTCGCCGGGCGAACACCACAACACGCCCGCGAGGGCGGTGAGTTCGGCGGAGGTGGGGGATATGTCGCCGCGCTCCCAGGCCATCACGGTCTCGGGGTCGACGTCCAGTCCGTACTGGGCGCGCAGGCCGTAGGAGACATGGCCGGGCGCCATCCCCAGGGCCGAGCGGAGGCGTCGGGCGGCGGGGGCGTTGAAGGGTGGGCTCTGGTGCACGAGGCACACGGTAGGAGTGGCCGGGGTGTGTCGACTACGGGTTGTTCACCCAAGCTCACAACTCGTAGGAATCTCCTACGAAGGCTGGTGCTTTGGTCCGTTTTCCACGCGACCGTCCGGTAATCGGAATGGTCGGAAGATCCACGTCGGGAGGCGACGGAGGCTCAGCTTTCAGCCACCCTACGCGATACGTATCACGTGTGCCGCGTCACACCCCCGAACCGGCCGCGCCTCCCGTACGTGATCCGTACGGGGGCCCTCGCGTCACGGGGGTGGCGAGGGCCCCCCACCCGGGCCGCGGCCCCGGCCGGCCCCTTCGTGCTGCCGGGCGGCATCTCGGCCTCGCCGGCGTTCGAGGCGCGGGGGGCGGGACGGCGCCCCGGAGGGAGCCCGCGCCGCGCGCGGGCTCCCCGGGGTGTTACGGGCGGAACCAGAGGGTGGCCAGGGGCGGCAGGGTCAGCCGCAGGCTGGCCGGGCGGCCGTGGGCCGGCTCCGGCTCGGGGCGCAGCGGGCGCCCGTGCCGGATCCCGCTGCCCCCGTACCGCTCGTGGTCGGTGTTCAGCACCTCGCGCCACGCCCTCGGCCCGTCCGGCACCCCGAGCCGGTACCCGTGCCGCACCACCGGGGAGAAGTTGCTGACCGCCAGCAGCGGCGAGCCGTCCGCCGCGTACCGCAGGAACGCGAAGACGTTGTCCTCCGCCGCGTCCGCCTCCACCCACGCGAACCCGTCCGGCACGGAGTCCCGCTCCCACAGCGCCGGCGCCGCCCGGTACTCCCGGTTGAGGTCGCCCACCAGGGTCCGCACGCCCCGGTGGTCGCCCGCCGCCGAATACGACGGGTCCAGCAGCCACCAGTCGGGCCCGTGCGCCTCGGACCACTCCGCCCCCTGAGCGAACTCCTGCCCCATGAACAGGAGTTGCTTACCGGGGTGGGCCCACATGAAGCCCAGGTACGCCCGGTGCGTGGCCCGCTGCTGCCACCAGTCCCCGGGCGCCTTCGACACCAGCGCCCGCTTGCCGTGCACCACCTCGTCGTGCGAGATCGGCAGCACGTAGTTCTCGCTGTACGCGTAGACCATGCCGAAGGTCATGTCGTGGTGGTGGTACTTGCGGTGCACCGGCTCCTTGCCGACGTAGCGGAGCGTGTCGTGCATCCAGCCCATGTTCCACTTCAGGCCGAAGCCCAGGCCGCCGCCGTCGGTGGGCCGGGTCACCCCGTCCCAGGCGGTGGACTCCTCCGCGATGGTCACCACGCCCGGGCAGCGCCGGTACACGGTCGCGTTCATCTCCTGGAGGAAGGCCACCGCGTCGAGGTTCTCCCGGCCGCCGTGCTCGTTCGGCGCCCACTCGCCGTCGTTGCGCGAGTAGTCGAGGTACAGCATCGAGGCGACCGCGTCGACCCGGAGGCCGTCCACGTGGAACTCCTGGCACCAGTACACCGCGTTGGCCACCAGGAAGTTGCGGACCTCCCGGCGGCCGTAGTCGAACTCCAGCGTCCCCCAGTCGGGGTGGGCCGCCCGCCGCGGGTCGGAGTGCTCGTAGAGCGGGCGCCCGTCGAACTCGGCCAGCGCCCAGTCGTCCCGCGGGAAGTGCGCCGGCACCCAGTCGACGATCACCCCGATCCCGGCCCGGTGCAGCGAGTCGACGAGGAAGCGGAAGTCGTCCGGGCCGCCCATCCGGGAGGTCGGCGCGTAGAACCCGGTCACCTGGTAGCCCCAGGACCCGCCGAAGGGGTGCTCGGCCACCGGCATCAGCTCCACGTGCGTGAAGCCCAGCTCCCGCACGTACGCGGGGAGCTGCTCGGCCAGCTGCCGGTACGACAGCCCCGGCCGCCAGGACGCCAGGTGCACCTCGTACACCGAGAACGGCGACTGGTGCGGCTGACGGCCGCCCCGTGCCGCCATCCACTCGGCGTCCTGCCACTCGTACCGGCTCTCCGTGACCACGGAGGCGGTGGCCGGCGGGACCTCGGTGCGCCGGGCCATCGGGTCGGCCCGCAGCGTGTGCGAGCCGTCCGGCCGCGCGATGTCGAACTTGTACAGGGCGCCGTCCCCGACCCCCGGCAGGAACAGCTCCCACACCCCGCTGGCACCCAGCGAGCGCATCGGCTGCCCGACCGGGTCCCAGTAGGAGAAGTCCCCGGCGACCCGCACCCCCTGGGCGTTGGGCGCCCACACCGTGAACCTGGTCCCGGCCACGCCCTGGTGCTCCATCGGGCGGGCCCCCAGCGCCGTCCAGAGCTCCTCGTGCCGGCCCTCGCCGATCAGGTGCAGGTCGAGATCGCCGAGCGCGGGCAGGAACCGGTACGGGTCGTGCACCTCGATCTCGTCCCGGTCGTACGTCACCAGCAGCCGGTAGTCCGGCACCTCGCGCAGCGGCAGCAGCCCCGAGAACAGGCCGTCCCCGTCGTCGTGCAGGGGCGTCCGCAGTCCCTTCGCGACGACGGTCACCGACCTCGCGTGCGGGCGCAGCGCCCGGATGGCCACCCCGCCGCGCAGGGTGCGCGCGCCCAGCACCGCGTGCGGGTCGTGGTGGCGTCCCTCCAGCAGCCGGGCGCGTTCCTCCGCGCCGAGCGCGGGCGCGGGCCGGACCTCCTTCCCGGGCCGGGCCGCGGGCTCCTTGCGGGCCCTGGGCGTACGGGCGGCTTTGCGTTCGGCCGGGGCTCCGGCGGGCACGGCCCCCGCCGCGGTGGCGGCGGGAGCGGGGGCGGGCGGTGACGGCGGCGACGGCTGACGGGCGGCGCTCACGTGTGCGGCCTCCTCGGGGGCTGCGGGCGGGGGTGGGGGCTGGCGGGCCCCGGAGCGGGGCCCGGTGCGGGGGCCCGCTTGGCGGCCGGGCGCTCGCGTTCGGAGAGGCGGCGGATGGCCGCCAGGGGGACGTGCAGCCAGTCCGGGCGGTGGCGGGACTCGTAGCGGGCCTCGTACACCGCCTTGTCCGTCTCGTACGCCCGCAGCAGCACCTGGTCCTCGCGGGGGTCGCGGCCGGTGGTGCGGGCGTAGCCCTCGCAGAACGCGGCCCGGCAGTCGTCGGACCAGGTCAGGGCGTAGGGCTGGTGGGAACGGGCGGCGTAGTCGAAGGAGCGCAGTATCCCGGCGATGTCCCGGACGGCGGGTTCGGGGCGGCGGCGTTCGGCCAGCGGCCGGGCCGGCTCGCCCTCGAAGTCGATCAGGGACCAGCTGCCGTCGGCGGTGCGCAGGGTCTGGCCCAGGTGCAGGTCGCCGTGGATCCGCTGGGCGGGCACGCCGTGGCCGCGGGAGGCGGCGAGGGCGTCGAAGGCGGCCCGCAGCCCGGCCTCGTACGGCAGCAGGGCAGGGACCTCGCGGACCGCGGCGGCCAGCCGGGCCGTCATCCCGGCGGCCAGCCGGGCGGTGCGCTCGGGGTCGAGGGTCACCGTGGGCAGGGTGTCGGCGAGGGCGCTGTGTACCTCCGCGGTGGCCCGGCCCAGGGCGTGCGCCTCGGCGGTGAACGGGGCGCCCGCGCGGAGCCGGCGCAGCGCCAGCTGCCAGCCGTCGTCGGAGCCCCGGAGGTAGGGCTGGAGGACGCCCAGGGTCAGCGGGTCGGAACCCGGCCGGCCGTCGCCGAGCGGTCCCAGGGGCAGGTCGGCCTCGTACCAGGCGACCGGGGCGGGCACTCTGGCGCAGCCGGCGGCGGCCAGCGCTCTGGGCAGCTCGAGGTCCGGGTTGACCCCCGGCCCCACCCTGCGGAACACCTTGAGGATGTACGAATCCCCGTAGATCAGCGAGGAGTTTGTCTGCTCGCCGGAGAGCGGACGGGGTGGCAGCGCGGCCGGGATCAGCGCGGCGGGGTCCCGGTCGAAGCGGAGCGGGCCGAGGTTGCCGGGGGAGCGCAACCGTTCCAGCAGCAGCGAGGCCAGCCGCGGGTCACCGAGGCCCTCGTAGACGAACTGGCCGGCGTACGGGCCCTCTTCGGCCAGCCCGATCAGGGCGGGCGCGAGGGCGGGCGGCAGGGCCGGCCGGACGCCGAGCAGCAGCTGGTAGCAGTCGCCGTCCACGTCCACCAGCAGGTGGAGCAGGCCCGGTACCACGCGGGGCGGAAGCAGGTCCGCCGCCGAAACCATTCTGACCCGGCGGATGGCGCGGCCCTTCCCGGCGAACCAGCGCTGGCGGGGCAGCCAGGCGCGGAGCATGGGCTCCAGGGGTCCGAGCCGGTCGGCCGCGAGGCGGCCATGGCCACTCATGCGGCTCCGGGCGGATGCAGCCTCCGACATGGCGTCGCGTCCTTTCCCCGGGCCGTCACGTGAATGCGCAGAATCCGCAGAGTGTCCCGGATCGCGAGAGATGCTTCTCCGGTGGTGTGCGAGTGTCGGGTCAGGATGATCCGTACAGGGGCGGGTCATTGACCCGTTCGAGCGACCCGCCCCGGGGTCCTGCCGGCGCGGACGGTCAGTCGGCGCGCAGCCGGAACCAGTAGAAGCCGTGACCGGCCAGGGTCAGCAGGTACGGCCATTCGCCGATGGGCGGGAACCTGACGTCACCCGTGAGTTCCACCGGGATCCGCCCGTTGAACGACTGCAGGTCCAGCTCCGTCGGCTGCGCGAAGCGGGAGAAGTTGTGCACGCAGAGCACGAGGTCGTCGCCGTACTCGCGGAGGAACGCCAGCACCGCCGGGTTGGATGACGGCAGTTCGGTGTACGACCCGAGACCGAAGGCCGGGTTGGCCTTGCGGATCTCGATCAGCCGGCGGGTCCAGTGCAGCAGCGAGGAGGGCGAGGACATCGCGGCCTCGACGTTGGTCACCTGGTACCCGTAGACCGGGTCCATGATGACCGGCAGGTTCAGCCTGCCCGGATCGCAGGAGGAGAAACCGGCATTGCGGTCCGGGGTCCACTGCATCGGGGTGCGGACCCCGTCGCGGTCGCCCAGCCAGATGTTGTCGCCCATGCCGATCTCGTCGCCGTAGTAGAGGATCGGCGAGCCGGGCAGGGACAGCAGCAGGGCGGTGAACAGCTCGATCTGGTGCCGGTCGTTGTCGAGGAGCGGGGCGAGGCGGCGGCGGATGCCGATGTTGGCGCGCATCCGCGGGTCCTTGGCGTACTCCGCGTACATGTAGTCGCGCTCTTCGTCCGTGACCATCTCGAGGGTCAGCTCGTCGTGGTTGCGGAGGAAGATCCCCCACTGGCAGCGCGCCGGGATCTCCGGCGTCTTGGCGAGGATCTCCGAGACCGGGTAGCGGCTCTCCCGCCGGACCGCCATGAAGATGCGCGGCATCACCGGGAAGTGGAACGCCATGTGGCATTCGTCGCCGCCGGAGCGGAAGTCGCCGAAGTAGTCGACCACGTCCTCCGGCCACTGGTTGGCCTCGGCGAGCAGCACGGTGTCCGGGTAGTGCGCGTCGATCTCCTTCCGCACCCGCTTGAGGAAGCTGTGGGTGCGGGGGAGGTTCTCGCAGTTGGTGCCCTCCTCGGCGAACAGGTACGGCACCGCGTCCAGCCGGAACCCGTCGATGCCGAGGTCCAGCCAGAACCGCAGGGCCGAGACGATCTCCTCCTGGACGGCCGGGTTCTCGTAGTTGAGGTCCGGCTGGTGGGAGAAGAACCGGTGCCAGTAGTACTGCTTGCGGACCGGGTCGTACGTCCAGTTCGAGGTCTCGGTGTCGACGAAGATGATCCGGGCGTCCTGGTACTGCTTGTCGTTGTCCGCCCACATGTAGTAGTCGCCGTACGGGCCGTCGGGGTCGCTGCGGGACTGCTGGAACCACTCGTGCTGGTCGCTGGTGTGGTTCATGACGAAGTCGATGATCACCCGCATGCCGCGCTGGTGGGCGGCGTCGACGAACTCGACGAAGTCGGCCAGGTCGCCGAACTCCGGGAGCACCGAGGTGTAGTCGGAGACGTCGTACCCCCCGTCCCTCAGGGGGGAGGCGAAGAAGGGCGGCAGCCAGAGGCAGTCGACGCCGAGCCACTGGAGGTAGTCCAGTTTGGCGGTCAGCCCCTTGAGGTCTCCGACCCCGTCCCCGTTGCTGTCGTGGAAGGAGCGGACGAGGACCTCGTAGAAGACCGCCCGCTTGAACCAGTCGGGGTCGCGGTCCCTGGCGGGGGTGTCCTCGAAGGTGTCGGGGACGGGATCGTTGATCATCATGTGGTGGGTGACCCTCCGGTGGGCGGGGACGGTCGCAGGACGGTCAGTACGTGCGCGGGGGTCCGGCCCGGCTCCAGCCGCACGTAGTTCGCCCTGCCCCAGTGGTAGGTCTCGCCGGTGAGCTCGTCGCGCACCGCGAGGGACCCGTGCCATTCGAGGCCGAGTGCCGGCATGTCCAACGAGACTGTCGCCTCATGGGTGTGGTGCGGATCGAGGTTGACGACCACCAGTACGGAATCGCCCCCGCTGTGCTTCGAATAGGCGATCACCTGGTCGTTGTCGGTCGTGTGGAAGTGGATGTCCCGCAGCTGCTGGAGCGCGGGGTGGCGGCGGCGGATCAGGTTCAGCGTGGTGATCAGCGGGGCGATGGTCCGGCCCCGGCGGTCCGCGCCGGCCCAGTCCCGCGGCCGGAGCTGGTACTTCTCCGAGTCCAGGTACTCCTCGGAGCCCTCCCGCAGCGGCGTGTTCTCGCACAGCTCGTAGCCCGCGTACACGCCCCAGGTGGGCGAGAGCGTGGCGGCCAGCACCGCCCGGGCCTCGAAGGCCGGCCGGCCGCCGGTCTGCAGGTACTCGTGCAGGATGTCCGGGGTGTTCACGAAGAAGTTCGGCCGCATCACCGCGGCGGAGTCCCCGGCCAGCTCGGTCAGGTACTCGGTGAGCTCCTGCTTGGTGTTGCGCCAGGTGAAGTACGTGTAGGACTGCTGGAAGCCGACGGCGGCCAGGGCGCGCATCATGGCGGGCCGGGTGAACGCCTCCGCCAGGAAGATCACGTCGGGGTCGGTCCGGTTGATGTCCGAGATCACCTTCTCCCAGAACACCACCGGCTTGGTGTGCGGGTTGTCGACCCGGAAGATCCGCACCCCGTGCTCCATCCAGAACCGCAGGATGCGCAGGGTCTCCGCGACGATGCCCTTCATGTCCGTGTCGAAGTGCAGCGGGTAGATGTCCTGGTACTTCTTCGGCGGGTTCTCCGCGTACGCGATGGTCCCGTCGGCCCGGTGCCGGAACCAGTCCGGGTGCTTCTCCACCCACGGGTGGTCGGGCGAGCACTGGAGCGCGAAGTCCAGCGCCACCTCCAGCCGCAGCTCACGCGCCCGGCCCACGAAGTGGTCGAAGTCCTCGATGGTGCCGAGATCGGGGTGGACGGCGTCGTGCCCGCCCTCCGGGGAGCCGATCGCCCACGGCACGCCCACGTCCCACGCCCCGGACGACAGCGAGTTGTTGGGGCCCTTGCGGAAGGTGGTGCCGATGGGGTGCACCGGCGGCAGGTACACCACGTCGAAACCCATCGCGGCGATCGCCGGCAACCGCTCGGCGGCGGTCCGGAACGTGCCGCTGACCGGCGGCATCCCCTCCTCCACCACCGCGCCCTCGGACCGCGGGAACATCTCGTACCAGGACCCGAACAGCGCCCGCTTCCGCTCCACCAGCAGGGCCAGCGGCTTGGAGGTGGTCACCAGCTCCCGGTAAGGGCGGCGCGCGAAGGCGGCGTCCACCGCGGGGGTCAGCGCCGCCTCCAGCCGGGCCAGCGGGTCGCCCTCCTCGCGCATCGTGTCGGCGGCGGCCAGCACGTCGAGCCGCCCGTCCTTCTTCGGGATCCGGGCGGCGGCCCGCTCGTACAGCTCGGCGCCCTCCAGCAGCATCAGCTCGACGTCGATGCCGGCCGGGATCTTGATCCGGGCGTGGGCCCGCCAGGTGGCGACCGGATCGCTCCACGCCTCGACGGTGTAGGTCCACCTCCCCTCGGTCCCGGCCGAGATCCGGGCACCCCAGCGGTCGCTACCGGGAGCCAGCTCCCGCATCGGGACCGGCGGCCGCAGCCGCCCGCTGGGATCCCTGAGCAGCACATGGGCGGCGATCGCCTCGTGTCCCTCGCGGAACACGGTGGCGGACACCTCGAATACCTCGTCCACGACCGCTTTCGCGGCTCTTGCGCCGCAGTCGACGGCAGGGCGGACGTCCAGCACGGGAATGCGACCGATCATGATGGATTCACCTGGGGGAGGTTCGCAGGGCTCGGTGACAACGGTTCAGCCGGTTGTGCACGCTCTGTTCGCTCTGTTTCTAGCCGCTCGGCAGGCGGCTGGGCTGCGGGCATGGCCGCTCCTGTCCGCGTTCACTCGGGTGGCGGGAAGGGGAGGAGTGCGGGTTGCCGTGCGCTGTACCCGGGGAGCCCTTCCCACTCCCGGGCCCGGCAATCGTGGCGGTTGGTTAACTACTCGTACGTAGTCCCGTGCGCAAGGTGACCGATCGACGGGATCCGGCCGAGATCCGCCCCGACCCTCCGCGGCTCGACCGCCGGCCCGGCTCCGGCGGCCCGGCTCCGCCGGCTCCGGAGGCCGCGGCGGCCCCCGAGGCCCCGTGGCGGGACCGGGGTGACACCCCCTAGCCTTCCGGGGGTGATGAAAGGGTGCACAGCGTGGTGCGTCCGCTCCCATACGTAAACGCCTGCGAAGGTGGAACGCGTGAAGGCTATCCGTCGATTCACCGTGCGTCCCGTCCTCCCCGAGCCCCTGCTGCCGCTCGCCGAACTGGCGCGGAACCTGCGCTGGTCCTGGCACGCCGAGACCCGGGAACTCTTCCAGAGCGTCGATCCGGAGGGCTGGCAGGCCGCGGGCGGGGACCCCGTCCGGCTGCTGGCAGCCGTCCCGGACGACCGATTGCAGACACTCGCCCACGATCGGAGGTTCCTGCGGCGGCTCGGCACCGTGGCCGCCGACCTCGACGACTACCTGACCGGCGAACGCTGGTACCAGCAACACCAGAACGGACCCGAACTCCCCGCCGCCGTGGCCTACTTCTCGCCGGAGTTCGGCATCACCGCCGCCCTGCCCCAGTACTCCGGAGGCCTCGGCATCCTCGCCGGGGACCACCTCAAGGCCGCGAGCGACCTCGGCGTCCCGCTCATCGGGGTGGGACTGCTCTACCGCCACGGCTACTTCCGCCAGTCGCTCTCCCGCGAGGGCTGGCAGCAGGAGCACTATCCGGTCCTCGACCCCAACGAACTGCCCGTCTGCCTCCTGCGCGACGCCGACGGCGTGCCCGCCCGCGTGAGCCTGAAACTTCCGGGCGGACGGGCTTTGCACGCGCACATCTGGCAGGCCCGGGTCGGCCGCGTCCCGCTGCTGCTGCTCGACTCCGACGTCGAGGGCAACGACGGCGCCGCCCGCGAGGTGACCGACCGCCTCTACGGCGGCGGCAGCGACCACCGGCTCCTCCAGGAGATGCTGCTCGGCATCGGCGGGGTCCGCGCGGTCCGAACGTACTGCCGGATCACGGGTCATCCCGGGCCCGAGGTGTTCCACACCAACGAGGGACACGCCGGATTCCTCGGACTCGAGCGCATAAGGGAACTCGCCGGTGAGTCCGGGCTCGGCTTCGACGCCGCCGTCGAGGCGGTCCGGGCCGGAACCGTGTTCACCACCCACACGCCCGTGCCCGCCGGCATCGACCGGTTCGACAAGGGCCTCCTAGCCCGCCACTTCGGCGACGGCGCCGAACTCGAAGGCGTCCCCGTCGACCGGATCCTGGAACTCGGCGCCGAGACCTACCCGGGCGGCGACCCCGGGGTCTTCAACATGGCCGTCATGGGCCTGCGGCTGGCCCAGCGGGCCAACGGCGTCTCCACCCTCCACGGCGCGGTCTCGCGCGAGATGTTCGCCGGACTTTGGCCCGGATTCGACCCCGCCGACGTCCCCATCACCTCCGTCACCAACGGCGTGCACGCCCCCACCTGGGTCGCCCCCGAGGTGATGCGCCTCGGCGCCCGGCAGATCGGCGCCGGACGCGCCGAGGACGCCCTCTCGGTGGGCGGCTCGCAGCGCTGGGACGCCGTCGCGGACATCCCCGACCAGGACGTCTGGGACCTGCGGCGGGTCCTGCGCGAACAACTGGTGCAGGAGGTGCGGGAGCGGCTGCGCGCCTCGTGGAAGCAGCGCGGGGCCGGCACCGCGGAACTCGGCTGGGTCGACTCCGTGCTCGACCCCGACGTGCTCACCATCGGCTTCGCCCGGCGGGTGCCCTCGTACAAGCGGCTCACCCTGATGCTGCGCGACCCGGAGCGGCTGCGCCGGCTGCTGCTCGACCCGGAACGGCCGGTGCAGATCGTGGTCGCGGGCAAGGCCCACCCCGCCGACGACGGCGGCAAGCGCCTGGTCCAGGAACTCGTCCGGTTCGCCGACGACCCCCGGGTGCGGCACCGGATCGTCTTCCTGCCCGACTACGGCATGGCCATGGCGCAGAAGCTGTACCCGGGCTGCGACGTCTGGCTGAACAACCCGCTGCGCCCCCTGGAGGCCTGCGGCACCAGCGGGATGAAGGCTGCCCTCAACGGCTGCCTCAACCTGTCGGTGCTGGACGGCTGGTGGGACGAGTGGTTCGAGCCCGACTTCGGCTGGGCCATCCCCACCGCCGACGGGAACGCCACCGACGAGGACCGGCGGGACGACCTGGAGGCGGCGGCGCTGTACGAACTCGTCGAGCGGCGGGTGGTCCCGCGGTTCTACGACCGCTCCGGCGCCGGCGGGCTGCCCGCCCGGTGGATCGAGATGGTCCGCCGCACCCTCGTCTCGCTGGGCCCGAAGGTCCTCGCCGGGCGCATGGTGCGGGAGTACGTGGAACGGCTGTACGCGCCGGCGGCGCTCGCCCACCGGGCCCTGACGGCGGACGCGGCGCGGGAACTGGCCGCGTGGAAGGGCCGGGTCCGCGAGGTGTGGCCGCGGGTGTCGGTCGGGCACGTGGAGGCGCTGGCCGCCGCACCGGTCAACGGCACCGCGGAACTCGGGGCCACCCTCACCCTGCGGGTGCAGGTGGCGCTGGACACCCTCGGGCCCGACGAGGTGGAGGTCCAGGCCGTGGCGGGCCGGGTGGACGCGCAGGACGTCATCGCGGACGCCCGTACCTTCCCGCTCAAGCCGGCCGGCGGGCCGGACCTGGAAGGCCGTTGTCTGTACGAGGGGCCGCTGGTCCTCGACCGCACCGGCCCGTTCGGCTACACCGTGCGGATCCTGCCCGCGCACCCGCTGCTCGCCACCCCCGCCGAACTCGGCCTGGTCGCCGCCCCGCCGGAGACCGGCGCCGGGACCGGCAGCGGGGTCCTGCTGCGCTGAGGGGCGCCCCGCCCGGCGGCGTCACCGCCGCCGCCGGGCGGGTGCCCGACCGGGCCTCTCCGGGTGAACCTCCGAACACCCCCGGGTAGAGAAACGTTCCTCCGGAACCCTCCGCTCCTACGCTCCGTCCCGGATGCCAACCGGACCGGCACCCATCCCGGAAGAACGGAACCCCCCCATGCGTCTTCGCACCACGGCGGCAGCTTTCGCAGGCGCCTTCGCCCTGGTCCTCCCGGTGTCGGGCCAGGCGTTCGCCGACGGCGGCGGCACCCTCAACTACACCTTCCTCGACGACGGCCGGGAGCGGCGCGCGCAGCTCCGGCCCGCCGCGGTCGGCACCTGCTACCTGCTGAACGGGACCTCCCCGCGGCGCCCGGCGGTGGAGGCCTTCAACAAGACGGACCTGGCGGCGCTGCTCTTCGACAACGACGCGTGCGCGGGGGACCCGGTGGCGGTGGCCGAACCCCGCTCCGGTGCCGAGGGCTTCGAGGCCGTCGCGGTCCGCTTCGAGCCGGTCCGGGACAAGCCGCGGCCGCCGCGGGACCGTGAGGACGAGGCGGTCGACGAGGTGGACGAGGTGGACGAGGTCGACGACGGCCGTGAGCACGGGGGCCACGAGCGCGACGACTCCGGCCCGGCGGACGCCGGGCAGGGCGGCGGGGACCACCGGGAGCCCGGGAACGGGCACGGCGACGCGGAGGACGCCGACGACGACGGAGACGTCGACGACGCGGGCCACGCGGACGACGCGGAGGACGCCGACTACGCCGGCGACACGGAGGCGCCCGACTGGGACGGGGCCGGCGACGCGGAGGAGGACGAGGAGGACTACGCCGACGAGGAGAAGCGGACCGGCACCCGGACCGCGTCCGCGTCCCGCAACCCCGCGGACGTCTTCGACGTGATCTTCCGGAACGTCCCCTGACCCGGCGGCTCACCCGCACGTAGGGCGCGGCCCGGCGTCCCGCCCGGGCGCCGGGGCACACGCACACGGCGGAACGGCCCGGGGACCATCGGTCCCCGGGCCGTTCCCGGTCCTGCGCGGTGCTGGGCGGAAGCGGATCAGAAGGTCAGCTTCCAGCTGTTGATGTAGCCGGTGTCGATGCTGGCGAGGTCGGCCACGCGCAGCTTCCAGGTGCCGTTGGCGACCTCGGAGGAGGCGTTCACGGTGAAGGACTGGACGATGTTGTCCGCGCTGCCGCCGGAGCGGTTGCGCAGGTTGTAGACGGTGCCGTCGGGGGCGACCAGGTCCACCCGGAGGTCACCGACGTAGGTGTGGACGATGTTGACGTCCACCTTCAGGGTGCTCGGGGCGTTGCCCGTGCGGCCGGCCACCGTGATCGGGGACTCCACCGTGGAGTTGTCCGCGATCTGGTAGTCGTTGGTGTTCTCGAACACGCTCGGCTGGCTGGTGCCCACGGTCCAGGTGAAGGACGCGGTCCCGCTCTTGTTCGCCGAGTCGGTCACCGTGACGGTCACGTTGGAGGTGCCCGCCGTGGTGGCGGTGCCCGAGATCAGGCCGGTGGAGGCGTTGATGGACAGGCCGGCCGGCAGGCCGGTCGCCGCGTAGCTCAGCGCGCCCGGGTTGGTGCTGGTGGCCTGGACCTGGAGGCTGACCGCCGAGTTGATCTGGGTGTTCTGGTTGGCGATCGGCTGGACCGTCACGCCGTCGGTGATGCGCGGGCCGACGTTGACGGCGGCCCAGGCGTTGGCGACGTTGTTGTAGACCGTCGAGCCCTGGCCGTACAGGTCGGCGGCGGCCCTCAGGGTCTGGACGCGGGCGTCGGCGTAGTTGGTGTTGGACTTGAAGTAGCCGACCGTCAGGGCGCGGAACCAGATCTTCGAGGCCGCGTCGCGTCCGATCGGGGTGACCGGCAGGCCGTCGGAGGTCGGCGAGTCGTAGCTCACGCCGTTGACGACCTTGGGGCCGGAGCCCTCGGAGGCCAGGTAGTACCAGTGGTTGGCCGGGCCCGAGGAGTAGTGGACGTCGATGGAGCCGATGCCGGAGTACCAGGCGTCCTTGGAGGAGCCGTCCCTGCTCGGCTTGTCCATGTAGCGCAGCGGGGTGCCGTTGCCGCGGATGTCGATCTTCTCGCCGACCAGGTAGTCGCCGACGTCCTGGGCGTTGTTGGCGTGGAACTCCACGGCCGCGGCCATGATGTCGGAGGTCGCCTCGTTCAGACCGCCGGACTCACCGCTGTAGGTCATGTTGCCGGTGACCGAGGTGAGGCCGTGGGTCATCTCGTGGGCGGCCACGTCGATGGAGGTGAGCGGCTTGTTGTTGCCCTCGCCGTCGCCGTAGGTCATGCAGAAGCAGGAGTCCTGCCAGAAGGCGTTGACGTAGGCGTTGCCGTAGTGGACCCGGGTGTACGGGGCTACGCCGTCGTTGCGCAGGCCGTTGCGGCCGTGCACGTTCTTGTAGTAGTCCCAGGTCACCGCGGCGCCGTAGTGGGCGTCGGCGCCGGCCGTCTCCAGGTTGGAGGGCAGGCCGTTGCCCCAGACGTCGTCCGGGCCGGAGAAGAGGGTGCCTGTGCCGGACGTGCCGCGGTTCAGGTTGTACGTCTTGTGCGCGCCGCGGGCGCCGTCGGTCAGGTTGTACGAGCTGCCCGACTGGGTGGTGCCGAGGGTGACCTGGCCGCTGTACATGGTGTTGCCGGTGCCGGTCTCGACGGCCTGCCACTCGGTGATCTTCGCGCCGGTCCGGGCGTCGGTCACCACGTGCAGCTCGTTGGGCGTGCCGTCGTGCTGGAAGCCGCCGACCACGGTCTCCCAGGCGAGGACGGGCGCGCCGGTGGCGGCCCAGATCACCTTGCGGGCGTTCCGGGAGGCCTTGGTCTCCTTGGAGCCCTCGGCCTTCGCCGCGGAGAGCGCCTGGCTCTCGGCGGCGGCCGGGGTGACGGCCGCGTCGGTGGACGCGACCTTGATCTCGTGGTTGGTCGCCTTGGTGACGCTCTTGGTGACGCCGCCCTTGGCGTGGACCGTCAGGTCGCCGCCGAGGACCGGCAGTCCGGCGTAGGTGCGCTCGTAGGTGGTGTGGGTGGTGCCGTCGGCGTCCTTGACGACGTCGCGGACGACCAGCTTCTCCTGGTTCCCGAGGCCGAGGGCCCGGGCCGCCTGGGCGGTGGTGGAGTTCGCGTCGGCTATGAGCGTCGCACGCTCGGAGGGGCTGAGCTGGAGGGCGGCCGCGCCCGGGTTGGGCTGGGCGGCCTGGCGGGCCTGCGACGCGGTGGCGTCGGCGCTGGCGCTGCTGGTCTGCACGCCGACGGCGAGCAGGGCCGCCGCGGCGATGAGGGCGCCGGCCGCGGTGGCACGCCTGTGGGGGGTGGGACTCAACGCAGACTCCTTCTGCAAGGGGGGTCCGGAGGGCTGGGTGGGCCTCCGGGCAGAACAGGGCTGTGCGAGGGCTGTGCGAAGGCTGTGCGAATGACGTGCGAGTGCTGTGCGAAGAACGGATCGAAGAGTGCCAGCTCCCGACCGAACTGTCAGGGGCGCGTCAAAAGGTTGGCTGGAAATGGTTCGTTGACCGAGATGTCAGGTCCGATATCCGAACCGTTCACATTCGTGTGCGTTGGGGCGGCCGGCGCCCGGGTCCGTCCGGAATCCGGAATGAGGGATGCCGTTTCCTAACGAACGGACAACAAGAGGCCGCGTTGAGGCAAACGGCATTTACCGTACGGACGTTTGTCGTACTGTTCTCCGGTGCGACAGATGTCCGCCGTTTGGGGAAGCCGCGGACACTCGCCTCCGTCATATGACCAGGTGCCAGGGGGGCCCATGAGGCATGTCCGTGTTCCTGCGCGAAGAGTGACCGCAGCGGCTCCTGACGCCGGTGCGCCGCCGCGCCGCCTCGGGGACAAGGCCCGCTGGTACCTGCCCGCGGCCCTGGCCGCGGACGTCCTGGGCGCCGCCGTGCCCGTCGCCCTGGTCTTCCAGGCGGCGCAGCAGGCGCGCCCGGTGTACTGCGCCGCCGGTGCCGCGCTCGCCTGGGTGAGCGTACAGGCGCTTCGCCGACGCTACGCGAACCGGGCGCTGGGGGAGTCCCGCGGGGTCCTTCCCGTGCTGCACGACTGGCTGATTCTGATCGGCGTCCTCGCCGTCGCGCGGGCCGCCACCGAGGAGAGCACGCCCCGGCTGGCCGCCCTCGGCGCCCTGCTGCCCGCGCTGCTCATCACCGTCGCCTGCCGCAAGCTCACTTACCGGCACCTGTCCGCCGCCCGCCGCGAGGCCCAGGCGGTCAGCCGGGTCCTGGTGATAGGGGAGCCCGGCACCGCCGAAGAGGTCATCGGCCACCTCGCCGCGCGCACCGACCACCCCTACGTGGTCGTGGGCGTGGTCCCGGTCGGCGACGAGGCGCTCACCGGCGGGGTGCCCGTCGCCGCCCGGCTCGGCGCCGAGGCGCCCGTCGTGCCCGGCGGGGACGCCGACGCCGTCCTGGACGCCGTCCGCCGCCACCACGCCGACCTGGTGCTCGTCGCCCCGGGCGCGCGGATCGCCGGCGAGCGGCTGCGCCGGGTGGCCTGGGCCCTGCACGACGCGGGCCTGGAACTCGCCGTCTTCCCCGGGCTGGTGGAGGTCTCGCCGAAGCGGCTGGAGACCCTGTCGGCCGGCGGGCTGGCGGTGCTGCGGGTGGCGCCGCCGGTGCGGCGCGGGCTCCAGCCGGTGCTCAAGTCGGTGCTCGACCGGACGGGCGCGGCCCTGGGCCTGCTCCTGCTGTCCCCGCTGTTCCTGGGTGTCGTCGTCGCCGTGCGCCTCGACAGCAGGGGCCCGGCCTTCTACCGCCAGGAACGCATCGGGCGCGACGGCGAGCGGTTCGTGATGTGGAAGTTCCGCACCATGGTGGTCGACGCGGACCGGCTCAAGGCGGACCTGTCCGCGGCCAACGAGAACGACGGCCTGATGTTCAAGATGCGCCGCGACCCCCGGGTCACCCGGGTCGGCCGGCTGCTGCGCCGGACCTCGCTGGACGAGCTGCCTCAGCTGTTCAACGTGCTGTCGGGCCACATGTCCCTGGTCGGGCCGCGCCCGCCGCTGCCGGAGGAGGTGGCGCAGTACGACGAGGTCGAGCTGCGGCGGCTCGCGGTGCGGCCGGGCATGACGGGGCTGTGGCAGATCAGCGGCCGGTCCGACCTGTCCTGGGACGAGACGATCCAGCTCGACCTGCAGTACGTCGACAACTGGTCGTTCACCAGCGACGTCGACGTGATGGGCCGTACGTTCCGCGCCGTCGTGGACGGGCGCGGAGCGTACTGAGCCCCATGCAGCGATCAGTTCTCGCGGGACTCCAGCCACCACCGGTAGGTGGAGGCGATGCCGTCCCGCAGCGGGACGCCCGGCTTCCAGCCGAGCGAGGTCAGGCGGGACACGTCCAGCAGCTTGCGCGGGGTCCCGTCGGGCTTCGAGGTGTCCCAGG
This sequence comes from Streptomyces sp. NPDC012888, assembly GCF_042900645.1. Classification (NCBI taxonomy): domain Bacteria; kingdom Bacillati; phylum Actinomycetota; class Actinomycetes; order Kitasatosporales; family Streptomycetaceae; genus Streptomyces; species Streptomyces sp. NPDC012888. The sequence continues at coordinate 85,429 of NZ_JBIBBM010000004.1, read as the reverse complement.
CCAGCCGCCCGGTGAAGCCGGTGACCTCGGCGACGGTCTCCGCGAGCTCCCTGATGGTGAGGTCCTCGCCGCAGCCGATGTTGACCGGCTCGTCGCCGTCGTAGTCGCGCAGCAGCACGGCGCAGGCCGCGGCGAGGTCGTCCACGTGCAGGAACTCCCGGCGCGGGGTCCCGGAGCCCCACAGCGCGACCTCCTCGCGGCCCTCGGCCGCGGCCTCGTGGAACCGGCGGATCAGCGCGGGCAGGACGTGCGAGCTCTCCAGGTCGAAGTTGTCGCCCGGACCGTAGAGGTTGGTGGGCATGGCGGAGATGTACGCGGCCCCGTACTGCTTCCGGTACGACTGGACCTGGACGATGCCGGCGATCTTGGCCAGGGCGTACGCCTCGTTGGTGGGCTCCAGCGGGCCGGTCAGCAGCGCGTCCTCGCGGATGGGCTGCGGGGCGAGCTTCGGGTAGATGCACGAGGAGCCGAGGAACAGCAGCCGGGGCACGCCCGCGGCGTGGGCGCCCGCGATGACGCTGAGCTGGATCTGGAGGTTCTCCTCCAGGAACTGCACCGGGTAGGTGCTGTTGGCCATGATCCCGCCCACCTTGGCCGCGGCCAGTACGACGGCGTCCGGCCGGACCTCCTTCAGGAACGCGGCCGTGGCGGCGGCGTCCCGCAGGTCGAGCTCCGCACGGCTCCGGGTGATCACCTCGTGGCCGTCGGCGGTCAGCCGGCGCGCGACGGCGGACCCGACGAGGCCGCGGTGGCCGGCGACGAAGACACGGGCGTGCGGGGGCAGGTACGACTCCGGATTTGTCATACCGCCGATAATGCCAGTGCCTCCGGCCGTCCGGGCGCGTGGCCCGGGCCCGCGGCCCCGGCCCGGCCGTACCCGCGCGGGCGAGGCGCCGCGCGGGGTCACACGTACCATGCGGGGACCCGCACGGGCCGCAGCGCGGGCGGGAGCCCGCAGATCACGAACCACGACAACCCCCGGGGGGAACCCGCATGAGCAAGACCGCGCTGATCACCGGAGTCACCGGCCAGGACGGCTCGTACCTGGCGGAGCTGCTGCTCTCCAAGGGCTACACGGTGCACGGCCTCGTGCGGCGCTCGTCCAGCTTCAACACCGAGCGGATCGACCACGTCTACCAGGACCCGCACACCGAGAACCGGTCCTTCGTGCTGCACCACGCCGACCTGTCCGACGGGGTGGCGCTGGTGAACCTGCTGCGCGACATCCGGCCCGACGAGGTGTACAACCTGGGCGCCCAGTCCCATGTCCGGGTCTCCTTCGACGCCCCCCTGTACACCGGAGACGTCACCGGCCTCGGTGCCCTGCGCCTGCTGGAGGCCATCCGTGCCTCGGGCGTGGACACCCGGATATACCAGGCCTCGTCCTCGGAGATGTTCGGCTCCACCCCGCCGCCGCAGAACGAGCAGACCCCGTTCCACCCGCGCAGCCCGTACGGCGCCGCCAAGGTCTTCGCGTACTGGACCACGGTGAACTACCGCGAGGCGTACGACATGTTCGCCGTGAACGGGATCCTCTTCAACCACGAGTCCCCGCGCCGCGGCGAGACCTTCGTGACCCGCAAGATCACCCGCGCGGTCGCCCGGATCAAGGCCGGCCTGCAGGAGCACCTGTACCTGGGCAACCTCGACGCCGTCCGCGACTGGGGCTACGCGCCGGAGTACGTGGACGCCATGTGGCGGATGCTCCAGCAGGACGAGCCCACCGACTACGTGGTCGCCACCGGCGTCGCCGCCACCGTCCGCGAGTTCGTCGAGGCCTCCTTCGCGCACGCCGGCCTCGACTGGCAGGAGCACGTCCGCTACGACGCCAAGTACGAGCGGCCCAGCGAGGTCGACGCCCTCATCGGCGACGCGAGCAAGGCCCAGGAGCTGCTCGGCTGGAAGCCGACGGTCCTGGTGGACGAACTGGCCCGGATCATGGTGGACGCCGACGTCCGCCAGGTGCAGGACCAGCTCGCCGGAGCCACCGTCCGCATCGACCGCTGAGGCCCGCCGGCCGGGACCGGCGGCCGCGCGTTACCCGCAGTACCTTACGATTTACATGTCCCGGTCATCCCTCACCAGGGCTGACCGGGGCAAACCTGCCGTATGTCCGGAAAGCGCCCGCCACGCTGAACCTCGTTGATTCCAAGTTGGTATGCAATGGGTCAAGTGAGGTGACCGGGCCCCCGTCCAAGCCCTAGTCTGCGCCCGTACATATGGCTGTCGTACAAATCCAGCCATTCGACCGGGCTTTGCCCTGGGGGGCTCATGCGTAGATCCAGAGGGCTGACTGCTGCCCTCGTCCTGTCACTGGCCGGGGGCGGCGTAGGCGTCGGCCTGGTGCTGATGCCGCAGGCGTCCGCCATCACCCAGCCGGTGGCCTTCACCGCCGACGCGCTGCCGACCTGGCAGACCAACGGCATCGTGTTCGCCATGGCCGAGGCCGAAGGCACGGTGTTCGCCGGCGGCACCTTCTCCGCCGTACTGCCCCCCACGGGCTCCAAGGCAGGATCCGAGCAGGAGGCGGTGAACTTCGTCGCCCTGGACGCCGCGACGGGCGCCCCCACCTCCTGCAAGCTGTCGTTCACCGTCGGCGACGGCAGCGCCACCGTCCGGGCCCTCGCGGTCTCCAAGGACAAGAAGACCCTCTACGCGGGCGGCTACTTCGGCGCCGTCAACGACACCCCGGTCAGCAGCCTGGCGGCGATCGACATCGCCACCTGCACGCCCAAGGCCGACTTCCACCCGTCCTTCCCCGCCACCGTGCGGGCCCTGGCGGTCACCGAGGACACCGTCTACGCCGGTGGCGACTTCGGCACCGTCGAGGACCAGACCCGCGAGCGGTTCGCCGCCGTGGACGCCACCTCCGGCGCCCTGAAGCCCTTCAAGGCCAACGCGGACGAGCCCGGACGCGCCATCGAGGTCACCCCCGACGGCAAGCACGTCCTGCTCGGCGGCGACTTCTTCACCGTCAACGGCTCCAACAGCCACGCGCTGGCCGTCATCGACGCCGCCTCCGGCGCGGTGAAGAAGACGTACAACAACATCCCGAGCAACTCGGTGGTCAAGGACATCTCCACCGACGAGACCGGCTTCTACACCGGCAACGAGGGCTCCGGCGGCGGCGTCTTCGACGGCCGCATCGGCCTCAACCTCAGCGACTTCAGCGAGAAGTGGCGGGACCGCTGCCTCGGCGCCACCCAGTTCGTGCTGCCCTACGACGGAGTCATCTACAGCTCCTCGCACGCGCACGACTGCTCCACCGAGCGGGAGTTCCCCGACGGCAAGCGCCACTTCCTGCTGGCCCAGCCCGCCAACCACACCGGCGCCGCCCCGGCGCCCGTCGACGGCTTCGTCCGCGGCCCGGGCAAGCTCGGCTGGCACCCCACCGCCAACGACGGCCTCGGCGAGGGCATCGGCCCGCGCGTGATGGCCGTGGCGGAGAAGAACGGCGTCAAGTACATGTGGGTCGGCGGTGAGTTCACCCTCATCAACGGCGTCGAGCAGCAGAGCCTCACCCGCTTCGCCTCCACCGGCGACGTCGGCGCCCCGACCACCCCGGTCGTCAGCGCCGCCAGCGTCAAGCCCGGCGAGGTCCAGGTCCGCTGGCGGACCAGCTACGACGCGGACGACAGCAAGCTGACGTACCGCATCTACCGCAACGGCTCGGCCACCCCGATCGCCTCGGTCGCCGCCAGCTCGCTGGAGTGGGAGCGCCCGCAGGCCTCGTGGAACGACACCACCGTCCAGGCCGGCCAGTCCTACAGCTACCGGGTGACCGCCACCGACGCCGCCGGCAACACCAGCGCCCTGTCGGCCACCGCCTCGGTGACCGTCCCGACCGCGGTCCAGTCGTACCCGAACCAGGTCCGCGCGGACGGCGCCGAGCTGTACTGGCGCTACGACGACTCGGTCAGCCCGTACGTCGCCGACTCCTCGGAGAACGGCAACCGCAGCGGCGTCCAGGTCAACGCCCCGGCGCTGAAGCAGACCCCCGGCGCGGTCACCGGCTCCAGCACGGCGATGGGCTTCAACGGCACCAGCCAGAAGCTGCACAGCGACCGCCGGCAGGAGGGCGTGGGATCCGCCTTCACCCTGGAGACCTGGTTCAAGACCGGCACCTCGCGCGGAGGCAAGCTGATCGGGTTCGGCAACAACACCACCCGTAACAGCGGCTCGTACGACAAGCACGTCTACATGACGAACAGCGGCCGGCTGGCGTTCGGCGTCTACAACGGCTCCGCCCGCACCATCACCACCGGTCTGTTCGACACGTACAACGACAACAAGTGGCACCACGTCGTCGCGACCTCCGGTCCGGCCGGCATGGCGCTCTACGTCGACGGCCAGCTCAAGGGCACGGCCCCCGTCACCAACTCGACCGTCACCTGGGGCTACTGGCACGTCGGCGGCGACCAGCTGAGCGGCTGGCCGAACCGCCCGACCAGCAACTTCTTCGCCGGTCAGCTCGACGAGACGGCCGTCTACCCGAGCGCGCTCAGCTCGGCCCAGATCAAGAACCACTACGACCTGGCCAAGGCGCCCACGGACACGGTGACCGAGGTCTCCGCGACCGAGGACACCTACATCAACCAGGGCGCCCCCGGCACCGCCTACGGCTCGTCGAGCTCGCTCGCGGTGCGCGGCACCTCGGCGTACGAGACGTACCTGCGCTTCGACCTGCCGGCGGCCCCCGCCGGGCAGGTGCTGAAGTCGGCCACGCTGCAGATCAAGACCACCACGCAGGCGGGCGCCGGCACGGCCGACAAGATCTCCGTGGTCCCGGTCACCGGCACCTGGAGCGGCGCGGCCACCACGTACAACACCAAGCCGACCCTGGGCACCACCCCGCTGGGCTCCGTCACCGGCGTCGCGGACGGCTCCGCCGTCCACAACGTGCCGCTGGACACGGCGGCGGTCCAGGCGGTGCTCGGCAGCAGCTACAGCATGGGGCTGACCAGCACGGGCACCGACCCGCTGTGGATCTGGTCCAAGGAGGCCACGGCGGCGGAGGGCACTCCGCAGCTGATCCTCACCTTCGGCGCGAAGTAACTCGGCCGGACGAACACGGATGCGGGGCCGGCCGGCGGCCGGCCCCGCTTTCCATTCCAGTACCACGGGAGCCCTGATGTACCGACGCACGGCAGCGGCCGCTGTCCTGCTGGCCACCGCCGCCGCCCTGACGCTGACCGGGTGCGGATCGGACGGCGACAAGCCCGAGGCCGAGGCGAAGCCGAAGCCCCCGGCCGCCTCCCCGGTCCCCGACCCGGCGGACTCGGCGGCGCCCTCGGCGGGCGCGTCGTCCCCGGCCTCGCCGGACGCCAAGCCGACCGGGCCGGTGCTGCCGGACGCCAAGCTGACGCCGGCGACCGGCAGCTTCAAGGACAACGAGAAGAAGTACCTGTCCGGCCGGGTGCCGGAGAAGATGGACCCGGCGGCCGTGCTGCAGACCGGGCAGGAGGCCTGCCAGCGGGTCGAGCGTACGGCGAAGCGGGACAAGGACGCGGCGACCGCGTCGATCGTCGCCGGGGAGATCCCCAACGCCAAGGCCGCGATCACCCACCTCTGCCCGGAGCAGAAGCCGATCCTGGCGGCGGCGGAGAAGGGCTTCGGCGACGGCACCCGCAAGTCGCCGGCGGCGGGCACCTTCCGGGCGGTCAACCCGACGCCGGGCTGCGCCTGGCAGGCCCGGGGCAAGGACGGCGCGGTCCTCGCGTCGGGCCCCGACATGGGGGCGCAGCCGGGGGCCGCGGTCACGGCCAGGATCCCGGCCGGCACGGCGGAGTTCACCTCGACCTCCTGCTACGCCTGGCTCCCGGCCTGACCCACCCGAAGCCCCCGGCTCCCCGCCGAGCCGGGGGCTCCGCCATGCCCGGCCCCGGGCCGGCCTCCCGGCCGGAGCGGCGTCTGACCGGGCCCGGCCGGGGGCGGCGTTTCAGCCCGAGCGGCGTTTGAGCGGGCCCGGGCGGGGGTGCCGGGTGGGCTGTCGGAGCGGTGGCTTCGCCCGGGCGCGCGGGGCTCTGCCCCGCACCCCGCGCCTCAATCGCCGGCGGGGCTGGTTTTCCCGGCCCGGGGCCTTGTAGCCCGCGCGGCGTTCCGGCGGAGGCGTCGGGTTGGCCGTCGGCGCCGGGGTGGCGTTTCAGCCGGAGCGGCGTTTGAGCGGGTCCGGGCGGAGGTGCCGGTTTCCTGGCGGAGCCGGGGTGGCCTCCCAGCCCGAGCGGCGTTTGAGCGGGCCCGGGCGGAGGTGCCGGGTGCCGGCGGAGCGGTGGCTTCGCCCGCCCCGCCCCCGCCCGGCAGGGCGCTACCGCGCCGGCCCGAGGCCGGTGTAGACGGACAGCAGCGTGTCCAGGACCGCCGGCATGGAGAAGGACTCCGCGGCCAGTTCGCGCGCCGCCGCAGACGCCGCCGCGTTCACCGCCGGGTCCAGGAGCGACACGACCGCCGAGGCGACGCCCGCCGCCCCCGGGTCGACCGCCCGCCCCGCGCCCGCGTCGGCGATGTCGCGGGCCAGCCCGTTGGAGTGCGTCACCACCGACGGGACGCCCACCGACAGCGCCTCCAGCACCGACATCGGGAACGGCTCGTCCACCGACGGCAGCACGTACACGTGCGCCCGCCGCAGCTCCCGCAGGACGTCCTGCCCGCTCAGCGCCCCCGGCACGGACACCCGGTCGGTCAGCCCCAGCTCCGCGACGCGGCCCAGTACGGCGGCACGCTCGCCCTCGTCCGGGCCGGCCACCACGAACTCCGCCTCCGGGTGCGCCCGCAGGATCTCGGGGACCGCGTCCACGAAGTCCACCGGCCGCTTCCGCGCCTGCAGCCGCGCCGCGTACAGGATCCGCGGCGGCCCCGACAGCGGCGGCCGCTCCTCCTGCGCGGGCGTGCCGTTGACCAGCCGCACCGCCCGCGGCAGCGGACCGCCGACCACGGCCTCCAGGCCCTTCCGCTCGTGCCCGGTCAGGTACAGCACCGCGCCGGCGCCGCGCAGCAGCCGGCGGACCGCGACCGCGTCCAGCACCTTCGCCAGGGCCTTGTCGCTCGGGTCCACCATGCCGTGGGTCTGCAGCACCAGCGGCCGGCCGGCCCGCAGGGCAGCCAGCGCCACCGGCAGCGTCACCAGGTCCCGCGCCAGGTGCACGTGCACCACGTCCGCCCCGCGCACCAGCCGCCCCGCCCGCGCCAGCAGCGAAGGGGAGGTCATACCGCTGAAGCCCAGCCCGGGCAGCGGCCGGCGGGCCGGGAACAGCTGGGCGGGGACCCCTTCCACGTCGGTGGGCCAGGGGTCGCCGAAGTCCTCCCCGAGCGCCACCAGGCCCGCCTCGTGACCGCGTTCGCGCAGCCCCTTGGCCAGGTTCAGGGCCACGCGCACCGGACCGCCGAAAGCGTTCTGCGGCGAATGCAGCGTCACCGCGTGCAGGATCCTCACTTCGGCTCCTCCACCGCGCGGCGGGAGCCGTCCGCGGTCTGCAGGGTCAGTTCCGGCAGGTCCTTGTGGACCACGGCGCCCGCGCCGGCCACCGCGTGGCGGCCGACCGTCACACCGGCCAGCACGGTCGCCCGTGCCGCCACCCACGCGCCGTCCTCGACGGTGATGGGGGCGTTCCGGTACCGGAAGTCCGCGGCCCGGTGGTCGTGCGAGCCGGTGCAGAGCATCGCCTCCTGCGACACGCACACGTGCGCTCCGATGGTGACCGGCTCCAGGTTCAGCACCCACGCGCCCTCGCCGATCCAGCTGTGGTCGCCGACCTTCAGCTTCCACGGCCACAGCACCCGCACCTTGTGCCGGATGAACACGCCCTCGCCGATCTCCGCCCCGAACGCCCGCAGCAGGGCGACCCGCAGCCGGGCCGGGCAGAACCAGGCCATGAAGACGGTGTTCATCACGCCGAACCACAGCGCCTGCGTCAGGAAGCCGCGGCCCTTGTCGTAACCGGCCAGCGTGAAGGCCGTGAGATTGCGTGGCACATGCCCCCCAGATCGGTCGCCCCCGCCGGCGCCTCCCCGGGTGCCGCCCGCTCAGACTAGACTGCGCCCGGAAATCGCACAGGGGTGGGTGGGCACAGTGGCAACGGACGTACGCAGGCCTCCCGCCGTGCCCCCGAGCCGGACCCCGGCCCCGGCACCCGCGGAGGACGAGTCCCAGTGGGGCCGCGTCACGACGCCCCGGACCCTGCTGTCCCGGGCCCTGTCCGTCCCCCTCGCCCTCGGCTTCGCCGTCTTCCTGCCGCTGTTCGTCGCCGTGCAGTCCGGCGCGGGCGCCCGCGACGCCGCGTTCTGGCTCCAGCTGGCCCTCACCATGTACGCGGGAGCCCGGCTCTCCGCGATGGTCCTCACCAGCCGGCGAAAGCTCCTCCAGGGCTCCTTCTGGCTGTTCGTCTACATGGCGATGGGCGTCGCACCGCTCGCCCAGGCCGTCCTCGGCCAGGTCCCGACCCCGGTGGTCGGGCCGCGCTCCGACCTCACCTGGGCGATCGCCCTGATCCTGATCGGCTGCATCGCCTTCGACGTCGGCGTCCTGCTGGCCCGGCACCGGCCGGCCGTCCGCGCGGGCGCCGCGCGCAAGGAGGAGCGGCAGCTGATGGCCCACCGCCGCCGCCTTCAGCTGCTCACCCTGCTCGCCTTCCTGTGCAGCGGCGTGTTCATCATGAAGCTCGGCGGTCCGGCGGTGTTCTTCAGCAGCCGGCAGGAGATCATCGCGGGCATCGAGGAGGCCGGCGTCTCCAACGGCGACGGCCAGGCCGGCCAGGCCTTCCTGCGCGGCTTCGGCACGGTCCCGGCGCTGCTCGCCCTGCTGCTGTACACGCGCTGGCTGGTCACGTCCACGTACGCCCGCCGCAAGCCGACGGTGATCGCGACCTGGGCGGCGCTGTGCGCGCTGAACCTGGTGGTCAACAACCCGATCTCGAACCCGCGGTACTGGTTCCTCACCGTGATGTTCGCCCTGCTGTTCACGGTCTTCCCGGTGAGCGCGGCGATGTACCGGGTGGCGCTGTCCATGGCCGTCGTGATCGCGCTGCTGGTCTTCCCGTTCGCGGACCGGTTCCGTTACGACGAGAAGAACTACAAGCCGGTCGAGACCACGTCCTTCCTGGAGCCGATGGCGCTGAAGGACTACGACCAGGTGGGCATGTTCGCCAACACCATCACCTTCGCCGAGTCCGGCCCCGGCCACTTCTACGGCCGCCAGATGGCCGGTTCGGTGTTCTTCGCGGTGCCCCGCTCGGTCTGGCCGGGCAAGCCGAGGGACACGGGCGTGATGGTCGGCCAGTGGATGGGCACCGTCAACACCAACCTGTCCTCCCCGATCTGGGCCGAACTGTGGATCGACTTCGGCGCGGTGGGGATGGGGGCCGGGCTGATGGGCATGGGGTACGCGGCCGCCCGCATCGACCGCCGCTACGCCACGAGGGCGGTGCGGCGGACCGCGTCCGGAGCGCTGCTCTCGGTCGTGGTCCCGCTGGTCGCGGGGTACTCCTTCATCCTGCTGCGGGGACCGCTGCTGCAGGCGTCGGGGCGGGTGGCCATCGCGGCGCTCTGCCTGGCGCTCGTCGCCACGTACCGCACGGACAAGTCCGTCTCCCTCCGCTGACCCCGCCGGGTCGGTCTATTCCGTCCTGGATGGTCTCTCCCGTGTCCACGACGGCGCCCTGCTCGTCCCGCAGCGTGACCGTCTCGGCCTCCGGGAAGCCCCTGCCGGAGATCCCGTAGGTCTGGCCCGGGCCCTAGGGGGTGTCTGACAAATGATCACGGACTGGTTCGCGGAGCCAGAGGATCAGTGAGGCCAGGATGGCTCCGGCGCGGTAGCGGTCGGCGAGCTTGTCGAACCTGGTCGCGATCGCGCGGAACTGCTTGAGGCGTGCGAAGCATCGTTCGACCACGTTGCGGTCGCGGTAGACCTCCGTGTGGAAGGCGGGCGGTCGGCCGCCGGTGCGGCCTCGACGCTGGCGGTTGGCCGCTTGGTCGCGGCGCTCGGGGATCGTGACGGCGATGCCCCGCCGCCGCAGCAGGTGCCGGATCACCCGGCTGGAGTAGGCCTTGTCGCCCAGGACCCGGGTCGGTGTCGTGCGCGGGCGGCCGGTGCCGGCTCGCGGAACGCGGATCCCGTCGAGGACCTGGCCGAACGCGGTGGCGTCGTTGACGTTGCCGGGCGTGAGCACGATGGACAGCGGCAGGCCTCGGCCGTCGACGGCGAGGTGGACCTTGGTGGTCAGCCCGCCTCGGGACCGGCCGAGGGCCTGGCGCGTCTGCGAGCGGCCCGGATCTTCCAGTTCGTCCCCGTCTGCAACCCCCTTTTACGTGCGCCAGCGGCGTGCTGGTGGGCCCGGTTGATCGTGGAGTCGACGGCGACGGCCCACTCCACCTGGCCCATCGCGTCGTCGCGGACCTGCACATGCTCCAGCAGCCTTGCCCAGGTGCCGTCCGCCTCCCATCGGGCGAACCGCTCGTAGACGGTCTGCCACGGCCCATACCGCTGGGGCAGGTCGCGCCACGGAGCCCCGGTCCGCAACCGCCACAGCACACCGTTGAACACCTGCCGGTGATCACGCCACGGCCGACCACGCCCGTCCACCTGCGGCAACAAGGGCTCTATCCGCTCCCACGCCGCATCCGTCAACTCACCTCGACCTGCCACAAGATCAATTATTTGACAGGCCTTAGCGCAGCTCACCGGTCACGCTCGCTCAGGGGTCGATCAATCGGGCGAAATGGCCCTGTCCTTCCGATTTGAGGGGATATAGGGGTCTCTGGGTCCGTATTGTTCGGCTTGATCGGCTCTGCGGCCCGCTGGGGTCTGGCGGCAACGAATTTCGAACGAGGAGTGACGGCAGATGATCACGCGCGGCTCGAAGCGGCGGATGGCTTCAATCTCGGCGGCAGTGGCGCTCGCCCTCGGGCCCATCGCCCTCTCGGCCTCCCCCGCTCACGCTCAACCGGTACCGAGCCTCGACAAAAGCCACGAAGGAAACTTCACCCGGGGAGTGCAGGGCGTCTACACCATCACGCTGACCAACACCGGCGATGAGGACACCGGCACCATGGAGCTCACAGACAATCTCCCCACAGGCCTCACCGTGGCCGGGCTCAGGGGCAACCTCGCCAGTGCGTGTTCGGTGCTCGACAACGGTGAGACCATCTCGTGCGTGGCGTTCTTCATTCGCCCCAGCCAACCCCGGACGCTCATCGTGACCGTGAACATCGCCGACAACGCCCCCTGCTCGGTAACTAACTCCGTCAGAGTCGAAGAGGACCGAGTCGGAAGCGCCATCCTCACCGACAGCGACCCCACCACGATCACGGGTGCCCCCTGCGACGAGCCCGACGAGCCCGACGAGGACGGTGCAGGCTCCGTCCTCCCGATCAACCTCAGCGGCATCCTCCCGATGTTCAACAACATCAACACCCAAAACGCCATTAACAGTCCGAATGCCACCAACGCCAGCAGCAACAACTTCGGGCTGAACACGCCCTGACCCCTCAGGCGCATCCCCCAAGCCCCGGAAACACGACTTCGCTTCTCCCCTCAGGTCCAACCACTGACGCCACCCCAAGCGCCCGCAATGGACACACACCCCGTACTCGCCGACTGGTCCCGCACCGACCACTTCGGCCTCGGAAGCCGACCGCCTGCCTTCGACCATGAGACCGACAAGCAGCCGGACACCATCGAGCGGTGCATCAACAAGCTCAAGCAGTGGCGCGGCATCGGTGAGGTCGACTCGGGGCGCCCTCCGCGAACCAGCCCGAGATCCTTTGTCAGACAGAACCTAGGTGATCGCCCCGTCGTCGTCCGGGACGAACTTGAGGTGGTCGTGTGGCGCTGGCCGTTGTGGACCGACTCGAGCTTGTAGGTGTCGTTCGGCAGGCCGGTGATCTCGAAGAAGCCGTCGACGATGGCCGTCGTCTGCCCCGCGGGCTGGTCGTCGGAGTCGAAGGCGTGGATGACTTCGTCCGGTTCGAACCCGCTGCCCGACAAAGCGAACAGGCCACCCGGGCCTTCCGTCACCGTGCAGGTACGGCCGGACGGCGCGGACGGTGCGCCGGGGGCTGCGCCGGCCGCCGTCGCGGTGCCGGCGGTCCAGCCGCCCAGGGCCAGGGCGATCACGACCGCGCCCGACAGGACCCTCCGGTTCATGTGCTTCCCCTTGCGGGTCGCACACCGGGACCGGGGGAGAGAAACGGACGGGTGGCCACGCCGCCACACGAACGCACCGGGGGCCGGTACCGTGTCGTGCCCACATCCCCCCGGGAGGCGGCTCGCACCCGTTCCCCACGATCCCACCGGCCCCACCGGCCCGCACGCCGTACGCCACCCCACCAGGGGCGCGGCGACCAGCCCCCGCCGGTCGGCAGCCGGGCCTGTCCGCGCTCGGGGGCAGCAGCAGTCCGCGCTCGGCGGCAGCGGGACACCCCGGGCCGGGGTGGCGCCCCGCCAGGGGCGCGGGGAACTGCGCGGCCAGCCACGGCCGGTCCGCAGGCCGGCCGCGAGCGGGGTCGCGGTCGGGCGGGGGTGCGGGTGGCGGGGCGGGGGTGTCCCGGTGTGCCCACCCGTCCCGCCCTGCGGGACGACTGCCCACACCGGGCCCGTCAGGGGCGGGGGGAACTGCGCGCTCGCCAAAGCCGGTCGGCAGTCGGGGAACGACGGGGTGACCCGGGACCCAGTCCGTGTTCGGAGCACCGGGGCACCCGGGGCCGGGGTGGCGCCCCGTCAGGGGCGCGGGGAACTGCGCGATCGGCCCCCACCGGGCCGCATCCGGGGACGGCGGGGCGCCCCCAGGCCGGGCCCGCGGGGGTACCCCGGACCAGGGGACGACGGGGCCGTCCCGGGCCGCAACCGCGTGGGTACCCCGGGCCGCAACCACGGGGGTACGCCAGGCCAAGGTGGGCCACAAGGCCCAGGGGGCCAGCGGGCCCAGGGGGTCAGGGGAGGCGGGAGACGCGGAGCCAGGCGGCTGCCGCTTTGAGGGCCGAGCCCAGGGCCAGGCCCCACGCCGCGCCCGTGACGCCGCCCACCGCGTAGCCGGCCAGCAGGAACGCCACGGACAGCAGCGAGAAGACGACCTGCACGGACAGCGTGGCCTTCGGCGCCAGCACCCGCAGCGTCAGCAGCCCGCACGTGCCCAGCGCCATCACCGCGTACTGCGCCCCCGTCGCCGGCAGCAGCTCGGCCGCCGCCGGCCAGGTGTCGCCCAGCAGTTCGCGGCCCCACCGCTCGGGCAGGACGTACAGCGCGGCGGCCGTGCCGCCCGCCAGGGCGGCCAGGGCCAGGCCCAGGCCCAGCGTGGCCCGGGCGACGGCCCGTCCGCCGCGCAGCCGGCCCAGCACCGGCGGTGCGAACGCGTTCGCCGAGTTGAACAGGACGTTCAGCGGGCCGAAGAGCGTGGTCGCGCCCCGCAGCGCGCCCACCGCCAGCGGCGTGGCGAACAACCCCAGCCCCAGCACCGCCAGCTGGCTGGAGCCGTTGCCCACCGCGAACTCCACCACGAACCGCTGCCCGAGGTGACCCCGCCGCAGGTACGGTCCGAGCTCGGTACGAGCCCCCCGTACCGAGGGCCACACCAGCGCCAGGCCGAGGGCCAGCGCCGGGAGCGCCGACAGGCCCCACACCAGCACCAGCCGCCCCGCCGACGCCCCCTCCGGCTGTACGGCCAGCGCCGCCACCGCGCACGCCAGCCGCACCGCGTCAGCCGCCAGGGCCCGTTCGGGCCGGTGCAGCGCGGAGAAGCAGTAGCGCAGCCCGTCCTGGAGCAGGACCAGGGGCAGTACGGGGCCCAGCGCGAGGAAGGCCGTGCCGACGGGTCCGCCGAGCAGCAGCCCGACCACGGCGAGCGCGGCCCCCGCCGCCACGGCCGCGGCCGCGGTGAAGGCCAGCGCCGACCGGCACACCGTGCCGAGGCGTTCCGCGGCCCGCTCCAGTACCACCGTCTGGCCGACGTACGCCATGTTCAGGCCCAGCAGCACGCTGAACGCCACGTACACCATCGAGAAGGCGGCGAAGTCCGACGCCGGGGACAGCCGGGCCGCCAGCACCACCACGAGGATGTTGGTGGCGCTGGAGGCGGCCTGGTCGAGGACGGAGGAGAGGGCGCGGAGCTTCACCGCTGGCCGGTGCGGACCGTGCGCAGGGCCACCGTGTCGGTGCCGTCGCCCGGGATGTGCTGCTCGGGCTGCGGCGGGCGCGGACGCGCCGCGGCCGGAGCGGCCGGGGCGGCCGGAGCCGGGGCGGCGGCCGCCGGGCCGGAACCCTTGCGGCGGCTCTTGCCGCCGCCGGGGCCGCGCTTCTCACCGGGCAGCGGCCCGTGCAGCACCGCGCCCAGCACCGTGCCGCCGGCCCCGCTGATCAGTTCGCGGATCCGGGCCAGGTCGGTGCGGTGCACGGCCCGCGGGTCGCACACCACCAGGACGCCGTCGACCCGGTCGACCAGCGCCAGCGCGTCGGCGTACGACAGGACCGGCGGGGCGAGCACGACCACCGTGGAGTTGGGGGAGTCGGCCTCGGACACCAGGCGGGTCGCCCGCGGCGAGGTGAGTGCCCGGGCCACGTTGCGGACCCGCTCGCCGGGGATGAGGTCGAAGGAGCCGGACTCGCCGGCGTCCACGGCGAGCTGCCGCCCGTCGGGCCAGTCGCTCTCGCCTTGGCCCGCCGCGCCGGTGCCCGGCCCGCCGGGCATCTGGCTCCACCGGGGCCGGCCGCCGGCGTCCGTGGGCAGCTGGCTGGCCAGGACCGGGGTGCGCAGGTCCGCCTCGATCAGCAGGACGTCCTTGCCGGTCTCGGCGAACGACGCGGCCAGGTTCACGGCGACCGCGGCGGCCGTCTCGCTGGAGCCGCGCGGGGCCACCACCAGCAGCCGCCGGCGGTCGGCGAACCGGGAGTCGTAGGCCAGCCGGAAGGCCACCGAGCGGTACTCCTCGGCGAGCCGCGGATCGGCCTCGCCGGCGGCCAGCAGCGGTCCGCCGCCGGTCCGGTCCCGGGGCAGGGTGCCGAGCACGGGCGCCCGCAGGGCCCGCGACACGTCACCGTCGGAACGCGGAGCCGGGTCGAACACCAGCCGCACCCAGGCGGCGAGCAGGCCCAGGGCCAGGCCCACGGCCGCGCCGAGGGCCAGCGACATGGGCAGGCCGGGGCCGTCCGGAGAGCCGGGCGGCGTGGCCTTGGTGGTGATCCGGCCGGGGGTCATGTCCAGCGCGTCCAGCTTGGAGATCTGGCCGTTGAACTGGCCGACCTTGCTCTGCAGGTCGGTCTTCTGGGAGAGCGCCGCGTCCCGGGCCGTGCCGGCCGGCATCCGGGCGATCTCCTTGGTGAGGTCGTCGAGCTGCTTGGCGACCGGGTCCCGCTGGTCCTTGTAGCTCTTGACCATCTTGTCGCGGGTGACGTCGAGCGCTTCCTGGCGCTTCGCCAGGTACGCCTCGGTCAGGGCGTTGGCCCGCCGGGCCGCTTCCTTGGGGTCCGCGGCGGTGTAGGTGAACTTCAGCACCATCGACTGCGGCGGGTTGGTCACCTGCAGGCCGCTGCGCAGCGCGCCGAGGTCGGTGTCGGCCAGGCCCAGCTTCTTCGCGGCCTCCGCGGCGATGGAGCTGGAGAGCGCCGTCTGCCGTTCCGAACCGATGTTGACCGTCTTGTCGGCGGCGATGCTCGGGTTGAACGGGTCGTCGGTCGGGGTGCGCAGCACCAGGTCGGCGGTGGCGACGTAGGTGTCGGCCGTGGATATGCCGAGGTACACGCCGCCCAGCAGGCCGATGCCGATGCCGGCGCCGATCAGCTTCCGGTAGCGGGTGAGCTGCCGGAACTGGTCCCTGAGGAGGTCGGGCTCGTCCTCGGCCGGTATCGCCGCCGGGCGGTGCGTCTCGGTCACGGGCGGGTTCCCCCAAGTACTTCGTCGATCAGTGCGTCGATGCGGGCCAGCCCCGCCTCACGGCTCAGGTGCGCCGCCACGTGGCGCGGCCCGGCCGCTCCCAGCGCGTCCGCGGCCGAGGGGTCCTCGGCCAGCGAACGTACGGCCTTCAGCAGGGCGTGCGGGTCCTCCGGCGGCACGAGTACGCCGGCTCCCGAACGCTCCACCTCCTGCGCGGTGCCGCCCTCGGCCGCCACGGAGGCGACGACGGGCCGGCCGGCCGCGAAGTAGGAGGTGAGCTTCGACGGCACGCTCATGTCCAGCACAGCCGCGTGCTGCGTGACCGCGAGCACGTCCGCCGCCGCGAGGATATCCGGGAACTCGCCGTCGGCGGCAGGGGGGATGATGTCCAGGTTCGGTACGTCTGCGGACATTTCGGCCAGAGCTCCGCGCTGGCTGCCGTCACCCATCAGGACGAACCGGACTTCCGGGTCGAGCCGGGCGGCCGCGACCAGCACTTCCAGGCCCTGCTTGAGGCCCATGTTCCCGGAGTGCAGGACCACGGTCCGGCCCGGCGCCCAGCCCAGGTGCCGGCGGGTCTCGCCGCGCGGCTTGGTGGGGGAGGGCACGTGGGACCAGTTCGGCACCAGGCGGATCTTCGCCGGGTCCACGCCCATGCGCACGACCCGGTCCACGAAGGTCTCGTGGATCACGCCGACCAGGGTGGCCCGCTTCAGCGCGTACGCCTCGGCCCGGCTGGCCAGCGCTGCGGCCTTGTCACCGCCGCTGATGCCGCTCTGCGCCGCGGCCGCGCCCATCAGGTCCTGGACGATCGGGACGTACGGGACCTTCCACCGCGCTGCCATCCGCGCGGCGAGCACCCCGCCGGCCAGCGAGGGCATCTGCGCGACGATCGCGTCCGGCTTGGGCATCCGGGGCGGGGCCGCGGCACCGTGCAGCAGGATCGATCCTTCGTACAGGGCCCGCTTCACGGCGGTCTGCTGCGCCGGGACGGTGTGCGCGCGCCGGTGCACGACGACCCCCGCGCGCCGTTCCGTGCGCCGGAGCGCCCCCTTGTACTCCGGCTCGAGCGACCAGGACGGGTAGTGCGGCATACCGGCGAAGACGTGCGCCTCGTGGCCGGAATTCGCCCAGTGTTCGGCGATCTGTGTGGCGTACGGACCGATACCCGCATGCTCGGGCGCGTAGTTGGTGGATACCAGCAGCAGGCGCCGCTGACCGGATGTGGACACTGAACGTCCCCTTCCCCCCTGGTCGATGCGCACGCCACCCTAATCGTTCACCCGCACGGCGCGGAACGTGCACGCTATTGTCTGCTAATCCACCGCACCGGGGGGTGCGGTCGCTGGGGGGTAACAGATGACGGAGCAGGACATGTCCGAAACAGGTGCGCCCGCGCGCAGGCCCTACCGAGTGGGCTACGCGCCGGGGGCCTACGACCTCTTCCACATCGGACACCTGAACATCCTGCGCCACGCCCGCAGCCAGTGCGACTACCTGGTGGCCGGAGTGGTCTCGGACGAGATGGCCGAGCTGGCCAAGGGCCGGCGCCCGATGATCCCGCTGGTCGAACGGCTGGAAATCGTCCGCAGCGTCAAGTACGTCGACGCCGCGTTCGTCGAGACGGTGCCCGACAAGGTCGAGACCTGGAAGCAGGTCCGCTTCGACGTCCTGTTCAAGGGCGACGACTGGCGCGGCACCGCCAAGGGCGACAAGCTGGAGGCGGACTTCGCGGCGGTCGGGGTGGACGTCGTCTACTTCCCGTACACCGTGCACACCTCCAGCACCCAGCTCCGTCGGGCCCTGGACGCCCTCGCGGGACCGGCCCTGACGGAACCGCTGGCCCCGGTCACCGCCGAACTGCGCTGAGCTCCCGGAACCACTTGGCGAGGAACGCCAGCAGGAACAGGACCGCGACCGCACCCAGCGCCGCATAGGCCCAGGCGAACAGCGGACCCCCGCCGAGCAGCAGGAAGACCAGGCAGAACACCCCGTAGTCCACCGGCAGCAGGGCCACCGCGCGCAGCGTCGACGGCGCGGTGGCGGGGCTGCCCGGCTCGGGCCGTGGCTTGAGCTTCTCCGTCAGCAGACCGCCGAAGAAGGTCACCACCGCCGCGAACTGGAAGCCCAGCGGCACCAGCAGCCAGCCGTCCCCGGCCGTCCCGTACGCCTCGGGGAACCGGTAGAACGCGATCAGCACGCAGGAGTGCAGGGCGGTGAGCTTTGCGGCGTCCACCACGTGGTCCAGCCACTCGCCGGCCGCGCTGCCGCTGCCGCGCAGCCGGGCCAGCTGCCCGTCGGCCGAGTCGAAGGCGAAACCGACGGCCAGTGCGGCCCACACGGCGATGCCCAGACCCCAGGACGGCGCGGCGAACGCGACGGCCGCCACGGCGGCGAAGCTGAAGGCCGCGCTGATCAGCGTCACCTGGTTCGGCGTGAGCCCGAGGACGTGACCGCCGGCGGCCAGGTACCGGCCGGCCGGCCGGTTCACGAACCGCGAGTAGAGCGACACCCCCTTCGCAGACTTCTGCGCCCCGCGCAGCTCCCGCAGCGCGGTCTGGACACTCGCCATTCGCACACCCCTCGTCCCCATGACGTCCCCGGATCGCACACATCATCGCAGGACGTGTGGATGTTCCCCCTCCGGATGCCCGGGCACGTCCGGAACCGCGCGGCCCGCCGACCGCGCGGCCCGCCGACCCCGCGGCCCCCGAACCGCGCCGCCCCCGCCCGCAGGCCCGCCGCTCAGTCCGCCACGCGCAGCAGCAGCACCGACCGGGCCGGCACGGTGATGGTCCGGCCGCCCGGGTGCCGCTCCGCCGGCGCCGCCGACTGCTCCTCCCGCGAGGTGTCCACCACCACCTCGTACGCCGAGGCCCACGGCGGACCCGGCAACACCCACGGCACCGGCCGGTCCCCGCCGTGCAGCAGCGCCAGGAAACTGTCGTCGGTCACCTGCCGGCCGCGTTCGTCCCGCCCCGGGATGTCCCGGCCCGACAGGTACAGCCCCAGCGCGGCCGCCGGCGCGTACCAGTCCCGCTCGGTCATCTCCGCCCCCGCCGGGGTGAACCAGGCCAGGTCCCGGAGCCCGTCCGCACCCTGCGGCCGGCCCGAGAAGAACGCCCGCCGGCGCAGCACCGGATGCGCCCGCCGCAGCGCGAGCAGCCGCCTCGCCAGCGCGAACAGGTTCGCCCAGCCCGGCTCCTGAAGCAGCGACCAGTCCACCCACCCGGTCTCGTTGTCCTGGCAGTACGCGTTGTTGTTGCCGCCCTGGGTCCGCCCGAACTCGTCCCCCGCCACCAGCATCGGCACCCCGGTCGACAGCAGCAGCGTGGTCAGCAGGTTCCGCAGCTGCCGCCGGCGCAGCGCGGTGATCCGGGCGTCGTCCGTCTCACCCTCCGCCCCGCAGTTCCACGACCGGTTGTCGTTGGTGCCGTCCCGGTTCTCCTCCCCGTTGGCCTCGTTGTGCTTGCGCTCGTAGCTCACCAGGTCTCGCAGGGTGAACCCGTCGTGTGCGGTGACGAAGTTCACCGAGGCGTACGGCCGCCGCCCGCCCCACGCGTACAGGTCGCTGGAGCCGGACAGCCGGTACCCGAGGTCCCGTACGTCGGGCAGCGCGCCCCGCCAGAAGTCGCGGACCGCGTCCCGGTACCGGTCGTTCCACTCGGTCCACAGCGGCGGGAACGCGCCCACCTGGTAGCCGCCCGCGCCCACGTCCCACGGCTCGGCGATCAGCTTCACCCGGCGCAGCACCGGGTCCTGGGCGATCACCGCCAGGAACGGCGAGAGCATGTCCACGTCGTGCATCGACCGGGCCAGCGCCGCCGCCAGGTCGAAGCGGAAACCGTCCACCCCCATCTCCGTCACCCAGTACCGCAGCGAGTCGGTGATCAGCCGCAGCACGTGCGGGCGGCCCGCGTGCAGGGTGTTCCCGCAGCCCGTGTAGTCGGCGTAGCGCCGCTGGTCGTTCTGGAGCCGGTAGTAGCCCCGGTTGTCGATGCCGCGCAGCGACAGCGTCGGCCCCAGCTCGCCCGCCTCCGCGGTGTGGTTGTAGACCACGTCCAGGATCACCTCGATCCCGGCCGCGTGCAGGGCCCGCACCATCCGCTTGAACTCGCCGACCTGCTGCCCGGCCGTCCCGCTGGAGGAGTACCCGGCGTGCGGGGCGAAGTAGCCGATCGAGTTGTAGCCCCAGTGGTTGCGCAGGCCCCGCCGCAGCAGGTGGTCCTCGTGCGCGAACTGGTGCACCGGCAGCAGCTCCACCGCGGTCACCCCGAGCCCGGTCAGGTGCTCGATCGCGGCCGGGTGGGCGAGCCCCGCGTACGTGCCGCGCAGCTCCGGCGGGACGTCCGGGTGCCGCATGGTGAACCCGCGCACGTGCAGCTCGTAGATGACCGAGTCCGCCCACGGGGTCTTCGGCCGGACGTCGTCCGCCCAGTCGTCGTCATCGTGGACGACCACCCCCTTCGGTACGAACGGCGCCGAGTCCCGGTCGTCGCGGACGGTGTCCGCGATGTACTGCTGTGGCCAGTCCCGGACGTGCCCGTACACCTCCGGGGGCAGCGTGAAGTCGCCGTCCACGGCCCGCGCGTACGGGTCCAGGAGCAGCTTCGCCGGGTTGTACCGGGCGCCCGTCCACGGGTCCCACCGGCCGTGCACCCGGAACCCGTACCGCCGGCCCGGCCCCACGCCGGGCACGAAGCCGTGCCAGATCTCGTGCGTCAGTTCGGCCAGCGGGCACCGGGTCTCGTTGCCCGCCGCGTCGAACAGGCACAGCTCCACCGCTTCGGCGCCCTGCGCCCACAGCGCGAAGTTCGTCCCCGCCACCCCGTCCGGGCCGGCCCGGTAGCGGGCCCCCAGCGGATGGGAGGACCCCGGCCACACCGGCGGCCCCGGGCGCGCGGGCGCCGTCCGTACCCGCCCGTTCACCAGTGGCGCGGGCACGGCTGGGCCGCCCTCCACCACCTCGTCTTGCTCGGCTGCGCTCGACACCTGCCCGCCTCCACGGCTCGAAGGTCACGGCGGGGGCAGGCGTGCGGCCCCGGCGTCCCGGCCGGGGCCCGCCCCCGTCTCCTCCTTTTCCTGTTCTGCCCGGATGGCACTGCCAGGAACGTGGCCCGCGCTCACGTTTCCCCATAAGGGGGCCCGTCGTTGGACGGACCGTGAGACTTCTGACGTCCGAGCGGGCGATGCGGGCAGCGGCGGGTGCGGTCGCCGTGGTGGCGTGGGCGGGGCTGCTGGGCGGACTGGCCGGCTGTACCCCGGACGGCGGTTCCCCGGTCGAGGTGCAGCTGCCCGGGAAGCCGCGTTCCCCGGAGGAGGCGATCCGGATCACCCCGGACGACAACGCCAAGGCCGTGCCGGCCGACACGGCCCTGTCGGTGACCGTCCCCGAAGGGCGGCTGGAGCGGGTGGTGGTGACGAAGGTCGAGGACGCCCAGGAGGAGCGGGTCCCCGGCTCCATCGCGGCGGACGGCCTCAGCTGGAGCCCCGACCCGGCGTACGGGCGGCTCGCGCTGGCCGCCAAGTACACCGTGGACGCGGTGGCCGTGGACGGGCACGACCGGCGCCTGGCCCGGCACACCACCTTCACCACCTACGTGCCCGAGGAGCGGTTCATCGGCTACTTCAAGCCCGAGAACCGGTCCACCGTCGGCACCGGGATGATCATCTCCTTCCGGTTCAACAAGGCCATCGAGAACCGCGCCGACGTCGAACGCGCCATCACCGTCACCTCCGACCCGGTCCAGGAGGTGTCCGGCCACTGGTTCGGCAGGGACCGCCTCGACTTCCGTCCCCGGCAGTACTGGCGCCCCGGCACCGAGGTCACCATCGACATGAAGCTCCGCGACGTCGAGGGCGCCCGCGGTTCGTACGGCATCCAGAACAAGAAGGTCCGGTTCACCGTCGGCCGGCACCAGGTCTCCACCGTCGACGCCGAGGCCCACACGATGACGGTCCGGCGCGACGGCGAGGTCCTCTCCACGGTCCCGGTCACCGCCGGCGCCCCGAAGACCACCACCTACAACGGCAAGATGGTGGTGATGGAGATGTTCGACGTCACCCGGATGAACGGCGCCACCGTCGGCTTCACCACCGAGGAGGGCAAGGGGGAGTACGACATCCCCGACGTGCCCCACGCCCTCCGCCTCACCAGCTCCGGCACCTTCCTGCACGGCAACTACTGGGCCCACCCCGACACCTTCGGCTCCGTCAACACAAGCCACGGCTGCATCGGCCTGCGCGACGACAAGGGCGGCAGCTCCGCCACCCCGGCCGGCTGGTTCTTCGACCGCACCCTCGTCGGGGACGTGGTCGAGGTCGTCAACTCACAGGACAAGACGGTCGCCGCGGACAACGGGCTGGGCGGCTGGAACATGTCCTGGGTGGACTGGATCGCGGGCTCTGCCCTCGCCTAGCGCGCCCGCCGTCATTGGAACTGAACGGTGACAAGGCCGTGGCTCTTCGTCATTCCCCTGTGTGGTTACCTGTGGCCATATGCGCGCGACTGTCCGCGCGCGGGGGACATGGGAGAAGAGAAGAGTGAACCTGCAGCCGATACGCGCCTTTTCGGCGGTGTTGCTGGGGGCCGTCCTGCTGCTCACCGGGTGCAGCAACGGCGGGAACGCCGGGAGCGCCGGCGGTGACGACGGCAAGGCCAAGGGCCAGAACGCCGGCCAGGCCGGCACCGAGGCCTCCCAGGCGGTGGTGACCGTCAAACCCGACGACGGCGCCAAGGAGGTCGCGACCAGCGGCGTACTGAAGGTCACCGCGGCGGGCGGCAAGCTCAGCACGGTCACCGTCGCCGACACCAAGGGCAACGCCGTCGAGGGCAAGCTGTCCGCCGACGGCACCAGCTGGGAGCCCGTCAGGCACCTGGGCTCGGCCACCACGTACAAGGTGCACGCGGTCGCCAGGGACGCGGCGGGCCGGGAGTCCGCGAAGGACGTCAGCTTCACCACCCTGACCCCGAAGAACACCTTCATCGGCCACTACACGCCCGAGGACGGCGCCACCGTCGGCGTCGGCATGCCGGTCTCCGTCGAGTTCAGCCGCGGCATCACGAACCCGGCGGCCGTCGAGAAGGCGATCACCGTGACCGCCGAACCGGCCGTGCGGGTCGAGGGCCACTGGTTCGGCAACGACCGGCTCGACTTCCGCCCGGAGAAGTACTGGGCGCCGGGCACCAAGGTCACCGTCAAGCTGAACCTGGACGGTGTCGAGGGCCGGCCGGGGGTCTACGGCAAGCAGACCCGCACCGTGACCTTCAGGATCGGGCGCTCCCAGGTCTCCACGGTCGACGCGAGCACGCACCAGATGCAGGTCGTCCGCGACGGCCAGGTGATCAAGAACCTGCCGATCACCGCCGGCGCCCCGTCGACCACCACGTACAACGGCCAGATGGTCATCAGCGAGAAGTACAAGGTGACCCGGATGAACGGCGCGACCGTCGGCTTCGGCGGCGAGTACGACATCAAGGACGTCCCGCACGCCATGCGGCTGTCCACCTCCGGCACCTTCGTGCACGGCAACTACTGGGCCTCCTCGTCCACCTTCGGCTCGGCGAACGTCAGCCACGGCTGCGTGGGCCTGCGCGACGTGCGCGGCGCCGGGGACCCCGACGCGCCGGCGGCCTGGTTCTACGACAACTCGCTGATCGGCGACGTCGTGATCGTCCAGAACTCCAAGGACAAGCAGATCGCCCCGGACAACGGTCTCAACGGCTGGAACATGTCCTGGGCGGAGTGGATCGCGTAGCCCCACTCCCGGGAGACGGTTAACGGGTACTAACGTGCCCGTATGACCATCTCTCTCGAAGTCTCCGAAGGCGTCGGCACCATCCGCCTGGACCGCCCGCCCATGAACGCCCTGGACATCGCCACCCAGGACCGGCTCCGCGAGCTCGCCGTGGAGGCCACCGACCGCGCCGACGTGCGCGCGGTGGTCCTCTACGGCGGCGAGAAGGTGTTCGCGGCGGGCGCGGACATCAAGGAGATGCAGGTGATGGACCACGCGGCGATGGTCGCGCGGTCCCGGGGCCTGCAGGACGCCTTCACCGCCGTGGCCCGGATCCCCAAGCCCGTGGTGGCGGCCGTCACCGGCTACGCGCTGGGCGGCGGCTGCGAGCTGGCGCTGTGCGCCGACTACCGGATCGCCGCCGAGGACGCCAAGCTCGGCCAGCCGGAGATCCTGCTCGGCCTGATCCCGGGCGCGGGCGGCACCCAGCGCCTGTCCCGCCTGATCGGCCCCTCGAAGGCCAAGGACCTGATCTTCACCGGCCGGATGGTGAAGGCGGACGAGGCGCTGACCCTGGGCCTGGTCGACCGGGTGGTCCCGGCCGCCGAGGTGTACGCGCAGGCGCACGCGTGGGCGGCGAAGCTGGCCCAGGGCCCGGCGATCGCCCTCCGGGCGGCGAAGGAGTGCGTGGACGCCGGTCTGGAGGCGGACATCGACACCGGCCTCGCCATCGAACGCAACTGGTTCGCGGGCCTGTTCGCCACGGAGGACCGCGAGCGCGGCATGCGCAGCTTCGTCGAGGAGGGGCCGGGGAAGGCCAAGTTCCTCTAGGCGCGGGCGGGTTCCTCCCTGGGGGTGGATTAGGCCCGGCTTAAGGCAGCCTTAAGCGTGAGTGGAGATCCACTCTCCGTGATGGTCGTCCGGCCCCGGTCCGCCGCAGGTCAGGGCGGGTCCCGTCGCCCTCCGCTTGCCTGCCGCATATGACAGTCGGACCCCTCGGAGCCCCCGGTTCCGAGGGGTCTTTTCACGGGGAAGGGCCCGGACGGGCCGGTGTGCCGTCCATGATGGGTGCATGGCGGGCCTGGAGGGTGTGGAACAACCGCGGCAGCGCAACGGCGCTTCCGCCTTACGGCTGTCGGCGGCTCTGGAGGACGAACTGGGGCTGAAGGCCCTGGAGTCGTACGGGAACCCGGCGGAGGCGGAGGTCACCCTGCCGTCCCTCCCCGAGTCGGCCGGCACGGCGCGCCGGCTCACCCAGTACGTGGTGGTCCGGATGTGGGGCCTGTCCCCGCAGATCGCCGAACACGCGGTATTACTGGTCTCCGAGCTCGTGGGCAACGCGGTGCGGCACACCGGGGCCCGCTCGTTCGGCCTGCGGCTGCACCGGCGGCGCGGCTGGATCCGGGTCGACGTGCGCGACCCCTCGCGAGGCCTGCCCTGCCTGATGCCCGTCCAGGAGATGGACACCACCGGCCGGGGACTCTTCCTGGTCGACAAGCTCTCCGACCGCTGGGGGGCGGACCTGCTGCCCCGCGGGAAGGTCACCTGGTTCGAGATGCGGGTGGCGGACCGCTGAGACGCCTGAAGCCCCCTGTCGCCGTGGTCGGGCGCTGCGGGGGCTTCATGGGTGCGCCGAGGATCTTTGGGGTGTGGATCCTCGGCGTGTGCGGCTTCGCTCGGGTCAATGGGAAGGCGCGATTCCGACTATGGCAGACGGGCGCCCGAACGCCAAAAGTCCCGACTCGGACATAAGTGTGCAGATAGTAAGAGTTTCGCGTTAAATCCTAGGTGAGCTGAGCCACTCACCTCGCAATCCATGAATAACTATCGAACGCTCAGTGTAATTCGTTGATCGAATAACGGACAGACGCCCGAACGGGCCACCGCCGCGAAGGTCCCGAATTGGGTCAATCATTACCTTCCGCGCCATCCGGCTCTTAAATGGGCAGGTGCTCAGTTACCCGGACCGCCGCACCACCCTCCGCGCCGGTGCCGCGGCCGCCGTCGGGGCCCTCACCGCCGCCTGCGGCACGGGCGCCCCGCCCCCCGGCCGGACCACCCCGCCGGCGGCCCCGCCCGCCGCCCGACGGCCCGCCGCCGCCCCCGCGCCCGCCCCCGCGCCCCGTGCCTGGCCGGGGCAGCCCGCCCAGATCGAACACGGCCTCCGCGACCGTCCCCGCGTCGCCCTCACCTTCCACGGCAACGGCGACCCCGCCACCGCCCGGTCGGTGCTGGCCGAGGCCCGCCGGGCCGGCGCGCGGCTGACCGTACTGGCCGTCGGCTCATGGCTCGACGCCCACCCGGAGCTGGCCCGGCTGGTCCTGGACGGCGGCCATGAACTCGGCAACCACACCCAGCGCCACCTCGACATCAACGCCATGCCGGAGGCCGAGGCGTACGCGGAGATCACCGACTGCGCCCGGCGCCTGCAACGCCTCACCGGTTCCATCGGCCCCTGGTTCCGGCCGTCCCGGGCCCGCCACGCCTCCCCCCTCGTCCGGAGACTGGCCGAGCGGGCGGGATACCCGCACGTCCTCTCCTACGACGTGGACCCGCTCGACTTCACCTCGCCCGGCGCCGCCGCCGTCGTCCGCAACACCACCCGGGCCGTCCGCGGCGGATCCGTGGTGAGCCTGCACTTCGGCTACGCGGACACGGTCGAGGCGATGCCCGCCCTCCTCGAAGAACTCGCGCGCCGGCACCTGCGCGCGGTGACCACCACGGAGCTGCTGACCCCATGACCACCACCCGCCTTCCCCGGAAGGCCACCGTGCTGTTCGCCGGCCTGCTCCTCGCCGCCCTGGCCGGCTGCGGATCCGCAGACGAGGGCGTGCCCGAGGCGCTCGGCACCAAGGGCGTGGGCAAGCCCGCCAAGGCGGTGCCCGCCGTCCCGCCCGGCCTGCCCGGCATGCCGCCCCTGCTGGACCCCAACGACGTGTACGCGGCGGACCGGCCCAACCGGCTCTCCCCGGTGGTCAAGGACTTCCCCTCCCGGGTGTACGTGCCGAACACCGCCTCCAACACCGTCTCCGTGATCGACCCGGCGACGTACAAGGTGATCGACACCATCCCGGTCGGCGTCCAGCCGCAGCACGTCGTCCCCTCCTGGGACATGAAGACGCTGTGGGTCAACAACAACCGCGGCCACACGCTCACCCCCATCGACCCGGCCACCGGCGAGGCCGGCAAACCGGTCGAGGTGCACGACCCCTACAACCTGTACTTCACCCCCAACGGCAAGTACGCGGTCGTCATGGCCTCGATGGACCGGGAGCTGGTGTTCCGCCACCCGCACACCATGGACCGGGTGAAGACCGTCCCCGTCACCTGCTACGGCGTCAACCACGCCGACTTCTCCGCGGACGGCCGCTACTTCATCGTCTCCTGCGAGTTCTCCGGCGAACTGCTGAAGGTCGACACCGAGAAGATGGAGGTGATCGCCCAGCAGAAGATCCCGTTCGAGGGCGCCATGCCGCAGGACGTGAAGATCTCCCCGGACGGCAAGACCTTCTACATCGCCGACATGATGGCCCACGGCATGTGGGTCCTGGACGGCGAGAAGTTCTCCGTGCCCAAGCTGCTGCCCACCGGCAAGGGCTGCCACGGCCTCTACGTCAGCCGCGACTCCAAGGAGATGTACGTCTCCAACCGGGGCGAGGGCACCATCTCGGTCTTCGACTTCGCCCAGGACCGGCTCACCAAGAAGTGGACCCTGCCCGACGGCGGCAGCCCCGACATGGGAGGGGTCTCGGCCGACGGCCGGGTGCTGTGGCTGTCCGGCCGGTACGACGGCGAGGTGTACGCCATCGACACCACCACCGGCAAGCAGCTGGCCCGTATCCCGGTCGGCGGGGGCCCGCACGGCCTCGCCGTCTACCCGCAGCCGGGCCGGTACTCGCTGGGCCACACCGGCATCTTCCGGTAGTCCGGATACGGACGCCGTACCCCCGGGGTGCGACCGGACGGGCTGCCGCTACCCTGAGCCGGTCAACAAGCACCAAGAAGGGGTGGATCCCAGTGGCGGACATCGAGAGCGCCAAGGCGACGTTCGGTCGCTTCGACAAGGACGGCGACGGCTTCGTCACGGCCGCGGAGTACCGCGAGGCCATGGCGGCCATGGGCGACTTCGCGGTGACCGGGCCGGTCGCCGAGGCGGTCATCGCCGCGAAGGACTTCGACGGTGACAAGCTGATGTCGTTCGACGAGTTCTGGACCTCGCTGAACAAGTAAGGCCCCTGGGCTCCGGCCCCCGCACCCGCCCCGCGCGGCCACCCGGCCGCGGCGGGGCGGAGTCATTCGCCGGCCATGCCGTCCACCTCGGCCACGGCCTCCTCCAGCCAGCGGAGCCAGAACGTCTCCAGCTCGATGCCCCCGCGAAGGACCAGCCGGCGCAGCCGGTCCTCGTCCGAACTGCGGCGCTCCGGCGGGAAGTCCCGCTCCTCGATCGCCCGGTAGGAGGCCAGCTGCCGCTCGTGCAGCTCCCGGTGCCGGCGCAGCTCCGCCGCGAGGCCGCCCGTGCCGACCACGGCCGCGGCCCGGATCCGCAGCAGCAGCGGGTCCCGGATCGCCTTCGGGTCGGCGCTCTCCCCGACCCACCGGGCGAGCTCGTCCCGCCCGGCGGCCAGCACCTCGAACTCCTTGCGCTGGCCTCGGGCGGGCTGCTCGCTGGGCAGCGCCCGGATCAGACCGGCCTCCTCCAGCCGGCCCAGCTCGCGGTAGATCTGCTGGTGCGTGGCCGACCAGAAGTAGCCGATGGACCTGTCGAACCGCCGGGTCAGCTCCAGCCCGGACGACGGCCGCTCCAGCAGGGCGGTGAGAATCGCATGCGGCAACGACATGCCGCCATGTTAGGCGGCCCGCCCCGAGCCCCCGCCCCGGCCCCGGCGCGTGCCCGGCCCCGGCGCCGGCGCCACCCCGCCCCGGCTCGTACCCCGGCTGCGGGCCGGTGGGGGCCTGTCGCGCGGTTCCCCGCGTCCCTGGCCGCCGTGCCGCGGCCGTCAGGGGAGGGTGGACAGGTCTTCCGGGGTGCGGGGAGGTGGGGCGGAGCCCAGGAGGCCGCGGGAGCGGAGGAACGCGGTCACCGCCGGCGACCACGCCTGCCGCAGCCGCGCCGCGGCCAACAGCTCCGGATCGGCCAGCAGTTCCGCCGCAGGCCCCGTACGGATCCCCGCCGGCGTGAGCACCGCCGCGTCGTCCGCCCACCGCACCGCCAGGTCCACGTCATGCGTGGCCATGACCACCGTCGTGTCCGTCAGGCTCGCCAGCACCGCCAGCAGCCGCTCCTGCCCGTCCGGGTCCAGCCCGGCCGTCGGCTCGTCCAGCACCAGCACCCGCGGCCGCATCGCCACCGCCCCCGCGATCGCCGCCCGCTTGCGCTGGCCGTAGGAGAGCAGGTGCGTGGGGCGGTCCCGCAGGGCGGTGATGTCCAGGGCGGACAGGGCCTCCTCGACCCGGGCCCGGACCTCCGGCTCCGGCAGGCCCAGGTTCAGCGGCCCGAAGGACACGTCCTGCTCCACCGAGGCCGCGAACAGCTGGTCGTCCGGGTCCTGCACGACCAGCTGCACGGAGGTCCGCAGCCGGGTCAGCCCGGCCCGGTCGTACGCCACCGGCGAGCCGTCCAACAGCAGCCGGCCCGACGCCGGCCGCAGACCACCGCTGAGCAGCCGCATCAGCGTGGTCTTGCCACTGCCGTTGCGGCCGAGCAGGGCCAGCGCCCGGCCCTCGGCGATCCCGAAGTCCACCCCGGACAGCACCTCGGGGCCGTCCTCGTAGGCGTAACTCGCCCCCGACAGCTCCACGACCGGTTTCACCACCACATGCCTTCCAGTACGAGCGTGAGCGAGACCACCGCTCCCAGCAGGGCCGCCGACGCGGCCAGGAACCGCCACGACACCTCGGCGTCCGGGACCAGTACGCGCAGCGTGCCGTCGTAGCCGCGCCCGGCCAGCCCGGACTGCAGCCGCCCGGCACGGTCGAAGGCGCGGACGAACGCGGTGGCGGCGAGTCCGGCCACCGAACGCCACAGCGCCGCCCGGCCGGTGTGGCCGAGGCGCGCGGCCTGGGCCCGGCGGACCTGCGCCAGCGAGTCCAGCAGCAGGAAACCGATCCGGTACATCACCAGCGCGACGTCCACCACCGGCGCCGGCACCCCCGCCCGGACCAGCCGCGGCAGCACGTCCGAGACCGGCGTGGTGAACGCGAACAGCAGCACCCCCAGCGAGGCGCCCGAGGTGCGCAGCAGCAGTTCCGCCGCGTGCCGGGGTCCGTCCGGGGCCAGCGACACCCAGCCGGCCGGGCCGCCCACCGCGAACAGCAGCGGCACGGCCCCGGTCAGGCAGAAGCCCAGCGGCAGCCGGAACGCCCGCCACAGCTGCCGCCCCGAGACCCCGGCCGGGCCCAGCAGCACCGTGAGGGTGGCGGCGGCCACCAGCGGCCCGCCGGGCCAGGCCGGCAGGGAGACGGCGCTGACCGTCAGCCCCAGGCCCAGCAGGGCCTTCTCCAGGGGGTGGCGGCGCCGCCAGCGGCTGCTGTGCGCGGCCGCGTCGATCGGCAGCACGGATTCAGGACTCCGCGGTGGTGTTCCCGGCGGCGGCCGCGCCCTGCCGGCGGCCGCGGCGCAGACCGAAGTAGTACGCGAGCACGCCCGCGCCGATCGCCGCCTGCAGCGCGAACAGCGCCGACTCGACCTCCCCGGAGGGCGGTTCGTACAGCGGGGAGAACCACGGCTCGTAGTCCGGCCGCAACTCGGTGATCGCCGCCTCCGCCTGCGCGTCGGCGCCGGTGAACGGCTCCTCCTTGCCCTCGCCCAGCCCCAGCGCGAGCGGCAGGACGGCCAGCGCGGCCACCACGAGCAGCAGCAGCCAGTTGATCTTCGCGTTCTTCGACATGCCCGCCATCAGACCGTGGCCTCCTGCTTCTTCGTGAACGTGGCGACACCCAGCCGGACCAGGTCCGACTTGCTGGACTGCATCAGCAGCCGCATCACCAGGACGGTGAGCAGGCCCTCGCTGACCGCCAGGGGGATCTGGGTGACCGCGAAGATGCCGCCGAACTTGGCGAGCGCGCCCGCGAAGCCGCTGCCCGGGTCGGGGAAGGCCAGCGCCAGCTGGACCGAGGTCACGCAGTAGGTGACCAGGTCGGCGAGGAAGGCGCCGAAGAACACCGAGACCATCAGCGGGGTGCCGGACTTCCTGAGCAGCCGGTAGGCCGCGTAGCCCGCCCAGGGGCCGGCGATGGCCATGGAGAAGACGTTGGCGCCCAGGGTGGTCAGTCCGCCGTGCGCCAGCAGCAGCGACTGGAACAGCAGGGTGATCGTGCCGAGCACCGCCATGATCGGCGGCCGGAAGAGTATGGCGCCCAGGCCCGTGCCCGTCGGGTGGGAGCAACTGCCCGTCACGGAGGGGATCTTCAGGGCGGACAGGACGAAGGTGAACGCTCCGGCCGCGCCGAGCAGGAGGGTGCTCTCGGGGTTGGCCTTCACCTCGCGCGTCAGCGCGCGGACCCCGTGGACGACGAAGGGAGCGGATGCGGCGCCCCAGGCGGCCGCGTGCAGAGGGGGCAGGAAGCCCTCGGCGATATGCATGAGTGGGGAGACCTCTCCAGCACCTCGTGGATGGACAACGCGCCCCGGCCGGTCTCCTGGCTCACGGGTGCTGCCGCCCTGACTCCGCCTTCCCGGGCAGCCGGTCTCCCGACAGCCCAGTGGCTTCCCGAGGGATGGAGCCGGACTTCCCGATCACAGTGGCGAGGGCCGCACCGGTTTTCCACCGGTTTCCCGAACACCAAGGCCAGACGACAGTAGTGGTCCATGAGGAGTCGTCACAACCCGCCCGTCACATACCGGGGCGTTTGCCCTGCCGCGCCTCCGAGTGCCTGCGGTCACCCGGCCCGCGGTGTCCCGCGGGCCGGGCCCGGTGTTCAGCAGACGTTGCGGTGGGCGACGTCCAGCACGAACCGTTCCGGCCCGTGCAGCCGATGCGACTTGTAGACCGGATACGTGTCGAAGGCGGCGCCGAAGGTCACGTATCCCTCGTAGTCGCCGGTCATGGCGATGCCCTTGAGCTTGGGCAGCCAGATCCGCAGGAGCTTGGGCCCCCGGTAGACGGAGCGGCCGGCGTCGTCGTGGGCCTGGGCGGGATGCAGCCTGATCTCCAGGAAGTACTTCCCGGCGAGCGGGACCGGCTTGCCGGACCCGTCGTAGTACAGCTTGGCCGCGCGGCGGACGCCGACCTCGGGCACGTAGCCCTTGACGTCGATGACCAGCCGGTCGAAGGTGCAGTGGCCGCCCCAGCGGGCGTTCACCACCTGAGGTGTCTGGGTGAGGGCCGCGGCCGGGGCCGCGGACGGGATCCGTGCCGAGGCCGGAGCGGCCAGGCCGACTCCGGCGGTGAGGAGGGCACCCGTGACCAGCGCCACGAGCTGCCGACGGCGTATGCGAAGGAGGTGATCCATGACGTCCCCCGGTTTCTCCGGATGAAGGGGACAGAGCTGACACCCGTGAAGACACCCGTCGGCGCCGTACGGTTCCCACCGCGCCAAGGCGGCCCGTGCGGCAGCTGAGACCATGTCCCCCACAGCAACCCGTGTGTCTCAGGGGGGACCATGCGCACCACCCGTACCGCCGCCGGCCTGGCGGCCGCCACCCTCGCCGCGGCCCTGCTGGCTGGCTGCACCGCCCCGGCCGCGCCGCCGGGCCCCGCGACGCCCCCGCCGGTCCAGAGCGGCGCCGAGCGGCTCGACCCGGAGCCGCGGCCGCAGGACCAGAACCTGCTGGCCTGGACGGGCGACCCGAACGACGCCGGACACGTCACGGCCCAGTCCTCGGCCGGGGTCGGCGGCCGGATCACCCTGGTACGGATCGTCCTGCGGGAACGCACCCCCTGGTCCAACATCTGGCTCGGCCTGGCCGGGATCGACCCTGGCGCCAGGCTGGCCGACTGCTACCTCGGGGTGTACGACGCGTCCGGCACCCTGCGGGCCGCCACCGCGGACATCTCGCCGCAGCTGATGACCGAGCCGATCGCCAAGCCGTTCGCCCTGACCAAGCCGTTCACCGCCGAGCCCGGCCAGTACTTCGTCGCCCTGCTGCTGAACGGGGAGTGGGCCACCAACCTGCTGACCCTCAAGGCCACCGGGGCGGGCATCTCGGTGAACGCCGGGCTGACCCCGCCGAACCTGCGCTACAGCACCGTCCTGACCGGCCAGACCTCGCTGCCGGCCCGGGTCGACCTCACCCAGCAGTCCACCAGCACGATCAACACCGGCTGGGCCAGCCAGTGGTACGCGATCTCCTGACCGGGGGAGAGGAAGACGACGGCGGCGGGGGGGGGGGCCCCCCGGCCCCCCCCCCCCCCCCCCCCCCCCGGGCCCCCCCCGCCCCACCAAGGAGGGTTGTGGGCCGGCCCCCCCCCCCCCCGCCCTGGTGTTTTTGTTTAATTTGGGGGGCG